>NZ_JAIVFN010000205.1 GCF_030015065.1 Xanthobacter autotrophicus | reverse complement strand
GGGCAGGGAGGGGGCACGGCGCTTTCCGCCCGGCGGCCCTTTGCAGTCAGGTCAGCTGCCCCCTCCCCCGTAAGGGGAAGGGGGAGCCGTCCGGCGCCTCACGCCGCGGCGCTCGTGGCGGTGCAGGCGAAGCGGATCTGCTCCACGTGGCGGTGATCGGTGCCGCAGCAGCCGCCCAGCACGGTGAAGTGCGGCATGCGGCTGCGCAGCTCCCCATAGAGCCGGCCCAGTTCCACCGGATCGCCGGCATCGAGGTCCGGCGAGGCGTCGAGCTCCGCATGGCTGCGCCGTGATGCGTTGGCTCTGAGGCCCCGCAGGCGCTCCATCCAGTCCGCACCCGGCTCCAGCACATGGGCGAAGTGGGTGGGGTGGGCGCAGTTGATGAGGTAATAGGCCGCCGCCCCGCCGGTGGCCGCATCGGTCTCGCGGATCGCCTCCTTCAGCGTCTGGCCCGAGGGCAGGCGGCCGTCGGTCTCCAGCGTGAAGGAGATGGCCACCGGCAGCCCCGCCGCCTGCGCCGCCTGCACGATGCCGATGGCCTCGGCGCAATAGGTCAGGGTGTAGGCCGTCACCATGTCGGCGGTGGTCTCGGCATAGAGGCCGATCTGCCAGGCGTGGTAATCGCGCGCCTCATCCGGCGTCATCATGGCCCCGGCGATATAGCCGTCGCCGCGCGGGCCGACGACGCCGGACACCACCATGGGCGAGAGCGGCGTCTCGTGGCGCGCGCGCATCTCCTCCATCAGCGCGATGCCGCGCCGGTTGGCATCGGCGAGGGCCTCGCGGGACAGGCCCATCCTCGCGCCCCAGTCGGGGTTCGAGCGCCAGTTGGGGGAATCGAGCACGAAGCCGAGCCCAGCGGCTGCCGCCGCGCCGGCATACTGATCGTAATAGGCGGCGAGGCGCTGCGTGCCTTCCGTGTCCTTCAGCAGGTCGGCGGCGGCGAAGCAGGGCAGGTCGATGCCCTGGTGGAAGACGAGGGTGGTTTCCAGCCCGCCATCCATCAGGAACAGGCGGCCGGCCAGTTGCGGCAGGGCCGCGCGATACTTGCTCATGGTGATCTCCGTCCAGAGGAGGGCGGCGGCGGTATCCGAATGAAAGGACTGCCGCCGTCCCGTCGGATCGAACCGTGCGTCCAGGGTGGCCCAAGTTCTACGCTACTCGTGGTCAATCCCGATGAAACGCGGGGCAAGTCATTCCGCGTGCTTTCATTTCCGGATCCTGCCGAGTTGTGGGATGATGTCCCAGGGGAAGGGTACGTTGGTGTCAACTGTACCTATGGTACATCAAGGCCATGCTGGAGCAGGTCCCGAGACGGGGTAGCAACACGCGCGAGCGGCTCCTGGCCCTCGCCGAGGAGGCGGTGCTGGCGAAAGGCTTCGCCGCGACCTCCATCGAGGAGCTGATCGCGGCGGTGGGCATCACCAAGAGCGGCTTCTTCTACCATTTCAAGGACAAGGCCGAGCTGGCCAAGGCCATGATGCAGCGCTACCTGGAGCGCGACCGGGCCCTGCTCGACGACCTGTTCGCCCGCGCCGACGAGCTGAACGAGGATCCGCTCCACGGCCTGCTGATCGCCCTGAAGCTGTTCGCGGAGAACATGGCCATGCTCGAGGAGGCCCATCCCGGCTGCCTCGCGGCCTCCTTCTGCTATCAGGACCAGCTCTTCAACCGCGAGATCCGCGACCTCAACGCCCAGGGCATGCTGGAATGGCGCGTGAGGTTCCGCGAGCGCTTCGATCTGATCGCGCGCACCCATCCCCCGCGGGAGGCGGTGGACCTCGACGCCCTCGCCGACATGCTGGCGACGGTGGTGGAAGGCGGGCTGGTGCTGGGGCGCGCGCTGCGCGATCCCTCCATCCTGCCGCGGCAGGTGCTTCAGTTCCGGGCCTATGTGCGGCTGGTGTTCGCGGGAGGCTGAGGCGCGAGGCCCCGGATGGTCACGATGCAAAGAAGGATGCAAAAGAAAAAGGCGCAGCCCGGGGCTGCGCCTTTGTCATTCCACGGGGCCCTGCGCCGCCTGCGGATCTAAGTCCGCTTCTTGAGCCGCGCGGCCGAGCCGTGATGCCGATACCGTATGCGCCAAAAGGCATTGAGTGCCAAGCAGCGGCCGTCGGTCGGCTTATTCTTCGATTCCTCCCGAGACCCGGACCGCGTTCACCGTCCATCTGGCCGGCCGGTGACGATCCCCTTTCTTGTGCGAGGTCAAAATAGAACAAGAATCTGTCGTTTGTCATCCTTGCGCCGCAATAAGCGCATTGCTGCAATGCACTATGGTTGTGAGACACCGTGTCTGTCATTCGAAAGGCGCATGGCTACCTCCATCGGGCCGCATCCGCCGTGGCGGGGCGCGCCGGCGCCGCCGTCTCGTGTCCGGAACAGCGCGCGAGATCATTTTACCGGCCGGCCCTGTGGCGGAAGCCGCGCACGCGGCGCCGTCGCGGGCCGCTGGCTCTTGTGTTTTAGCTCCCCTTCCGCTTTCACTCGCGCCGACTTCGTTCCCAGGTTTGAGATCCAGAGCCCGCCGATGCGCCTGTCCCGCTATTTTCTCCCCATCCTGCGTGAAGTGCCCAAGGAAGCGGAGATCGTTTCCCACCGCCTGATGCTCCGCGCCGGCATGATCCGGCAGGAATCGGCCGGCATCTATGCGTGGCTGCCGTTCGGCCTCAGGGTGCTCAACAAGGTGTGCAACATCATCCGCGAGGAGCAGAATCGCTCCGGCGCCATCGAGATGCTGATGCCCACCATCCAGTCGGCGGACCTGTGGCGCGAGAGCGGGCGCTACGACGACTATGGCAAGGAGATGCTGCGCATCAAGGACCGCCACGAGCGCGAGATGCTGTTCGGCCCCACCAACGAGGAGATGATCACCGAGATCGTCCGGGCCTATGTGAAGTCGTACAAGGCGCTGCCGCTCAACCTCTACCACATCCAGTGGAAGTTCCGGGACGAGGTGCGCCCGCGCTTCGGCGTCTACCGCTCGCGCGAGTTCCTGATGAAGGATGCCTATTCCTTTGACCTCGACGCCGCCGGCGCCCGCCATTCCTACAACAAGATGTTCGTCGCTTATCTGCGCACCTTCGCAAGAATGGGGCTGAAAGCGATTCCCATGGTGGCGGACACCGGTCCCATCGGCGGCAACCTCTCCCACGAATTCATCATCCTCGCCTCCACGGGGGAGAGCGAGGTGTTCTGCCACGGCGACTACCTCGATATGGCGCCGCCCTCCGCCGACGTGAACTTCGACGACGCGGCCGGCCTCCAGTCCGTGTTCGATCGGTGGACGCAGCTTTACGCCGCCACCTCCGAGAAGCACGAGGAGGCCGCCTTCGCCGCCATTCCCGAGGCGCGGCGCATGGCCGCGCGGGGCATCGAGGTGGGGCACATCTTCTATTTCGGCACCAAATATTCCGAGCCCTTCGGCGCCAGGGTGCAGGGGCCGGACGGCGCCGAGCACACCATCCACATGGGCTCCTACGGCATCGGCCCCTCCCGTCTCGTCGCCGCCATGATCGAGGCGAGCCACGACGACAACGGCATCATCTGGCCGGATGCGGTGGCCCCGTTCCAGGTGGGCATCCTGAATCTGAAGGCCGGCGACAGCGCCACCGAGGCCGCCTGCGAAAAGCTTTACGCGGAATTGACCGCCGCCGGCTATGACGTGCTCTACGACGATACCGAGGAGCGGGCCGGCGCCAAGTTCGCCACCGCCGACCTCATCGGCCTGCCGTGGCAGATCCTGGTCGGGCCGAAGGGGCTCGCCGACGGCAAGGTGGAACTCAAGCGCCGCGTGGACGGCTCCCGTGAGCTGATCGCGCCCGGCGACATCCTGGAGAGGCTGAAGGCATGAGCGTCACCGGGGCCGCGGTGCCGAGGGGCGGGCAAAGGG
>NZ_JAIVFN010000204.1 GCF_030015065.1 Xanthobacter autotrophicus | reverse complement strand
CTCGTCGTCTTCCCGTCCAACGCGCAGCTCAGCGATCGAGCGAACGGCATGTCGCCGGCGACGCTTCGCAGGCATATCGCCATCCTTGTGCACTGCGGCTTGGTCATTCGCAGAGACAGTCCGAACGGCAAGCGCTTCGCGCGCAAAGGACCGTCGGGTGAGATCGAGCAGGCTTACGGCTTCGACCTGGCGCCCATTGTCGCCCGGGCGGATGAGTTCAAAAGACTCGCGGAGACCACCCAGGCGGAGAAGAAGGCCTTCCGCATCCTGCGCGAGCGGCTGACGATCGCACGGCGGGACGTTGTGAAGATGATCGCCGCCGGCATCGAAGAAGGGGTCCCTGGCGACTGGCGAGGATATCGCATGGCCTATGAGGGCCTTATGGAGCGGCTCCCGCGGTCAGCATCGAAGGCAATGGTGGAGATTATCCTAGCCGAACTCAGCGTGCTTCGCGCGCTTGTGCATAAGGCGCTGGAGGATTTCATAAAATCTCAAAATTCAAGCGCCAATGAGTCTCATAATGAGCGCCACAAACAAAATTCAAAACCAGACTCTAAAAATGAATCTGAATATAGCCACTCAACTGAAAAGGAAGGCGGAGCCTGTGGTTCTGATAACGTCCGCATGCTCCCGCAACGGGACCTTCCCCTGAACATCATCGTTGACGCTTGTCCTGAAATCCGGGGCCTTGCAGCGGGAGGCGAAATTCGAACGTGGCGCGATCTGCTCGCGACCGCGCAGCTGGCCCGGGCTTATCTCGGTATCAGCCCCAGCGCCTACCAGGACGCCTGCGCCGCAATGGGAGAAGGGCAAGCGGCCACGGTCATCGCTGCGATCCTGCAGCGGACGGAGCAAATTTCGAGCCCCGGGGGCTATTTGCGCAGCCTGACGAAACGGGCGCAGGAGGGCAAATTCTCGACCTGGCCGATGGTGATGGCGCTTCTGCGGGCGAAGCTCGACCAACAGCGCGACGGGGCAGGGCGTATCCGCTCTTCGCCGGCTGATGGGCCCAGGCCGGCGAAGAGGCCATGAGAGGCGGAGAGGCGGAACGTCGGACAAGAAGGGAATCCCCTTCGACAGTCAGCGTGAGGTTACAAGCCGGCGGCGCGGGTAAGATTGACGCGGAAGCGATCGCGCCGACGCTGATAGCGGCGGGTCATCTCGGCCGAGGCGTGCCCCAGCTGCTTCTGCACGTGGCGCTCGTCGACCTCGGCCGAGGAGGCAAGGCCGGCGCGCAGGGAGTGGCCGGAGAATTTTTCCTGCCGTTGGCCCTCGGTAAGATCGCCTCGGACACCCGCGGCGAGCGCCGTGCGCTTCACCAGGCGAGCCACCTCCCGGTCATTGAGCCGCTCTGGGCCCACATCCTTGCCGTGGCCGGTCACCCGACGGAACAGCGGGCCATGGCCGATTTTCGCCAGCCTCAGCCAGGTCTGGAGCGTCACAATGGGGCAGGTGGCGTCGGAGGACCCGCGGCCAACTTCGATTTCGCGCCAACCAGTCTTGCCGCGGAGCGTGACGAGAAGCCCCTTGTCCAGGACCTCGACCCAGCCACGGCCGTCCTCGGTCTGGTCCCGGCCGACATCGAGGCCGACAATCTCGGAGCGCCGCAGACCGCCAGCGAAGCCGAGCAGAAGCATGGCCCGGTCGCGGAGGCCACGCAGCGTGCGGCGGTCGAGCGTCTCCAGCATGGCGATGACATCCTCAGGTAGGACGGCCTCCTTCTGCCGGGGAGGGGAAGCATGGGTGTTGCGGATGCCGGCGAGCACGGTGGCGATGTGGCGGTCGCTGCGATCGAGCGGCGTGCCGCGCTGGGTGTAGTTCCAGGAGATGGCCGACAGCCGGCGCTCGATGGTCGAGACTGCATGTGGCTTGTCGCCCGGAGTGACGGCACCGGACGCGCAGGCGGTGATGTAGAGCCCTACGACTTCGGGGGAGGGAGGGAGGACCTCCAGTGACTGCCGCCGGCACCAGGCGGAAAAATGCTTCCAGTCGGAAGCATAAGCCCTTCGGGTGTTCGCCGAGCTCGCCGCCTTGACATAATCCCGCGCCCGTTCGGTGAGGCGCTCGAGGTGTGCCGGCACAGCAGATGATGCCGGATTCACCGGTTCGGGGAGGGCAGGGGAGGGGGGATTGATCGGGTCTCCCTCTCGCAGCTCCGGATCGGCTTCGACCGTCATTATTCGAGATCCTGCGGATTGATCACCGACGCGCCGGTGTCCTCGAAATTCACGACGTTGCGGGTGACGACGATGAGGTCGTGGACGATGGCCGTCGCTGCGATCAGCCCGTCGATGTCGCAACGCGGTCTGAGCGTGGCGATCCGTCCCCACTCGACGGCGATCTGGTCGGTGACCGGCAGGATCCGATCGGCATGGTCATGGCGCAGCTTGCGCAGCCATTCGGCGAGGCGGCCAGCGGCCTTCGGGTCGGATTTCTGCTTCAGCGCGATGCCGCGCATGATCTCGCCGAGGGTAAGGGCGCTGAGGTGGACGCTGAGCGGATCGACTGCGCGCAGCCACGAGACCGCCGCCGGCGTGCCGCGCCGGGCCTCAGAGACCACGTTGGTGTCCACGAGGTACATCAGAAGGGCACGTCACGGCTGGGGCGCGTGGCCCGCTGTGTCACCGTCTCGGCGAGCGCATCGTTCCACGCCGGTCCTGACAGCAGATCGTCGACCAGCGTCGGCCGGCCGGCCCGCAGCGCGTCATAGTCGGCGGCCGAGAGCACGACGGCCGCGCGCTCGCCGCGCAGGGTGACGACCTGCGGGCCCTCGGCGCGGGCTTTCTGCACGACCTTGGAGAACTGGTTCTTGGCATCCTGCAGCGGCCAATCCATGCGCGCACCTTTCTAGCTAGACTGTCTAGCTATATAAGATCCGACTCCGACACGTCAATGCGCCGATCTTCCGTGCCCCGGGAGGGGCGCACTCCGGTTTCGCGGCAAAACCGGAGGCGTCTGGCTCGTCGGCTAGGATCGCGACCAGAACCGAGGTGTCGACGAACATCAGTGGCCCCACATTTCGTCTATCTCGTCCTTGGTCATCACCTTGTCCCCAGGCTTGGCATCGGCCGCAAGGGTGGTGGCGATCTGCTTCAGTCGGCTGGCCAGCGGCTCCTTCTCGCGCTTCAGCTCGCCCTCCAGCGCTTGGGTCACGGCCTCGGTCATCGTAACCTTGCGGCGTGCCGCGAGCTGCTCGGCCAGGGCGCGGGCGCGTTCATCACGGATCTGCAGCGTTCGGATCAGCGCCTCCTTCGTATGGACATCTATGTCATGACGTATGGATCAAATTATCCATACGCCTGAATGTCAGTCTTTGAAAAATCATCGCCCTTGAACAGCAGCGGTTCGCCGCTGAGCGCGGCGAGGGCATAGGAGAAGCAGTCGCCGAAGTTGAGGCTGGCCGGATGGCGACCCTTCCCATAGCGGCGCCAGGCCCGGCGGGCCTGATCGGCGTGCTCAGCGCTCACCGCAACGATCTCGGCCTCGGCCTTGTGCAGGAACAGGTCAAGATCGGCGCCGGCAGCCTCGCCAAGACGGGTCTCGATCACCATCGCCGCCTCGAGGAGTGTGGCTGCCGAGATCAGCCGTATTGGATCATCGGCGATCTGCGCGCGGAAGCGAGCCGCCTCCGGCTCGTTGAAGGCGATCGCGGCTAGCACGGAGGTGTCGATAACCATCAGGAGGGGACCCCGTTCTCGTCGTAGCCGATGATCTCGTCGGGGCTGCGGGGGTCGAGGACGGGTAGGGCGTTCCAGCGCCGCTGGATTGCCGCCAGGTCCTCCAGTAGGGCCGCCGCCTTGCGGGCGTTGGATCCCACCCGGCGAAGGCGCTCCTCAAGCGCCCGGCGGGTGGCGACGGTGATCGTCTCGCCGGTGCGCGCGGCGAGGTCGCGCGCCAAGCGCTCCGTCTCGGGATCCTTGATGCTCAGAGCCATTGTTAATGCCCAGGTTCCTGATTGGCTATATTCTACCTAATAGCCGATTCCGTGATGAAATGCACGACACCTGCAGACGCGGAATCTCGCGATCCTGGACCCGGCCGTTGGCCATTCGCGGGCGTCAAGGCCGTGAAAATGGCCATTTCTATATAAAGGTGAATAACGACCGATAATGC
>NZ_JAIVFN010000203.1 GCF_030015065.1 Xanthobacter autotrophicus | reverse complement strand
GGCGGGTGCAATTGCTCGGAGCGCTGGCGCGGGGCGGTGATCCGCTGATGCCGGCGCTGGCGCCGGTTGCGGCAGTTGCGGCCCTGTGTGCGCGGCTCGGCCTTCATGCGGGCGACATGGAGCATGTGGAACTGATGGAGGCCTATGCTGCCCAGGCCCTCGCCGGCATCGCGCGGCTGGGCCTTGATCCGGAGCGGGTCAATGCGCAGGGTGGCGCCCTCGCCCGGGGCCACCCCATCGGGGCTTCGGGAGCGGTCCTGGCGGTCCGGGCATTCCACCGGCTTCGGGGCGCCGGCGGCCGGGCGCTGGTCGCCATCGCCGGGGCGGGAGGCATCGCCAGCGCCATGGTGCTATCCTGAAAAGACGAAGCCCTCCGGCGGTGGCAGGATTGATGGATGGGAGCTGGAGAGGACATGCATACCCGATCGGACACCGCCGGCCCCGGGGATACCGTCGCTGCTGCTTCCGCTGCGGGGCAGGCGCTGGTGTTCGCGCTTCTCGACGTCCTCGACACCCTGAAGGAAGCGGTGGAGGATCCGGACCCGGTGGAGATGGTCCATGATGCCCGCAAGGCCATGAAGGAATTGCGGGCCCTGCTGCGCCTCGTGCCCGGCGACGCCGCCCTGGCCCTGCGCCGGCACACGGCGGAGGTGGCCCGCGCCATGTCCGGTGCGCGCGACAAGGCCGCCGCCGGCGAGGCCATCGACGTGGTCGAGACGGCGGGGCTCCTCATCGCCTGCGACGCGGCGGATGCCCGTGCCGCCATCGGCCCGGATGCGGCGGAACCGGAGGAGGCCGAGCGCCATCGCGCCTCCCTCACCGCCTTCGGGGCCGAGGTGCGGGCGACGCTCGCGGGCGACTTCGGCGCGGAGGTGGCGGCTGCGGACATTGGCGAGGGTCTGGTAAAGGCCTATCGCCAGGCCCGGAGGGCTCATTTCACCACGCCGCAGGCCATGCACGAGGCCCGCAAGCGCGTGGTGGCCCATCGCTACCAGATGGGCTTCATCGCATCCGCCTTCGGCGGGCGGGGGCTGAAGCGCGCCCGCAAGGCGCAGCGTCTTCGGGACATCCTCGGCGCCTATCAGGACATTGAGATCCTGCGCTCCATGCTCGCGGCCGCACCCGCCCTCGAGGACGGGACGCGGCAGCGGCTCGCCTTCGCCATGGATCTCGCCCAGAAGCGGCTGAAGAAAAAGGCCCATCGGCGGCATGCGGTACTGTTCAACCTGCGGCCAAAGGCGTTCCTCGCGCGCTACCGCGACATTTTTTGATGTGTCGCAACTATTTGATGAGAGTCATGGTGCCGTAATCCGTGCCGCTCATGCTGGCGCGCCATGAAAGCGCCCGGAGCACGGGCAAGGAACAGCACAAGCGCCGATGGCGACCGCCCGGCAGCACACGAGTTTGCGAAGAGACCGGCCGATGCCCCTCGAATCCCGCCTTCCGTCCCTGGCCCCCGTCCCGCCTGCGCCGGCAAAGGCGCCCGGCGCCGTGTCCGCGCCGGCCGCTCGCTCGCCGTCTCCCGCACCGGAACGCACGGCCATGGACTTCTCCCAGCTGCCCCATCCGGCCCGGATGCTGACCCAGATCTGGGCACGCCTCGCCTGCCATGATGACGAGGATTTCGACCGGGGCTCCGGTCCCGAGGCCTTCCGGGCGGTGGACCGGGCCGCGGCGGCCCTTGTGGCGCGCACCACGTCGGGCCTGTCGCCCGCGGCGCTGTCCCTGGCCTTCCTCGACTGGTGGATGCACCTTGCGGCCGCTCCCGGCAAACGGGCGGAACTGGGCCTGAAGGCGTGGCGCAAGGCGGCGCGCTTCGGCTCCTACGCCGTCGCCTCCAGCTTCGACCGGACCTTCCCCAACTGCATCGGCCCCCTGCCGGGAGACGAGCGCTTCAGCGCGCCGGTCTGGCAGGACTGGCCATTCCGCTTCTGGTACCAAGCCTTCCTGCTGAACCAGCAGTGGTGGCACAATGCCACCCATGGCGTGCCGGGGGTGAAGCCCCACGACGAGGCGCTGGTCGCCTTCGTGGCGCGGCAGTTGCTCGACGTGTTTTCGCCGTCCAACTCGCCTTTCACCAATCCGGAGGTCATCCGCCGCACGCGCGAGACGGCCGGGATGAATTTCGTCGCGGGGGTGCGCAACGCGGTTGCCGATCTCGCCCGCAAGGCGACGGACGCCCCGCCGGTTGGGGCGGAAGCCTTCGTTCCAGGGCAGAACGTGGCGGTGACGCCCGGCGAGGTGGTCTTCCGCAACCACCTCATCGAGCTGATCCAGTACCGCGCGACCACCAGCGAGGTGGCGGCGGAGCCGGTGCTGATCGTGCCGGCCTGGATCATGAAATACTACATCCTCGACCTGTCTCCGCAGAACTCGCTGGTACGCTACCTGGTGTCGAAGGGCCACACGGTGTTCTGCATTTCCTGGCGGAACGTGACGGCGGAAGACCGCCACCTCGGCTTCGACGACTACCGCAACCAGGGCGTCATGGCGGCGCTGGACGCCATCGAGGCCATCGTGCCCGGCAGCAAGGTGCATGCGGCGGGTTACTGCCTCGGCGGCACCCTGCTGTCGGTGGCCGCCGCCGCCATGGCGCGGGCCGGCGACACACGGCTCGCCTCGGTCACCCTGCTGGCGGCGCAGACCGACTTCTCGGAAGCCGGCGAGCTTCAGCTCTTCGTCGATCCCAGCGAGCTCTACATGCTGGAAAGCATGATGTGGGACCAGGGCTATCTTGCCGCCGGGCAGATGGCCGGGGCGTTCGAGATGCTGCGCTCCAACGACCTCGTCTGGTCGCGCCTCGTGCACGAATATCTCATGGGCGAGCGCGCGCCCATGAGCGACCTCATGGCCTGGAACGCGGACGCGACGCGCATGCCCTACCGCATGCATTCGGACTATCTGCGCCGGTTCTTCCTCGACAACGACCTTGCCGCCGGCCGCTATCCGGTGAACGGGCGGCCGGTGTCGCTGCTCGATATCCGGGTGCCGCTGTTCGTGGTGGGCACGGAGCGGGACCATGTGGCGCCGTGGCGGTCGGTCTACAAGATCCACCAGCTCACCGACACCGACGTCACCTTCGTGCTGACCTCGGGCGGGCACAATGCGGGCATCGTGAGCGAGCCGGGGCACAAGCACCGGCACTTCCGCCTCCACGAGACCCGGCACCTCGACCTGAATCTCAGCCCGGATGAATGGGTGGAGGCGACCCAGCCGCAGGAGGGGTCCTGGTGGCCGGCGTGGGAGGCCTTCCTCGCCGCGCGCTCCACGGGGCGGGGCGCCCTGCCACCCATCGGCGGTCCCGGCTATCCGCCGCTGGAGCCGGCCCCCGGCACCTATGTGATGCAGCGCTGAAAGCTGCTCGGCCGCGGGCCTGGTGTTACGGCACCAGTACGGCCGCGCCCTTGAGGCGGCCGTGGCGCAGGTCGTCCAGCGCGTCGTTGGCCTGCGCCAGCGGATAGGGCGTCACATGGGTGGTGACGCCCGCCTTGGGCGCCAGCGCGAGGAATTCATGCGCGTCGGCCCGGGTCAGGTTCGCCACCGACAGGATCTTCCGCTCCTCCCACAGCCACCGATAGGGAAAGGAGGGGATGTCACTCATATGGATGCCGCCGCACACCACGCGCCCGCCCTTGCGCACGGCGCGCAGGGCCTGCGGCACCAGTTCCCCCGCCGGGGCGAAGATGAGGGCGGCATCCAGGAGCTCGGGGGCCGGGGCATCGGACGGGCCGGCATAGACGGCGCCGAGAGAGCGGGCGAACGCCTGCGCCGCCTCATCGCCGGGGCGGGTGAAGGCGTGGATCTCCCGGCCCTGATGGCGCGCCACCTGGGCGATGATGTGCGCCGCCGCGCCGAAGCCGTAGAGGCCGATGCGCCGGCCCTCGCCGGCCATTTTCAGGGTGCGCCAGCCGATGAGGCCGGCGCACAGCAGCGGCGCCAGCGCGGCGTCGTCGCCCGCCTCGCCGAGGGGATAGACGAAATTCGCGTTCGCCACCGTGTGGGTGGCGAAGCCGCCGTCCCGCGTGCAGCCGGTGAAGACCGGGGCGTCGCAGAGGTTCTCCTCCAGCGCGGCGCAATAGGGGCAGGTGCCGCAGGCATGGCCGAGCCAGCCCACGCCCACCCGTTCCCCGAGCCTGAGGTGGGA
>NZ_JAIVFN010000202.1 GCF_030015065.1 Xanthobacter autotrophicus | reverse complement strand
GGGGGAGGGCGACTGCCGCTTTTCCTGCCGCTGGGCTTTGCCCCGGCGCTCCTGCCCCCACACCAACCCTCCCCCGCACGCGGGAGAGGGAGCAGATCGCGCGGTCGGGCATGACGCTCCAAAAAACCCAAGCAAAAAGCGCGGGACGGATGGCCTCCGTCCCGCGCTTTCTTTTCACCCGACCCCCGCGATCAGGCGAATTCCTGTGCCACCTCGGTGAGGAAGCCGGACACATAGGGCGCGAACGAGCGCCAGCATTCCACCCGGAAGCCAGAACCCAGCCGCACCACCACCACGTCGGCCTTGCCGAGCAGGGTGCGGGTGGATGAGCCTTGCGGGAAGGCGGCATCGGAAAGGTCCAGCGCGATGCCGGCGTTCAGCACGTCCGCCGCGTTAGGGCCGGTGACGGCGATGCCCACATTGCGGTGCCCCACAGCCACCAGCGAGAAGAAGCGGCCAGCAAGGTCGGCCTCCAGCGCCGCCCGGGTGGCCGCGCCTTCGCCCTCGGGCATCACCAGCAGCCATTCGTCCGGGCCGAGACGGGCGGCGAAGCGCTCCGGCGTGCCATGGGCGGTGTTGAGAGCGCCGGCGAGGTCGAAGCCGCCGGCGGTGCCGGAAAAGCCCCTCAGCCGCAGCACGAAGCGATCGGCCGGGGGCAGGGGGGAGACGATGCCGCCCTTGCCCGCCGGCAGGATGGGGGTGCGGCGGGCGGTGGTGGGAGTATCAAGCATGGAGCACTCCTTCGCTCTGGATGCCGTTCACGCGCTTGCCTTCGGGATCGACGAACACCGGCGCCGTCACGGTCACGGCGGTGAAGCCGGTGGGGGTGGTGACATGCAGGGTCTCGCCCATGCGCGCCCGCCCGCCGGCAACCAGCGCCAGCGCGATGGGATGGCCAAGGCTGGGGCTGAGATAGGACGAGGTGACGTGCCCCAGCATGGTCATGGGCACCGCCTGAGCTGGATCGGCGACGATCTGCGCCCCCTCGTCCAGCACCGTGCGGCCGTCGCGGGAGACGAGGCCCACCAGCTGCTTGCGGTCGGCAAGGGCCATGTCGGGGCGCGCCAGCGAGCGCTTGCCCACGAAGTCGCGCTTCACTTTCGAGACCATGCCGGACAGGCCGAGATCGTCCGGCGTCACCGTGCCGTCGGTCTCCTGGCCGACGATGATGAAGCCGCGCTCGGCACGCAGCACGTGCATGGCCTCGGTGCCGTAGGGGGTGATGCCGAAGCGCTGGCCGTAATCGAACAGCGCTTCCCACACCGCGCGGGCGTGGTCCGCCGGCACGTTGATCTCAAAGCCCAGCTCGCCGGTGAAGGACACGCGCATGAGCCGGGTCGGCACGCCGCAAATTTCGCCGACGCGGACCGCCATGTGGGGGAAGGCCGCAGGCGCAAGGTCGATGCCGGTGACGAAGGGCGCCAGCACGTCGCGGGCGCGGGGACCCTGAAGGGCGATCACCGCCCATTCCTCGGTGGTGGAGGTGGCGAAGACGTTGAGGTCCGGCCACTCGGTCTGGAGATAATCCTCCATGTGGGCGAGCACGCGCGGCGCGCCGCCGGTGGTGGTGGTCACATGGAACAGGTCGGGGGCGAGGCGGGCGACGACGCCATCGTCGAAGATGAAGCCGTCTTCCTTCAGCATCAGCCCGTAGCGGCACTTGCCGCTCTCCAGCTTCAGCCAGGCATTGGGATAGATGCGGTTGAGAAATTCCGCCGCATCCGGCCCCTTCACCTCGATCTTGCCCAGCGTCGAGGCATCGAAGATGCCCACGCCCTCGCGCACCGCCCTGCATTCGCGCGCGACCGCCGCGTGCATGTCTTCCCCCGCCTTGGGGAAATACCAGGCGCGGCGCCACAGGGAGACGTTCTCGAACTTCGCCCCGTGCTCGCTCGCCCACTCATGCAGCGGCGCGGTGCGGATGGGGTCGAACAAGGCCCCACGCGCCGAGCCAATGATGGCGCCGAAGGTCACCGGCGTATAAGGCGGGCGGAAGGTGGTGGTGCCCACCTGGGGCACCGGCTTTTCCAAAATTTCCGACAAGAGGCCGAGGGCCGCCATGTTGGAGGTCTTGCCCTGGTCGCTGGCCATGCCGTTGGTGGTGTAGCGCTTCACATGCTCCACGCTCTCGAAGCCCTCGCGCACGGCGAGGCGGATGTCTTTCGCCGTCACGTCGTTCTGGAAGTCGAGGAAGGCGCGCACCTTCTTGGGATCGTCGTCCGTGGGCAGCACCCGCGCCGGGGCAAATCCCGTGGGCGTGGCGGGGGCGGCGGCGAAGAGGCGGGTGCCGTCCGCGCCCGCCGCGCTGCTGCCGGCGGCCCAGCCTTCGGCGAGGATGGCGCCAAGGTCGTAGGTGCCCTTGCAGGCGCCGGCCGAGCGCTCCTTCTGCACCGGGGTGCCGGGCACGAAGGCGTCGATGTCCTCGCGGAAGGCGAGCTTGCCGCGCGACTGGGAGTGGAGGTGCACGGAGGGCGTCCAGCCCCCCGAGACCCCGGCGCAATCGCACGGCAGGGTGCGCCGCGCGCCGACCTTGCCGGCGGTGAAGGGCGCCACGATGAGGCCGGTGAGCCCCTTGCCGCCGGTGGAGCCGACCACGGTGTGGCCGGCGAGGATCTCGATGCCCGAGGCCAGCGCCTTCTCCGGCCCGATGGCGCTTTCCGGCCGGGTGTCCACGATGGTCACGTCGAGCCCGGCGGCCTTGGCGTCCGCCGCCGCGGCATAGGCCGAGGCGCCATTGGTGGCGAACACGATGCGCCGGCCCGGCGCCACGCCGTAGCGGTTGATGTAGGCGCGCACGCTTTCCGCCAGCATGATGCCGGGGCGGTCATTGTCGGCGAAGGAGAGCGGGCGCTCGTGGGCGCCGGTGGCGATCACCACCTCTTGCGGCCGCACCTGCCACAGCCGCTCGCGCGGCAGCTTGGGGTCGGGCTTCTCCAGATGGTCGGTGACGCGCTCGGTCAGCACCACGTGGTTGTGGTTGTAATAGCCGAAGGCCGTGGTGCGCGGCAGAAGGGTCACGTTGGCGCGGGCGGCCAGCGTCGCCAGCGCCTGCGCCACCCATTGCGCGGCGGACATGCCGTCGATGGTGGCGGTGCGCTCGGCCAGGAGGCTGCCGCCCATCTCCGCCTGCTCGTCGGCGAGGATCACGCGCTTGCCGGTTTCCGAGACGGCGAGCGCGGCGGCAAGGCCGGCCGGCCCCGCGCCAACCACCAGTACGTCGCAATGGGCGTTGCGGTGGACATAGCGATCGGCGTCCGCCACGTCCGGCGCCACGCCGAGGCCGGCTGCCGCGCGGATCTTCGGCTCGTAGAGCTTGTCCCAGAACGAGCGCGGCCACATGAAGGTCTTGTAGTAGAAGCCCGCCACCAATACGGGCGACATCAGGTCGTTCACCGCGCCGATATCGTGCTCCAGCGAGGGCCAGTGGTTCTGCGAGGACAGCTTCAGGCCGCCCACCGCCTCGATCACCGTGGCGCGGTTGTTGGGATCGGTGCGGCCGGGGCCGCGATCCACCTTCAAGAGCGCGTTGGGCTCGTCGGAGCCGTGGGTGAGGATGCCGCGCGGGCGGTGATACTTGAACGAGCGGCCCACCAGGCGGATGCCGTTGGCGATGAGCGCGGAAGCCACCGTGTCGCCGGCAAAGCCCTCGACGGTCCTGCCGTTGAAGGTAAAGGCGAGGGGCTTCGTGCGGTCGATGCGGCCGCCCTTCGGGAGGCGATTGGATTGGGCCATCTCATTTGCCTCCTTCTGGGGGAAGGGCAGGGCGCGGCTGGCCCATCTCGTAGCTCGCGAGGAAGCTGTCGCTCACGGTGTTGCGCAGGGCGTTGAACCAGCGGCCGCAGCCGTGGGAATGCAGCCAGCGCTCAGCGTGGACGCCCTTGGTGCTGGCGCGCACGAAGAGATATTCGGCCCACCGGGCGTCATCGAGGGCGCCGGGGTCGGCCGGGCGGGCGATATGGGCCTCGCCGCCGCAGTGGAATTCCACCTCGGGGCGCGGTCCGCAATAGGGGCAGGGAACGAGGAGCATGGGCGGGCTCTCTGGAGCATTTTTAGCGAAAGTGGACACCGGTTTTGCTTGAAGAAAACGCGGCAAGGACACGGTCGGGAACCCTCTCCCGCCCGAAGCCGGATGTTTCCGGCTTCGGC
>NZ_JAIVFN010000201.1 GCF_030015065.1 Xanthobacter autotrophicus | reverse complement strand
TTCACAACAACGCTGGCAACGGCATCATCCCGACCCCCATCACCATGGACGAGCTCGAGGACATGCTGATGGAGCACGGCATCATGAAGGCCGTCGACGAGAGCCAGGTCGGCAAGACCGCCGCCGACCTCGCCGCCGGCTGAACGTGACGTAGGCGGGCCGGCCTCGTGCCGGCCCGTCGCCCCGGACGCCGGGCCGCGTGACTGCCCCATGGCATGTCGCGAATATTTCAGATGGCCCCGGCGTGACCTTTTCGATACGCCTTTTCATACAGCCTATCTCGAGACTTCTCAGACGTCCCGGTCCCTCGCCTTCGGGCGGGGGACCTTTTGCAGGACGAAAGTCGCCGCCACCGTCCGCCGCGACCGCAAGAGGTCTTCCTCACGTGCTTCCCTGATCCCCCGCGAGGCGTCACGCCTTGCCCCGATGCGGATCAAACGCGACACGCCTTCACGATCCACCGCCCTTCGCACCGCGCCCTTCCCCGGCCGCGTCGGCCTCCGGACACCGGGATGGCCACAAAACGAAGCGAGCGTCGCAATTGCGACGCGTCATCGCGAGGCGCTCGCAGGTCAGCGCGGCGCGACGCGCAGCTGTCGCCTTCCTGACAAGATTCCAGATCCACGACGAAGGATGACTGCGCAAAGGCATCGCCGGTTCTCGACAATACTGCGCAAACCATTGCCAATGCGAATGATTCACAGATGACACTGGCCTGACAGGCCGCCTTGGCACGCCACTTGCCAGTCTTCCGTGCAAAGCCGTCGTGAAGGGCTCGGAGCGAATTCATGCACATTGTCGTCTGCATCAAACAGGTCCCGGATTCAGCGCAGATCCGCGTCCACCCCGTCACGAACACGATCATGCGGCAGGGCGTGCCGACGATCAT
Organism: Xanthobacter autotrophicus; assembly: GCF_030015065.1. GTDB lineage: Bacteria > Pseudomonadota > Alphaproteobacteria > Rhizobiales > Xanthobacteraceae > Xanthobacter > Xanthobacter autotrophicus_D. Next base: position 3,446 of record NZ_JAIVFN010000201.1, on the reverse strand, counting down.
CAACCCCTACGACCTGTTCGCCCTGGAAGAGGCGATGCGCCTGCGCGACAAGTTCGGCGGGGAAGTCACGGTCCTCACCATGGGCCCGCCCTCCGCGGAAGACTCCCTGCGCAAGGCCCTCACCTACGGCGCCGACCGGGCCGTGCTCCTGACCGACCGCTTCTTCGCCGGCTCCGACACCCTCGCCACCAGCTTCGCCCTCGCCACCGCCATCACCAAGATTGGTGAGACCTATGGCGTGCCGGACCTCGTCTTCACCGGCAAGCAGACCATCGACGGCGACACCGCGCAGGTCGGCCCCGGCATCGCCAAGCGCCTCGGCCTGATGCAGGTCACCTATGTGGCCAAGGTGGCGGAGTTCGATCCGGCCGGCCGCACCATCACCCTGGAGCGCCGCGCCGAAGGCGGCACGCAGGTGCTCAAGAGCAAGCTGCCCTGCCTCGTGGCCATGCTGGAAGCCACCAACGAGATCCGCCGCGGCACCATGGAGAACGCCCTGCGCGCCGCCCGCGCCGAGATCGTGAAGTGGAGCGCCAAGGAGGCCGGCGTCGAGGACATGAGCAAGTGCGGCCTCAAGGGCTCGCCCACCATCGTGAAGCGCGTGTTCGCGCCGAGCCCGCGCGCCGAGAAGGCGAAGTTCATCGAGGCGCCCGAGGGCTCGAACCTCGCCGAGGCCCTGATCGCGGAAGTGTTTGCCCGCCAGCCCAATCTCGAAGCCGACCTGACCGCGCTGGCGCGCGGCTTCTGATCGCCCGGGACCAAAGAACAGAGAGCCGACCATCATGAGCGAGCCGAAGACACCCCCAGCCCCCGCCGCCGGCGGACGCGCGTCGACCAAGAAGGAACTGCCGGAACACTTCAAGGCGTACAAGCACGTCTGGGTGTTCATCGAGCAGGAGCGCGGCCAGGTCCATCCCGTCTCCTGGGAGCTGATGGGCGAGGGTCGCAAGCTCGCCGACAAGCTCGGGGTCGAGCTCGGCGCCGTGGTGCTGGGCGCCGAAGGCGAGACGGTGCGCGGCGCGGTGGCCGAAGCCTTCTGCTACGGCGCGGACCTCGCTTATGTGGTGGCCGATCCGGTGCTCACCGACTACCGCAACGAGGCCTACACGGCCGCGATGACGGACCTCGTGAACACCTACAAGCCGGAAATCCTGCTGCTCGGCGCCACCACCCTGGGCCGCGACCTCGCCGGCGCGGTGGCGACCACCCTGCTCACCGGCCTGACCGCGGATTCCACCGAGCTCGACGTGGACGCCGACGGCTCGCTCGCCGCCACCCGCCCCACCTTCGGCGGCTCCCTGCTCTGCACCATCTACACCCTCAACTATCGCCCGCAGATGGCCACTGTGCGCCCCCGCGTGATGTCCATGCCCATCCGCGTGGAAAAGCCGGTCGGCCGCGTGGTCGAGCACAAGCTCGGCGTGGTGGAAGACGACATCGTCACCAAGATCCTGAGCTTCCTGCCCGATCGCGATTCCAACAAGGCGAACCTCGCCTACGCCGACGTGGTGGTGGCGGGCGGCATGGGCCTCGGCTCGCCGGAGAACTTCCAGCTGGTCAAGAACCTTGCCGCCGCCATGGGCGCCGAGTTCGGCTGCTCCCGCCCGCTGGTGCAGAAGGGCTGGGTCTCCTCCGACCGCCAGATCGGCCAGACCGGCAAGACCATCCGCCCGCGGCTCTACATCGCCGCCGGCATTTCGGGGGCGATCCAGCATCGCGTGGGTGTGGAAGGCGCGGATCTCATCGTCGCCATCAACACCGACAAGAACGCTCCCATCTTCGACTTCGCCCATGTGGGCATCGTGACCGACGCCATCCGCTTCCTGCCCCTGCTGACGGAAGCCTTCGACAAGCGCCTGTCCGCCCACTCCCGTGACAAGCTCGCCAGCTGAAGGATTGCTCCGATGATCGACGAAAAGTTCGATGCGATTGTCATCGGCGCCGGCATGTCCGGAAACGCCGCGGCCTATACCATGGCGAAGCGGGGCCTCAAGGTGCTCCAGCTTGAGCGCGGCGAGTATTCCGGCTCGAAGAACGTGCAGGGCGCCATTCTCTACGCGGACATGATGGAGAAGATCATTCCCGACTTCCGGGAGGATGCTCCGCTTGAGCGGCACCTGATCGAGCAGCGCTTCTGGATGATGGGCGAGAACTCCCATACCGGGCTGCAGTATCGCTCCGACGACTTCAACGAGGAAAAGCCGAACCGCTACACCATCATCCGGGCGCAGTTCGACAAGTGGTTTTCCAGCAAGGTGCGTGAGGCCGGTGCCCTCGTCGTCTGCGAGACCACGGTGACCGAGCTGGTCCAGGACGCCTACGGCAAGGTGATCGGCGTGAAGACCGATCGCGGCGGCGGCCAGATCCACGCCGACGTGGTGGTGCTGGCGGAAGGCGTCACCGGCCTGCTCGGCACCCGCGCCGGCCTGCGCAAGATTCCCAAGCCCACCGAGGTCGCCCTCGCGGTGAAGGAAATGCACTTCATGCCGCAGGAGGTGATCGAGCAGCGCTTCAACCTCAAGGGCAATGAGGGCGTCGTGATCGAAGCCGCCGGAACCATCTCCAAGGGGATGACCGGCATGGGCTTCATCTACACCAATCGCGAGTGCATCTCGCTGGGCCTCGGCTGCCTGGTCTCGGATTTCCAGGCCAGCGGGGAATCGCCCTACCAGCTGCTCGAGAAGTTCAAGCGCCACCCCTCCGTCGCCCCGCTGATCGAGGGCTCGGAGGTGAAGGAATACGCCGCGCACCTCATTCCCGAGGGCGGCTTCAAGGCGATCCCCCAGCTGTTCGGCGATGGCTGGGTGGTGGTGGGCGATGCGGCCCAGCTCAACAATGCCATTCATCGCGAGGGCTCCAACCTCGCCATGACCTCGGGACGGATCGCTGCAGAGGCGATTTTCCAGGTGAAGTCCCGCAAGGATCCCATGACGGCTTCCAACCTGTCGCTCTACAAGAAGATGCTGGACGACAGCTTCGTCATCAAGGATCTCAAGAAGTACAAGGACATGCCTCAGCTTCTGCATGTGCAGTCGCAGAACTTCTTCCTCACCTATCCCCAGCTGGTCAACAAGGCCATGGACAACTTCCTGCGTGTCGACGGCACGCCGAAGAAGGAGAAGGAGAAGATGACGGTGAAGTCCTTCACCTCCGCGCGGTCGTGGGCGGGCCTGTTCGGCGACGCCTTCCGCCTCGCCCGCGCCTGGCGCTGACACCCTTCACTCAGCGCTCCATCGTTCGGACCCAGGTTTCAAAGACACAGGTTTCTCGGAACCAGGCGGCGGATGTCATCCGCCGCCGCCAACCTTCGGGAGTTTCCCCATGGCCGCCACCGAACCCGCCGTTCGCGTCGAGGACAAGCTCTTCCAGAACCGCTATCTCGTGGATGCCGGCCGCGCCCACATCAAGGTGCGCCCGCATACCACCCCCTCCCCGGCCCTCAAGGC
>NZ_JAIVFN010000200.1 GCF_030015065.1 Xanthobacter autotrophicus | reverse complement strand
GTCACGCAGGGCATCGGGGGTGGTGGCGGGTCGCCACGCTCGCATGAATGCGGCGCGGCGGCCAGATGGGGGCAGGACCGCCATGGGCCGAAGCAATTCCAGTAAAAGGGCGCAGCGGTTCTGCGCCGGGAATTGCGCGAACCAGAGGAGGGAGCCTTTCCGGTGAAGGGGAGTTCACCGGAAAGGCTCCGGCTTGAGGCATCATGGGGCCGTCGCAGGCGGGCTGCGGAGTGGAAAGCGGGGACGGATCCTTGACGCGGGGCCGCGCGGTGGCCTCTATCTTCCTCCCGCTCCGGGGCCGCAGGGCCTCCGGATCCGTTTTTCGCGCGTTCCGCCGGCCCGGCCGGCTCCTGGAACGCGCCTTCGTGCTCAAGGAGACCGGCCAGGTGGCGGAAGACGTGTCAGATGCCCCCGCGGGCTTTGCCAAGGAACAGCTTAAGTCCTTCATCGAGCGCATCGAGCGGCTCGAGGAGGAGAAGAAGGCCATCGCCGACGACATCAAGGACGTGTTCGCCGAGGCCAAGGCCAACGGCTTCGACGTGAAGGCCCTGCGCACCATCCTCAAGATCCGCAAGGAGGACGAGGACGACCGCAAGGAGCACGAAGCCATCGTGGAGCTCTACATGCAGGCGCTCGGCATCTACGCCTGAGCTGCTTGGGGCAGAGTTGCTTAGAGCCTGTTTGGAAAATCCCGCCGGGAAGCCTTTCGGCAGGTGGGCGCTCTACCCTGCTCGTCATGCCCGGGACAAGCCCGGGCATGACGACGGCTCTTTTCCGGCGACATGAATAAGCCAGCCGGATTTTCCAAGCAGTCTCTTGGGGCCTGAGCCGCTTGGGGCACGCGGACCGGCCGCGCCGCCATGATCTGCGGTACGGTTCAGGGGCGCGCGAATCGGCCGCCGGCCCTGCGGGTCCGAGCGGCTTTGTGCGGGCCGGCTCACAGGCTCCCGCGCCACGATGTGGGACTTACATGCGCTGGGTGTAGGCGACAGCCGGAGCGCGGAAGACGAAGGTGGGCAGGTCGGCCACCGCGGTTCCGGTGAAGCGGGATTTCAGGCCGAATGAGCCATCCCGCGAGAAGGCGGAGGCCACCACCTCGTGCGGCGGCGTCATGAAGCTGCCGAACTGGCGCAGTTCCGGCGTCCGCAGGTACAGCTCCGAGGACAGGCTCGGCGACAGGAACAGGCGGCCGAACGCCACTTCGGCGAGGCGCGCGCGGGGCTTTCCGGCCGGGGCGGGCCTGGCGGTCGCGGCCGGCTCGACGGCGTGGGGCATCATGCCGCCGGAAAGGGTGCTGCGCTGCTCGGTCAGGGGGCCGGGAGACGCATAGCCCAGCGCCGGTCCGGCTTCCGCCGCGCCACCGCGGGTGATGACGGCGGGCAGTGGGGCGGCGGTGGCGCCGGGCGCCGTCAGGCTCGCCATCCGGCTGTCGCCACGGCTCCCGGCCTCCGCCGGTCGCCGCTGGGGCAGGGGAGCGAACAGGCCCGCATTGGCGGCCTGGGCGGTCACGAGCGCGCCGGCCTCGATCTCGGCCGGACGGGACGGGGGAACGGGCGCGGTCGCCATCTGCACGATGGAGGCCGCTGCCGGCGTCGTCCTGGTGGCGGAACTAGCGGTGGTGCGGGCGGGCGCGGCGTCCCCGGTGGTCTCGGCCGCCGCGACGGTGGTGGTCTCGCCGCCCTCGTCGTCGTCCGCGTCCTTCTTGCCGAACAGGCCGGAGAAGAATTTCTTGACGCCCTTGCCGCCATCGGCCGAGGCCACGGCGACGCCGGCCTTGGAGCCGCGGGCCTGGATCTCGGCGAGCGCGGCGGCATAGCCCGAGAGGGGGCGTCCATCGCTGCCCACATGCACGGTCTTGCCGTCCGGGAAGACGCGGGCGAGCTGGTCGTGGGTCATGCGCGGCCAGTGGCGCACGTTGCCCGTGTCCATGTGGACGAAGGGCGATCCGGAGGTGGGATAGAAGCCCACGCCGCCACGCTGGAGCCTGAGGCCGGCCACGCGCAGGTCGGTGAGGTTCACCCCCGGAATGTAGAAGTCCATGGCCTTGCCCAGCATGTGCTGGGAGAATTTCGCCACGCCGCTGGAGCGGGCGCGCAGCATGGAATTGGTCTCGGGCGAGCGGTAGGAGGAGACGATCTGGATCGGCGCGGTGGCGTTGGTCTCGCGGTAGACCTCCCACACGATGTCGAACAGGGCCGGGTCCATCTGCGTGGACTTCTGGTTGCGCCAGTCCCGCAGGAAATGATTGAGGCCGGCCAGGCCTTCCGGATCATAGCGGCCGTTCTTCTTGAAGGTGAAGCTGCCGCTCTCGCCGGAATGGGTGTGGTGCAGGGTGATGGTGCGGGTGTCGCCGTTGGCCACCGCGTTCTGCAGCGAGGTGGTGCCGGCGACGAGAAGGCTGGTTCCGATAATGGCGGCCCGGAGCGCAGGCACCCCCTTGGGGCGAAGCCCCGGGCGCAAGGATCGGACGGCGTTGATCGCGGAACGGAAGGCCAATGTCTCGAACCCGAGGCTCAGATTTCAAGGACGCCGCGACTGTTGCCGCGACGCTATGGGATGAGAGTCTTGTCGGGTTCGGTTAAGGGTGAGTTGACACCCCGCGCCCCCTCGTGCCCGCCGCCGGGGTTTCCCCCATCGAACGGTCACGGGTCCGTGAATTATCGGCGGAGTATGGCAAAAAAGTGCCGTACCTTACGTCAGTCTGTGGCCTTGCCGCACCAGGCAACCATGGATGTGCGTTATTCACAGGGCAAAAGCGCGGCAGACTGACGCGACCATGGCTGGCGCTTCCGTTCCAAGTCATTGAAATAAAAAGGGACGGCCATTGGGCCGTCCCTGTCGTTGCGGTATGGGGAAGGGATTTCAGCGCGCCCTGGGAGCGGGGCTCCGAGGCGCGGTCCCGTCGGCGATTCGCTGCCTGCCGGCGAGACCGAGCAGCGTCTTGGTCTGGGCGTTGATACCGTAGAGGTCCTCGCGCGCCGCGAGGCGGCCGGCATCGTCCACCACCACGTTGAAATAGACGATGTGCACCGGGAAGCGCTGCTTCAGGTTCACGTAGCGCTCGGAGCTGCCGAACATCTTGCCGATGCGCGCCTGGGTCCAGTTGTCGTTGGGCAGGCCGAGATTGAAGATGACCTCGCCGAACTTGAGCGGCTCATAGACCCGCACGCAGCCGTGGCTGTAGGCGCGCCGGTCGTTCTGGAACAGCGCCTTGGACGGGGTGTCGTGCAGGTAGACCGAGTGGTCGTTGGGGAACATGAACTTGATGCGCCCCAGCGCGTTGCGCTCGCTGGGCACCTGCCGGAAGGAATAGCCGCCCGAACCGTTGCGCACCACCTGGATGCCGCGCCGGGACAGCGCCGAGGGGTCGGAGCGCAACAGCGGCATCATCTCGTTGCGGGCAATGGAAGGCGGGATGTTCCAGGCCGGGTTCACCACGATGTACTGCATCTCGCGGCTGAGCAGGGGGGTCGGCGTCTCCGGCTTGCCCACCACCACCCGGGTCTCGTGGATCTCGTGGCCGCTTTGGTAGATGCGCACCAGGAATTCCGGAATGTTGACCATCACATAGGATTCGCCGAGGTCGCGCGGCAGCCAGCGCCAGCGCTCCATGTTGGCGATCACGTCCGCCTTCAGGCTGCCGCCGCCGGGGGAGGCGCCGGCATTGAGGGCGGCGAGGGTGGAGGGACCGATGATGCCCGTGGGCTTGATGTTCGCGGCCTCCTGGAAGGCCTTCACCGCATCCACCAGCGCCGGGTCATAGGCGAAATCGTCGTTCGCCCGGCCGGTGACGCCGAGGCGGGTGCGCAGGGCGGGGATGCGCGGGTCGCTGGCGCCGGGACGGATCTGCGGGCCGGCCGGAATGGCGACGACGCCGGGCGCGTGGCCCGTCACTCGCGCCAGATGGGCCTTGAGCGCCCGATAGCCGGCATGGGAGGGGTTGAAGCCGGCCAGCGCCGCATTGGCGTCCGGGGCATAGGCCACCCTGGCCAGAACCGCCGCCGGATCGGGGATCTCGCGCACCGGCGTCACCAGCGACGAGATGCGGCTGGGATCGAAGCGGCCGGCCTGGGCGTGCCGCGCATAGGTCAAAGCGGCGACGGCGACCTTCAGCTCCGTGTGGGCGAGATCGGCGGCGGTCGCGCCCGGCCTGGGCGGGGGCACCACATAATCGGCGGGGTCGAGGCCGTCCTCGCCGGCGGCTTCGAGGCGGGCGATCACCGCCTTGCCGCGGGCGTCGAGGCCCTTCAGGCCGACGAAGACCGGCAGGTTCTGGCGCGCGCCGTAGAAGGCGACGAGGCCCTCCTGGTCCTTTTTCGAGGCGGTGACGCTCTCGGGTGTCGCCAGCAGGGCGGCGATGGCCTCGGCCACCGGGGCCAGCGGGTCCTCGGCGGCGACGGCAACGGGCGCCGTGGCCGGAGCCGGGGTCGCGGCGGGTGCCGGCGCGGCGACGGTCGGAGCCGGCGCAACCGGCGTCGGCGCAGATTGGGCCTGGGCCTGGGCGGGCGCGGGATAGGTCAGGGGCGTATCGCCGGCCGCGTCCACGCCGCCGCGCACGGGTGCGGGCGGCGCAGCCTGGGCGCGGGGCGCGGGGGCCGTCAC
>NZ_JAIVFN010000199.1 GCF_030015065.1 Xanthobacter autotrophicus | reverse complement strand
GGCAAAGGGGGGGCCAGGGGGGCGCAGACGTCACCGGAACGCGCCCCTTCGCGGCGTTCGAGTGGATGCTGTCGCTGCGGTATCTGCGGGCCCGGCGCAAGGAAGGCTTCATCTCGGTCATCGCCGGCTTCTCCTTCCTCGGCATCATGCTGGGGGTGGCGACCCTCATCATCGTCATGGCGGTGATGAACGGGTTCCGGCAGGAGCTTCTGGGCAAGATCCTCGGCCTCAACGGCCACGTGCTGGTGCAGCCGCTGGAATCGCCGCTCACCGACTACGCGGCGGTGGCGGAGCGCATCGCCAGGCTCAACGGCATCCGCCTCGCGGTGCCGCTGGTGGAGGGGCAGGCGCTGGCCTCCTCGCCCTTCGGCGCCTCGGGCGTGCTGGTGCGGGGCCTTGCGGAAAAGGACCTGCGGGAACTGCCCTCGGTGGCCCACAACATCCGCCAGGGCACGCTGGAGAATTTCGACCAGGGGCAGGGCATCGCCATCGGCAAGCGCCTCGCCGACCAGCTTTCGCTGCGGGCGGGAGACAACCTGACGCTGGTGGCGCCGCGCGGCGCCGTGACGCCCATGGGCACCTCGCCGCGCATCAAGGTGTACAAGGTGGCGGCGGTGTTCGAGGTGGGCATGTCGGAATATGACAGCGCCTTCGTCTTCATGCCGCTGGCCGAGGCGCAGGCCTATTTCAACCGCAACGCCGACGTGAACGCCGTCGAGGTCTATCTCGACAATCCCGACGACGTGGGCGAATTGCGCGGCGCCATCCAGAGCGCGGCGGAGCGGCCCGTGTATCTGGTGGACTGGCGGGTGCGCAACGCCACCTTCTTCAACGCTTTGCAGGTGGAGCGGAACGTGATGTTCCTCATCCTCACCCTCATCGTGCTGGTGGCGGCGCTCAACATCGTGTCCGGCCTCATCATGCTGGTGAAGGACAAGGGCCACGACATCGCCATCCTGCGCACCATGGGGGCGACGCAGGGCGCCATCATGCGGGTGTTCTTCATCACCGGCGCCGCCATCGGCGTGGTGGGCACCCTCTCCGGGCTGCTCCTGGGCGTCATCGTCTGCCTCAACATCGAGAGCATCCGCCAGTTCATCTCCTGGCTCACCGCCACCGAGCTGTTCTCGCCGGAGCTGTATTACCTGAGCCGCCTGCCGGCCGAGATGAATGTGGGCGAAACCACGTCCGTGGTGGTGATGGCCATGGTGCTCTCCTTCCTCGCCACCCTGTATCCGTCCTGGCGGGCCGCCCGGCTCGATCCGGTGGAAGCCCTGAGATACGAGTGATGGATCAGCGCGCAAATCCCAGTGGACGGCCCGAGGGGCAGGGCGGCCGCCCGCAGCTTGCCCTGGCGCTCACCGGCGTGGTGCGGCGCTATCCCCAGGGCGCGGGGACCATCGAGGTCCTGCGCGGGGCGGACTTCGCCATTTCCCACGGCCAGTCGGTGGCGCTGGTGGCGCCCTCCGGCTCCGGCAAGTCCACCCTGCTGCACATCGCAGGATTGCTGGAGCATTCGGACGCGGGCGAGGTGTTCATCGACGGCACGCCCACCGCGCGCCTGCCCGATGCGGAGCGCACCCGCATCCGCCGCCTCTCCATCGGCTTCATCTACCAGTTCCACCACCTCCTGCCCGAATTCACGGCGCTGGAGAACGTGTCCATGCCGCAGATGATCCGCGGCCTCTCCCGCAGGGAGGCCGAGGCGCGCTCCAAGGACCTCCTGTCCTATCTTGGCCTCGGCGCGCGGCTCACCCACCGCCCGTCCGAGCTTTCCGGCGGCGAGCAGCAGCGCGTCGCCATCGCCCGCGCGCTCGCCAATGCGCCGCGCCTGCTGCTGGCCGACGAGCCCACCGGCAACCTCGACCCCAAGACCTCCGACCATGTCTTCGGCGCGCTCACCGAGCTGGTGCGCGCCACCGGGGTCGCGGCGCTCATCGCCACCCACAACCTGGAGCTGGCCTCCCGCATGGACCGCCGCGTCACCCTGCGCGAGGGCAAGGTGGTGGAACTCGCCTGAGCATTGCGCGGGCTTGATTGATGGCCTGACTTTCCGGAGCGCGCATGGATTCCTTCTTCACCGCCTCCAAGGTCCTGTGGTTCCTTGCGGTGCCGTCCAACCTGCTGGTCATCCTGGCGGCGCTGGGGCTGGTCATGCTGGGTCTGCGGCTGCGCCGTGCCGGTGCCGCGCTGGTGACCATCGCCGTGGCGGGATGGCTGGTATTCGGCTTCTCGCCGGCGTCCAGCTTCATCCTCTCGCCGCTGGAGGAGCGCTTCCCCCTCTTCACCGACGATGGAACCCCGGTGACCGGCATCATCATGCTGGGCGGGTCGGAGAAGCCGGACATCGGCAATGCGCGCGGCGTGCCCACCTTCGGCGAGGCCGGGGAGCGGCCCATTGCCTTCGCCGCCCTGTCGCGCCGCTATCCGCAGGCGCGCCTCGCCTTTGTCGGGGGCAGCGGGCGGCTGGTGCGCAATGACGAGGCCGTCGAGGCGCACATGATCCGCATGAGCCTGCCGGACCTCGGCATTCCCGAGGCGCGGGTGGAGTTCGAGGAGAAATCGCGCAACACCGCCGAGAACGCCGAATTCGCCAGGGCGGTGCTGAAGCCGAAGCCGGGCGAGCGCTGGCTGCTTGTCACCAGCGCCGCGCACATGCCGCGCGCGGTGGGCTGCTTCCGCAAGGTGGGGTTCGACGTGGTGGCCTATCCGGTGGACTTCCAGACCATCGGCCCGGACCGGCTGGACGAACCGTTCTCCCGCGCCGCCGACGGCCTCGACAAGACCGACATGGGCGTGCGCGAGTGGGTGGGGCTCGTCGTCTATTATGTCACGGGCAAGACCAGTGCCCTGTTCCCGGCGCCCTGACGCGGGCGCACCCGTGAACCCTCTCCCGCTTGCGGGGGAGGGGGCGGCCGGCCCTTGGCATCACTCGTCCCGTGGCGCGCCGATGCGGTAGACGCCGCGCAGGTCGGCGGGATCCACCGGCTTGCCCTTGCGATAGATGAGGGCGCGGCCCTCCTGCGTCATCCGCACCGCGACCCGGCGCACCAGCGGCAGGGCCCGCTGCCATTCCTCCTGCGGCATCAGCGCCTGCGCCACGTCCATGGGGCTGACGCTCTTGCCGGCACCGCATTCGGCGGTGAGCCGCAGCAGCGCGGCCTCGATGGCGGCCTCGTCGGGCAGGCGGGCGGGCGCCGGGATGCCGGGTTGGGGATGGGTGCGGGAATCGCTGCTCATGGCGGACTTCATAAAGCATTTTCCGCCATGGCGGCCATCGGATCGCAGGGCGGGCAGGGCACCGGAGCGCGCGCGGCACGAGCGATGGCGGGCGTTCGCGACATATTTTGGACAACGTCTGAGAAGCGTTCGCATCCCCCTTGCCGAGAAAGTCATAAAATCTTAATGATTGTTGCAGTGCGGAAACGCATCACGTGCCGCGGGGGCACGTGCAGAGGTCAACGATCCCATCATGAATCTCAGCCAAGGCTATGCCCATCGCCGCTCCTGCTGGGGCGTCGCGCGCACCGCGCTTGTCGTATTCCTGGCCGCGGTCGCCGTGGTCTATCTGTTCGGCGGCTTCGAGCACGCCGTCCTGCGTGCCGGCTGACGGGACGCGGTCCCGGATCCGGCCGAAAGGCTTTACCATAGACTGTGCGGACCCCACCCATGCGTTGCCTTCCGGCGCGCGGGGGAAGATGATCCGCGCCCGCCGCCAAGGGGCGGCACGACGCGCCCCCATGCCGGCGCGGTTTTTGGTGCGCGCTTGCGCCGGGACCGCGCCGGGCTGACATGAAGGCGGGGCGGAGGACGCCAGATGCAGTGGGTCGATCAGCTTCTGGGGTTCGCGACCGCGAGCTTCGCCGTTCCCGGATGGGTCCTCGTCGCCGCGGCGGTGGCGGGCGTCGTCTGCGTCGTGCTGCTGTTCGCGCGTTCCGAGCCCAACGACCATCCCGCGACAATTCTGGTGCTGGTCGCCATGCTCGTCGGCGGCCTCGCCGTGGGCTGGGCGCTGGTGCGCGCGGTCGCGGGCACCGCTTCCGGCGGGCAGGCGCAGGCGCTGGAGGCGCGCGCCGCCGCGCTCGATGCCGCCGCGGCCCAGGCGCCCGGGCTCGGCTGCCTCGCCGCCGACGCCACCCTGGCGGGCGCCTGCGAGATGGTGCTGTTCGAGCGGCCCGATTCGGTCTCGGCCGCGCGGGCGCTGGTGCGCGAGCGCATCGCGCTGGTGGAGGATGCCGCCGACCTGCTGCGCCGCGCCGAGGTGCCCGGGCTTCCCGCCCGCGTCATGGCCTGGCGCCGGCCGCTGGAGCTGGACCCGTTCGGCTTCACGGCGGCGGTGCTGGTGGATGATTTCGGCTGCTCCCCCACCTTCTGCCCGCCGGCGGCCATGCTGGGCGATAGTTCCCGCATCGCCGCGAACATGACCGAGGGCCGCTACCAGGCCCTCGTCGCCCGATACGCGCCGATCTGGGAGCGCAATGCGCGCAATCGCGGCACGCTCAATCCCACCCCGCCGCCGCGCACCGGTCCGTTCGGCTTCACCGTGGTTCCGCACGAGAACGGCGCCGGCGGGCAAGGCGCACAGGAACGCCCACAGGAGCGCCCCCCGGTGGCGAACCTGCCGGTGGAGGGGGAGGCGGCGCCCTCACCGCCAGCCCCCGCAGCTCCGGCGCCTGCCGCGGTCCCGACCGCGCCCGCCCCCCTGCCG
>NZ_JAIVFN010000198.1 GCF_030015065.1 Xanthobacter autotrophicus | reverse complement strand
CTCCCCAACCCTCCCCCGCACGACGCCGGATGTTTCCGGCGTCGTCTCTTGGGAACTGAACTCGGCAACAGCCGAGTTCGGGCGGGAGAGGGGGCAAGACCACGCCTTGTTTCGAGCTGAGACACGACCCGCACGCGGGAGAGGGAGAGCCTCGCCGAATCGGTCGCTCCCGGCGCGGTGGAGCTGCCGCTCGCCGGCCCGGAGGATGACGACACCGGCCTGCCCGCCGCCCTGGGCGAGATCGACGATCCCGATCCGGGGACGTGCGCAAGCTGGAGCGCTGCCACGCCGCGGCGTGACGTTCGCGCCGGGCGCTCCATCCCTCACAGCATGCCGATGGAGATCCACGGCACCGCCGCCACCAGCACCAGCCCGGCGAACAGCGCCACCAGATAGGGCCAGATGGCGCCGATGGCCTCGTCGGGCGAGACGTTGCCGATCTTGCAGGCGAGGAAGAAGCCGATGCCGATGGGCGGCGTCATCAGGCCGATATTCATGGCCGTGACGATGACCATGGAATAGTGCACGTCGTTGATGCCGAGCTTGCGGGCGATGGGATACATCAGCGGCGCCATGAGCACGATGGCCGGCAGGCCTTCCAGGATGCAGCCCAGCACCAGGAAGACGATGATGCTCACCGCCATGAAGCCGATCCAGCCGCCGGGCAGGGCGGCCATGAGGCTGGCCAGTTCGTTGGCGATGCCGGCCTGGGTGATGGCCCAGGCCATGCCCACCGCGCAGGCGAGGATGACGAGGATGGCCCCGGTGAGGGCCGCCGTCTCCACCAGCATGCGGTAGAAGGTGCGCAGCGAGATGCCGCCATAGAGCACGATGCCCACGAACAGCGCGTAGACCACGGCGATGGTGGAGACCTCGGTGGCGGTGGCGACGCCGCCCGACACCGCGCTGCGGATGAGGAAGGGCAGCACCAGCGCCGGCGCCGCCACCAGCAGGGTGCGCCAGACAAGGCCGGCGGAGGGGCGCGTGACGCCGGTCATGTCCTCGTCCCGCGCCTTCAGGCGCGCCAGCGCGGCGAGGACGGCGAGCAGCACCATGGCCACCACGAAGCCTGAGGTGAACAGGGCCGCGATGGACACCCCCGCCACCGAGCCGAGCACGATCAGCACGATGGAGGGCGGCACCGTGTCGGCCATGGCGGCGCCGGTGGCAAGCAGCGCGATCATCTCCCTCGGCTTGTGGCCGCGCCGCTTCATCTCCGGGAACAGGGCCGGGGCCACCGTCGCCATGTCGGAGACCTTGGAGCCGGAAATGCCCGAGACCACGAACAGCGAGCCGAGCAGCACATAGGACATGCCGGCCTTCACATGGCCGAGCAGGGAGGCGAGGAAATCCACGATCGCCTTGCCCATGCCCGTATGGTCGAGGATGCAGCCGAGCAGCACGAAGACCGGCACCGACAGCAGGATGAGGCTGGACATGCCCTCGTCCATGCGGCCGATCATGACGATGAGCGGCACCCGGGTGGCGAAGGCGAGATAGGAGGCGGTGCCGATGCCGAAGCAGAAGGCGATGGGCACGCCGGCCGCCAGCGCCACCACCACGAAGCCCACGAGGCAGATGACGATGGCGGTGTTGCCGGCCTTCATCAAAGCGGGGCTCGCGAGCCACAGCGCGCCGAGCACGAAGGCGATGACGCCGAGCGACAGTGCGAGGTCGCGCACCGTGGAGCGCCGCACGGCGGAGGCCACGGCGAGCGCCGCCATGGCGCAGATGCCCACCGGCAGGGCCGCCGCGCGCACGCTGCCGGGAATGCCGAGGGCGGGCAGGGTGATGAAGCTTTCCTCCGACGCGTAGTCGTAGGCGGGATAGGCGAGGGCCACCAGCAGGGTCGCGACCAAAAGCAGCGCCAGCGTGTCCACGAAGCGTCGCGCATCGTGCGGCAGGAGGCCGAGGAACAGGGTCAGGCGCAGGTGCTCGTTGCGGTCGATGGCGATGACCGAGCCCAGCATGGCGAGCCAGATGAAGCAGATGGAGGCGACCTCGTCGCCCCAGATGATGGGCAGCGCCAGCAGGTAGCGCGACAGCGCGCCGGCCAGCAGCAGGGTGACCACCACCACGAGCAGCAGCGCGGCGATGGCCTCCACCGGCCGCATGAAGGCCGAGCCGCGGCGCGCGTCGGTCTCGGCGGCGAGGGGCAGAATGTCGTCGGCGGTGGCCATGGTGGGGGTTCCGTTGCGGTCGTCTCGGCGCGCAGCTCTGCCCCGGGTTGCCGGGGCGGCGTGCATATCAGGGGATGTCATGCCCCGATTGGCCGGAAGCGTCCACTCTGTGCCCGCTTCCCAAAGGTGCGGCGGGCGGCGACCCCTCGGGTCCGGCTCTCGGCTTCGGGACGCGGGGCGAGCATTCCGCAGGCGGCCTCTCCATGCCCGCGTCCGGCCATGACGATGCGGCGCGCTGCGGGGCCGGCACCTCCCCACAGGGGATGGGCCGGTCCCGGACGCTCAGGACAGCTTGCCCGTATAGGTTTCGAGGATGGACCAGGCCTCGTCGCCATACTTGCCCTTCCACTCGGCGTAGAAGCCGGCCTTGCGCAGCTGCTCGCGGAACGAGTCCACCTTGGGCTCGTTGAAGGCGAGGCCCTTCTCGCTCAGCTCCTTGCGCAGGGTATTGTTCAGCACGAGCACGTCCTCGCGCTCCTTCAGGCCGGCGGCGTTGATGTTTTTCGCCACGATGGTGCGCAGGTCGTCCGGCAGGCGCTCGAAGGCGCGGCGGTTGGCGAGGAACCAGAAGCCGTCCCACATGTGGTTGGTGACGGAGCAGTATTTCTGCACCTCGTAGAGCTTCGCCGTGGCGATGATGGCGAGGGGGTTTTCCTGTGCGTCCACGGTGCGGGTCTGGAGCGCGGTGTAGACCTCGGCGAAGTTGAGGCTCGCGGGCGCGCTCTCGAACGCCTTGAACATGGAGGTCCAGAGCGGGGAGACCGGGACGCGGATCTTCAGGCCCTTCAGGTCGGCCGCGGTCTCGATGGGCCTGGTGGAGGTGGTGATCTGGCGGAAGCCGTTGTCCCAGATCTTGTCCATGGCGACGATGCCGGCCTTGGCGATCTGGCCGCGCACATAGGTGCCGAGCTCGCCGTCCATGGCCTTCCAGACGCTCGCATAGTCCGGGAAGGCGAAGCCGATGCCGCTTACCGAGGCGTTGGGCACCAGGGTGGAGAGGATGAGCGGGGAGAGGGTGAAGAACTCGATGCCGCCCGAGCGCAGCTGGCTCAGCATGTCGGTGTCGCCGCCGAGCTGGCTGGAGGGGAACACCTTGATCTCGACGCGGCCCTGGGTCTCGGCCCTGATCTTGTCCGCCATCTCGCCGGCGCGCACGTTCATGGGGTGCGTGATCGGCAGGTTGTTGGCGTATTTGTAGGAGAATTCCGCGCCCTGCGCGCGCGCGACGAAGGGGGCGAACACGCCGCCCGCAAGCGCGCCGGCCGCGCCGGCCTTGAAAAGGGTGCGACGGTTCAGCGTCATCCTCGATGCTCCTCCTCGTGCGGCCCGTTCGGACCGGTTTCCTCATTCGGGTCCAGTATATGGACCTCTTGATCCCAGGCTCATGCTGGCCCGCTTGTGGGATTTTCGCAAGCCTATTATGGTCGTCGAAGACGCTGCGCTGCGGCGATCTCAATGATATCAACATCCAGGTCCACATATTGGATCAGGGGAGCGCGCGTGGGACGGGCACCGAAGTCCTCCTCCGTCCGGCCCGGCCTCGAGCCGGATCTGGCCGGCGGCGAATCCGCAGGTGAAATCGCGGCGGGCGGGGGGACGCAGAGCATCGAGCGGGCGGTGGCGCTGCTCATCATGGTGGGCCGGGCGGCCCCCGAGGGCGCGCGGCTCAGCGATCTCGTGCGGGCGTCGGGCCTGCCCAAGCCGACCGCGCGGCGGGTGCTGCTGGCGCTGGTGCGCACCGGCCTCCTCGACCAGGACGAGGTGACGCGGCGCTATCACATCGGGCCGGAAGCCTATGTGCTCGGCACCCTGGCCGGCACCCGCTTCGGCATCCATGCCCTCGCGCTCGACGGCCTCGCCCGCATCGCCCGCGCCAGCGGCGACTGCGCCTTCCTCTCCGTGCCGCGCGGCGCCTTCTCGGTGTGCCTGCACCGGGAGGAGGGCACCTGGCCCATCCGCACCCATGTGCTGCAGGCGGGAGACCGCCATCCGCTCGGCATCGGCGCGGGCGGCCTCGCGCTCCTCGCCGCTTTGCCGGACGAGGAGGTGGAGCGCATGCTGGCCGCCAATGCCGAGGCTTTGGAAAGCGCCTATCCCGGCTACAGCGTGCGCCTGCTGCGCGAGCACGTGGCGGACGCCCGCGCCCGCGGCTATGCGCTCAATCCCGGCCTTTATGTCGCCGGCTCCTGGGGCATCGGCGTGCCGGTGCTGGGGCCGGACGGGCGCCCGGCGGGGGCGCTCTCCATCGCCGCCATCGAAAGCCGGCTCTCGCCCGAGCGGCAGCTTCAGTTGGTACCCCTGCTCCGGCGCGAGGCCGAGGCGCTGGAAGCCGCCCTCGGCCGCCGGCCCCTCGGCGAGCATCCCCCTGGCGTGCGTCCGCACGGGCGCGCCGTCGCCAAAGTCGCACCGTGATGTTCCCCCGCTCCCTCCGGCCAAGCGCCGCCGCTCTCCCTCTCCCGCTTGCGGGAGAGGGTCGGGGAGGGGGCTGCCGGAGGGCGAGGGCGCTGTGCCCGGCGCCCATCGCATCTGCCC
>NZ_JAIVFN010000197.1 GCF_030015065.1 Xanthobacter autotrophicus | reverse complement strand
GCCCCCACCCCAACCCTCCCCCGCACGCGGGAGAGGGGGCGCGGCGGCTAAGGTCCTACCAGCGCGCGCCGAATGCACCGACGGCGCGCCGGGCGGCTTTCGCCACAGCGGCTCACAGCCAGGGCTGCTCGGCGCTCTTGGCGGTCTCGTAGGCGGCGATGGCGGGGGCCTTTTCCAGGGTCAGGCCGATGTCGTCCAGCCCTTCGATCAGGCAGCGCTTGCGGAACGGGTCGATCTCGAACTTCACCACGCCGCCGTCCGGCCCGCGGATCTCCTGCGCCGGCAGGTCGATGGTGAGGGTGGCGTTGGCGCCGCGATCGGCATCGTCGAACAGCTTGTCCAGGTCCTCCTTGGAGACGACCACGGGCAGAATGCCGTTCTTGAAGCAGTTGTTGTAGAAGATGTCGGCGAACGAGGTGGAGATCACGCAGCGGATGCCGAAGTCGAGCAGCGCCCAGGGCGCATGCTCACGGGACGAGCCGCAGCCGAAATTGTCGCCGGCCACCAGGATCTTGGCATTCTTGTAGGCGCTCTGGTTGAGCACGAAGTCGGGATTGTCCGAGCCGTCGTCCTTGTACCGCATCTCCGAGAACAGGCCGGTTCCAAGGCCTGTGCGCTTGATGGTCTTCAGGTACTGCTTGGGGATGATCATGTCGGTATCGACATTGACCAGCTTCAGCGGGGCGGCGACACCCTCCAGGACGGTGAACTTCTCCATGGGACCTTGAGCCTCGGCTTGTCTTCATAGGCTTCTGCCTGAGGCCCCTCCATAACAGGCGCATCCGCCCTTGCCCAGTCAAGAAGACCGGCGCACGCAAGCCCGCGCGCCGGCCCGAAGGCGGTCCGGCCGGTCAGCGCGCGGCGCGTTCCGGAAGCATGCGCTTCAGCACGTCGTCCTTGAGCACGACATGGTGGGCCACGGCGGCGGCCGCGTGCAGGACGGCGAGGATGACGAGGCCGTTGGCCAGCCATTCGTGCACCTCGATCACCTCGCGCGCGAGGTCCCGGTTCACCGCGATGGGCGAGGGGATGGAGAACAGCGAGAAGAAGCTGACATCGCCGCCGCGCAGGAAGGCGAGGTAGATGCCGACCAGCGGGGTGGCGATCAGGAGCAAATAGAGCAGCCCGTGCACGATGTGCGAGGCGATGGCCACTGGCCGGCTGACCTCGGGCGAGGGCGGCGGGTTGCGCCCGAAGATCCGCACCGGAATGCGCGCAGCCACCAGGGCGATGACGAGGAGGCCGACCGAGATGTGGGTCCACCACAAGGTCGCGCGACCGGGCGTGCCGCGGGGAAAGAAGTCCTCAAAATAGGTGATGCCGAAGGCGACGATGATGCTCAGAACGGTGAGCCAGTGGATGGCGCGCAGCGGCGCCCCATAGCGCGAGAGTTTGGGATCGACGGGCACATGAGCCTCCTTGTTTTGATCAATTCTAAAAAGCTGCCGCCCATGGGTCCAGCGCTAATGGGCGGCCTGCCCTGCGGTCAATTGGCCCGGTCCTCGATGGCTTCCATGTCGTCGTCGGAGAGGCCGAAATGATGGCCGATCTCGTGCACCAGCACGTGGGTGACCACGTCGCCGAGGGTTTCCTCGTGCTCGGCCCAGTAATCGAGGATGGGGCGGCGATAGAGGAAGACCATGTTGGGCATCTGCCCGGTCTCGGCCACGGCTCCGGCCTGGGCGCGGCCGACGCCCTGGAACAGGCCGAGGAGGTCGAACGGCGTCTCGGCCTCCATCTCGTCCAGCACCTCGTCGGTGGGAAAGTCCTCGATGCGGATGACGAGGCCGGTGCACAGCGCGCGGAACGAGGCGGGCAGGCGGGCGAAGGCTTCGCGGGCCAGTTCCTCGAATGCGGCGGTGCCGGGCGCCTCAAGGTCATGCCAGGGACTTTTCGCTCCGCTCTTCGTCCCGGCCTCGCCCCCGCTCTTCTGCGACATGCCTGTACCTCCTTCGGCGGAATCCTTGCTGCTGCGATGCAACATCATGTGGGGCAAAGGTCAATCGTCCTGCCCCTCCAAGCGGGGCAATCGTCACGCAGCCGTGACTTTCCTGAACACTTTCTGAACGGGAGCATCAAAGGGGGTTCAGACAGGCTTGGTTAAGGAACTCTTAATCGACGTGCATCGTTAACCCTATAGACGACAAATTCGGAGAGTGGCCATGGTTCGGAAGCTTGCTGTCACCGGCGCTCTGGTGACTATCCTTGGAATTGCTGCATTTTTTGCCCCGCACGAGGCCAGTGCCGCCACCGTTGGCATGCTCGGCGGCGTGATGTTCTGATATCCGGGTTCGGCGGCGGGTGTTTTGCGCGCCGTCTGATCACGTGATTGTGATGGGAATGGAGTTCGTTCAAAGTTGCTCGTTTCCAATGTGCCACAGCTGACTTGGCGCCTTCGCAGCTGCGAAATCGGCGGCCAGACCTTTCGTCGCGACCTGTGAGGTCGTTGCGGGAGCGCCTTTGCACGCCTCGCTTCGGGACGCCTACGGTCCGGCCGGCTGATCACCCCATGGCGGCGCGAATCAGCTCTTCCTCCGCCTCGGCGAGCAGCGCGTCGCTCGCTTCGCCCCCGACGCTCTCCTGGCCGATCTCCAGCAGCACCGGCACCGCCAGCGGCGATACCCGCTCCAGCGGCATATGGACGATGCGGCCCCGGATGCGCGCCAGCATCTCGCCGAGCCGCTTCACGTCGAGCAGGCCGGTGGCGGCGTCCGCCCGCGCGGCGCGCAGCAGCAGATGGTCGCTCTCGTGCCGGCGCAGCACGTCATAGATGAGGTCGGTGGAAACGGTGACCTGCCGCGAGGTCTTCTCCTTGCCGGGAAACCGCCGCTCGATCAGCCCGGCGATCACCGCGCAAGTGCGGAACGTGCGCTTCATCAGGGCGCTTTCCGCCAGCCACGCCTCAAGGTCGTCGCCCAGCATGTCCTCGTCGAACAGGTCGGCCAGCGCCAGCCGCCCCCCGGCGATGGCGGCGCCCATGTCGCCGGCCGCATAGACGGCGAGGGCATAGTCGTTGGCGACGAAGCCCAGCGGCTTCAGCCGTGCCCGCTCCAGCCGCCGCGTCAAAAGCATGCCCAACGTCTGGTGGGCGAGGCGGCCCTCGAACGGGTAGGTGACCAGATAGTACCGCCCGCCCTGCACGAAGCTTTCCACCAGCAGGTCGTCGCGGCCGGGCAGGCGGGAGCGCAGGCGCTGCAGCTCCAGCCACTCGCGCACCTGCCCCGGCAGCGCGGCCCAGCGCTCGGGGGCGGCGAGCAGCGCCCGCACCCCCGCCGCGAGGAAGGTGGAGAGGGGGAACTTGCCGCCCGCATAGGCCGGCACCTTGGGCTCGGTGGCGGTGGTGCGCGAGACATAGACCTCGTCCTCCACCATAGTCTCGTAGCGCAGGATCTCGCCGGCGAAGACGAAGGTGTCGCCGGGCACCATGGTCTCCACGAAATATTCCTCCACCTCGCCCAGCATCCGCCCGCCGAAGCGCACCCGCCCGGTGACGCCGGTCCTGGCCGCGCCGCGCGCCGAGACCAGGCGGACTTTGAGCATGGTGGATTCCACGATGGTGCCCACGTTGAGCCGGTAGGCCTGCGCCACCATGGGGTTGGCCACCCGCCACAGGCCGTCGCGGGTGGGGCGGATCCTGGCGTAGCGCTCATAGGCACGCAGCGCGTAGCCGCCGGTGGCGACGAAATCGAGGGCGGCGTCGAAATCCGCGCGGGGCAGATGCCGGTAGGGGGCGGCCGAGCGCACTTCGTTGAAGAGCGCGTCGGCGGCGAACGGAGCGGCGCAGGCCATGCCGAGGATGTGCTGGGCCAGCACATCCAGCGCGCCGAGGCGCTCGGGCGGGGTATCCTGCGCGCCGATCTTCACCGCCTCCAGCGCCGCCCGGCATTCCAGCACCTCGAACCGGTTGGCCGGCACCAGCACGGCGCGGGACGGCTCGTCCAGCCGGTGGTTGGCGCGGCCGATGCGCTGCAGGAGGCGCGAGGAGCCCTTGGGCGCGCCCACGTTGACGACGAGGTCCACGTCGCCCCAGTCGATGCCGAGGTCGAGGGAGGAGGTGGCCACCACCGCCTTCAGCCGCCCAGCGGCCATGGCCGCCTCCACCTTGCGCCGCTGTTCCACCGCCAGCGAGCCGTGGTGGAGGGCGATGGGCAGGCTGTCGTCGTTGATGCGCCACAGCTCCTGGAAGATGAATTCCGCCTGCCGGCGCGTGTTGACGAACACGAGGCTGAGCCGGTTCGCCTTCAAGAGCGCATAGATGTCGCGCACCGCATGGAGCGCCATGTGGCTCGCCCACGGCATGGGCACGTCGGTTTCCAGCATGCGCACGTCGGGCGCGACGCCGCCTTGCGCCACCACCAGGTCGGCGAGGGGGGCGGGTTCGGGGGCGGTCTCGTCCTGCGCCACCAGATAGCGGCGCAGATCGTCGGGCTCGGCCACGGTGGCGGAGAGGCCGACGCATTGCAGCCCCGGCGCGATGGCCCGCAGCCGGGCGAGGGCCAGCGCCAGCAGGTCGCCGCGCTTGGAGGTGACGAGGGCGTGCAACTCATCCAGCACCACGCGCTTGAGGCCGCCGAACAGGTGCCCGGCGTCCTTGGAGGCGAGCAGCAGGGAGATCTGCTCGGGGGTGGTGAGGAGGATGTCGGGCGGGTCGCGCCGCTGCCGCTGGCGGCGGGAGGAGGGGGTGTCGCCGGTGCGGGTCTCGACGCGGATGGGCAGGCCCATCTCGCCGATGGGCGTCTCCAGGT
>NZ_JAIVFN010000196.1 GCF_030015065.1 Xanthobacter autotrophicus | reverse complement strand
TTTAGCTGCAGTCTCGTGGGCTCGGAGATTTGTATAAGAGACAGGGCCGGGCGCGGGCCGGGCTACTGTCTGGGTTCATGGGGCGCACGGTATCGGGCGGTCCGCGCCCTGTCAGCGCGCCGGCGCCCGGCATCGACAGGAAATGCGGGGATGACGCGGCTTTGCGCTGTCGCGCTCCTCACCCCCAGGGGCCGCGGCGCTGGCCGCCTTGAGGATCGCCACCCCACGGATCGCCACCCCACGGATCTCCGCCCGGCGGTCGGGCCGCCGGCGCCGGGCCGGGCGCGAAGCCACCGCCGCCGCCCATCTGCTGCGCCAGGGCGCGCAAGGCGGCGATGCGGTTCTCCACCGCCGGATGGGTGGAGAAGAGATTGTCCATCCGCGCCCCCGACAGGGGATTGATGATGAACATATGGGCAGTAGCGGGGTTCGCTTCCGCCTCATAATTGGGCACATGGTGAGCCGCGCCGGAGATCTTGCCCAGCGCCGAGGCCAGCACCATGGGCTGGCCGAGGATCTCCGCGCCACCCCGGTCGGCCTCGTATTCCCGCGAACGGGAAATGGCCATCTGCACCAGCATGGCGGCGAGCGGCGCCAGGATCACCATGAGGATGGTGCCGATGAAGCCGAAGGGATTGTTGCTGTCGCGGTTCCCGCCGCCGAACAGCATGCCGAAATTCGCCAGCATGGAGATGGCGCCGGCAATGGTGGCGGTAATGGTCATGGTGAGGGTGTCATAGTGCTTGATGTGCGCCAGCTCGTGCGCCATCACCCCCGCCACCTCGTCGGGGCTCAGGCTCTGGAGCAGGCCGGTGGTGGCCGCCACCGCCGCATTCTGCGGGTTGCGGCCGGTGGCGAAGGCGTTGGGCTGCGGATTGTCCATGATGAACACGCGCGGCATGGGCAGGTCGGCGCGGCGCGCCAGCTCGTGCACCATGCGCACGAAGTCCGGCGCGGTGGTCTCGTCCACCTCCCGCGCGCCGTACATGCGCAGCACCATCTTGTCGGAGTTCCAGTAGCTGAACAGGTTCATGCCTGCCGCCACCACGAACGCGACCATCATGCCGCCCCGCCCGCCGATGGCGAAGCCCACCGCCATGAACAGGGCGGTCATCCCGGCGAGCAGGATCGCCGTCTTGAGGTGATTCATCCCTCTCCTCCCGGCGCGGCAGCCGCGCCTCGCCCTAGAGCGCGATCCGATCAGATTGAATCAATCTGATCGGTGAATCGCCCTCTAAATTCAAGAAAGAGAACACGTTGCCCGATCAGCTTGCATCGCAAGCTGATCGGCGCGTGCTCTAGAGGATGGGAAGGCGGCGGGGCCGACGCAAGGGGAGGTTGCGGCGCGCCCGTCGCACGCCGGGGCGCGGGCCGCCGGCTCAGGTGTCGCGGGAGAGCCGGTTGGCCGGAACGCACTTCCAGCGGCCCACCTGCCATTGGGGATGTTCCTCGCTCCACTGGGCGACGGTGAACTGGGACGACATCATGCAGGCGGTGGGCGCCGCCACGTCCATGGAGACGTTGATGCGCTCTTCCCGGCAGGTAAGCGGGGCATTGATCAGGCAGGCATAAAGCACGACGAACATGGCACTGACTTCCCGTTTGGCTGCGTTGGGTCTGCCGTCCCTCCGTTTCCTTCCCCGCCTGCCTCCGCATCGGCAGATATCATTTAGTCCGCGGTATTATCGTGATCTGTCGCGAACAGTCTTATGAGCTTCACAGCTTTCGACGCAAAGCAAATACAATGCCAGATATGCTCTATTGCGTCGGCCAGGTCCCAGCGCGCCGGGCTCTTCTCGCAGGATGAGTGAGAATACCTCCACTGCGGCTTCAAGCCACGCTTGGAGCCTGCTCCAGTCTCGCACCCATCTTGCCATGGCCGGCGGCCCGGCTCCCAATAACGTCTTCTAACCAATCCTGACGGCTGCAAAATCCGGGGGTCCGGCGGGGCGCCGGATCACGCCGCATCACGCTGCGGCGCGGCATGGTTTCGCGTTGCAGCCGGCTTGCTGGCGAAGCTGTGCTCGGCTAGTCTCCGCCGCGCTATCTGGTGAACCGGTTCGGCACTCCTGCCGGGCGCTGACAACAAGGGTAGGCGGCATATGACCGCTTCCCGGAATGCCTTCGGGGCGGTCATCCCTGTTCGATCTACGAGGGAGGGCATAAGGTGGCTAAAATCAGCAAGGTTCTGATCGGTGAGGCGCTTGTCGGCGACGGCAACGAGGTTGCGCACATCGACCTCATCATCGGCCCGCGCGGCAGCGCCGCCGAGACGGCGTTCTGCAACAGCCTGACCAACAACAAGGACGGCTTCACCACGCTTCTCGCGGTGCTCGCCCCGAACATGCCCTGCAAGCCCAACACCCTGTTGTTCAACAAGGTGACCATCAAGGATGCGCGGCAGGCGGTGCAGATGTTCGGACCCGCGCAGCGCGGCGTCGCCAAGGCGGTGCAGGACGCGGTGGCCGAAGGCACCATCCCCATGGAAGAGGCCGACGACCTGTACATCTGCGTCGGCGTGTTCATCCACTGGGAAGCGGCGGACGACGCCAAGATCCAGCACTACAACTACGAGGCGACCAAGCTCTCCATCGAGCGCGCCGTGGCGGGTTTCCCCTCCGCCAAGGAAGCGACCGAGCAGCGCGATCTGGTGAAGCACCCCTTCGCGGCGGCCTAGAGCGGAAACCACCCTGGGCAGAGCGGCGACCTTCCGGCGATGCCGAAAGGTCTGCTTCAGCGGTTGGCCGCCATGTTTTTCAACAGGTAGTTCTAAAGCGACCGGCGGGGCTCCCTCGCCGGTCGTTTCTTTTGGCGGCCAGGGTCTTCGACCGGCGGCGCACCAGCCTCATCGCCCCTCGGCATCAGGGCTTGGGATCGCGCCGGATGAAGGCGCCGAACGCGCGCGGGCCGTCGCCCACATCGAGGGTCGCAGCGACCTTCAGCGTCCGGGCATCAATGGTGGACAGGGTGTTGTCGGACCAGTTGGCCACATAGACATGCCGGCCGTCCGCGCTGGCGGCGATGCCTTCCGGATACTCGCCCACATGCACCACGCCGCGCGGCTCCAGCGTCGCGGTGTCGAACACGCTCACCGTGCCCGCATACTGGTTGGTGACGAAGGCGAGGCGCCCGGCCAGCGCCACCGCATAGGGCCGCGACCCCACCTTCACCGTGCCCACCACGGCGCGGGCGGCGACATTGATGACGCTCACGTCGTCCGAGCCCACATTGGCCGTATAGGCCCGCCTTCCGTCCGCCGAGAGGGTGATGCCGAAGGGCCGCTTGCCCACATGGATCACCGCCACCCGTTCCAGCCGCGCCGCGTCGATGACGGAAACGGTGTCGTCGTCCCGGTCGGCCGACAGCACGAAGGCGCCGTCCGGCGTCACCGCGAGGCCCGAGGGGGATGCGCCGGCAGGCGCCGTGCGGATGGCATCGGGCGTGTCCGGGTCCACCACCAGCAGGCGGGCGCCATACCAGTCCGCCACATAGACCGGGCTGCCGGAGGGGGCCACCGCCACGCCCAACGGCCCGCCGGAGAGCGGGATGCGGGCCGCGACCTGCCGCGTCGCGGTGTCGATGACGGACAGCGCCTTCCCGTCCGGGCTGGTGACGAAGGCGCGGCGGCCATCCTCGGTCACGGCGATGCCGGCGGGCTGGCCGGGCACCGCGATGCGGGCGACGAGGCGGGGCGCCGCCCCGTCCGAGCCGCCGAGATCCACCACCGCCACCTC
This sequence comes from Xanthobacter autotrophicus, assembly GCF_030015065.1. Lineage (GTDB taxonomy): Bacteria > Pseudomonadota > Alphaproteobacteria > Rhizobiales > Xanthobacteraceae > Xanthobacter > Xanthobacter autotrophicus_D. Next base: position 1,063 of record NZ_JAIVFN010000196.1, on the reverse strand, counting down.
GTTGCCCGGCTGGTTGGTGACGAAGGCTTCCTCGGCCCCGGCCGGGACCGCCGCCCCCACCAGAAGCGCGAGGGCGGCAAGCGCGGTTTTCGTGCCGGAGTTAAGTCCTTCCCTACCGTCATGGCCGGCCCTGTGCCGGCCATCCACGCCCGGCGGCCGGGGACGAACCTTCGAAAGGATGAGCGAGCGGGTAGGCGTGGATGCCCGGCACAAGGCCGGGCATGACGCGCGGGAGCTTGCGTGGCGCCGCATATTCCCCAACACGCTCTCGGCTGAAGTGCGAACGCGCGTCAGCCGACCAGCGCGCGCACCAGGCCCCGTCAGGAGCCCTTCTCCAGCTTGGCCTTCAGCGCGTCGAGGCCGCTGCGATAGACCCCGGTCACCGCGGCGATGGCGGCGTCGTCGCTCAGTTCCGGCGGGGGATCGTTGTTGGGATAGCCCCGGTAGAAGGCGCCGCGCCACTCCACCTTGGAATGGGTACCGTCGATGGGCGTGACGGTAATGGTGGATGAATAGTTGGTCACGGGCAGGACTTTCACGTCCACTTCCGTGATGCGGTAGGAATAGCTCTTCTGTTCCGGCTCGAACTTGTAGAGCACCTCGTCGATGGTGCCACCGCCCTGGAGCGTGAGCTTGCGGGTGGCGTCCACGGCGTTGCCGCCCTGGCCGGCAGTGGCGGTGACGGCCGGATGCCAGCCCATGTCCTGGAAATTGCCGATGGCGGCCCACACCTTGTCGGCGGGAGCGTTGATCTCGACGCTCTCGGTCACCTTTTTGCGGGTGGGGCCGTGCGCGTCGGCCGCGACGGGAAGAAGCGCGAGCGAAAACGCCGCGGCGGCGGCGAGCAAAAGCTTCATGAAACCATGTCCTCCAATGGTTCGGCCCGTTCCCCGGGCCGTGTTCCTTGCGCAACAGCGGTGTCCGCCGGGCAGGCGGTCCTATCCCGGATCGAGCGGCGGCTGCCCCGGTGCCAGGATGCGGTTCTTCATCAGGTAGCGCACGCCGCGCAGCCAGGACTCATCCGTGTTCCCGCGGATGTCCACCTGCCCGCCCCGGACCAGCT
>NZ_JAIVFN010000195.1 GCF_030015065.1 Xanthobacter autotrophicus | reverse complement strand
GACTGAGCCTCCTTGGCGGCGTGATACTCGGCGTTCTCGGACAGGTCTCCGTGCGCGCGGGCCTCGGCGATGGCCGCGACGATGCGCTGGCGCTCCACCTGCTGGACGACCCACGCGCCGGCGAACGCACCGTGAGCTACGCCGCCCTCGACCTTCGGGCGCGGGCCTTCGCCGCGCGGCTGGCGGACCATGCGGAGCCCGGCGCGCGGGTGCTGCTCATGCTGGAAACCGGCCTCGACTATGTGGGCGCCTTCTTCGGCTGCCTCTATGCCGGGCTCATTGCCGTCCCGGCCTTCCCGCCCGAGGCCAACCGGCCGCAGCATCAGGCCCGCCTCGCCGCCATGGCGCGCGATTGCGGCGCCGCAATCGCCCTCGTCCATGCCGGCGACCGCGCCACGGCCGAGAGCCACCTCGCCGGCCAGCCGGGCACGACGGTGCTCGCCGTGGAGGACATCGCCGACGGCGATGGCAACGGCCGCGGCCTGCACCGTCCCCTGCCCTCCGACATCGCCTTCCTGCAATACACGTCCGGCTCCACCTCCACCCCCAAGGGCGTGATGGTGAGCCACGCCAACCTCGTCGCCAACGAGCTGGCCATCCGTGACGGCTTCTCGGTCCAGCCGGACAAGACCGTTCTGAGCTGGCTTCCGCTGTATCACGACATGGGCCTCATCGGCGGGCTGCTGCAGCCGCTGTTCAACGGCGGCATCTGCGTACTCATGTCGCCGCGCCACTTCCTGGCCCGGCCGGTGCGCTGGCTGGAGGCCATGTCGCGGTTCCGCGCCGACATCAGCGGCGGGCCGGACTTCGCCTATCGCATGTGCGTCGAACGCATCGATCCGGCCCAGGTGGAGGGGCTCGACCTGTCGGGCTGGAAGGTCGCCTATTCCGGCTCCGAGCCGGTGCGGGCCTCCACCATGGAGGCGTTCGCCTCCCGCTTCGCGCCGCTGGGTTTTGACGCGCGCGCCGTCCACCCCTGCTATGGCCTCGCCGAGGCGACCCTGTTCGTCACCGCGCAGCGGCGGGGCGAGGGCCTGATGGCGCCGGGATTCGACGCCGCGCGCCTCGCCGCCGGAGAGGCGCAGCCCGGCGCGGGAGAAGACGCGGTGCGCGTGGTCGCCTGCGGCGTGCCTGCCCCCAGCCACAGCGTGCGCATCCTCGATCCCGCCACCGGCACGCCGATGCCGGACGGCCGGGTGGGCGAGGTGGTCGCCTGCGGTCCCAGCATCGCCCAGGGCTACTGGAACAACCCCGCCGCCACCGCGGCCACCTTTCCAGAGATCGACGGGACCCGGGCGCTGCGCACCGGCGATCTCGGCTTCCTGTCCGGCGGGCAGCTTTATCTCGCCGGCCGGGCCAAGGACCTCATCATCATCCGCGGCCAGAACCTCTATCCCCACGACATCGAGGAGGTGATCGAGCGGGAGGTGGACCTGGTGCGGCAGGGCCGCATCGCCGCCTTCCCGGTGGCCTGCGACGATGGCGAGGGCATCGGCATCGCCGTGGAAATCTCCCGCCGCACCCGCAAGACCGTGTCGGCGCAGAGCATCGCGGCATTGGTGTCGGAAGTGGTGGGCGACGCCTTCCTCGAACCGGCGCGGGTGGTGGTGCTGCTGGAGCCCGGCGCCCTGCCGCGCACCTCCAGCGGCAAGCTGCAGCGCAGCGCCGTGGCGCACGGCTATGGGGACGGCACCCTCGACGCCTTCGCCATCCTGCGCGACGGCGCGCTGGAGGACCGGACGGGGGAAGCCGCCCCCCTCGTCACCCCGACGCCCGCCCCAACGGGCAATGCCATGGCCGAGCGGCTCGCCGCCATCTGGGCCGAGGTGCTGGGGCGGCAGGACATCACGGCGGACAGCCACTTCTTCGCCCTCGGCGGCAATTCGGTGGAGGCCATGCGGGTGCGGGCGCGCCTCGCCGCTACGCTCGGGCTGGACGTGCCGGTGGCGGAGCTGTTCCGCCACCCCACCCTCGGCCGCCTCGCCGCCGCGCTGGAGAAGATCGAGGCGGGCGCCCCCGCTCCCCGGATCGCCGCGCCCGTGACCATCCCGGAGGGCCCGGCACCGCTCACCCCCGCGCAGCGGCGCATGTGGTTCCTGGCCGAGATGGCCTCAGGCGCGGCGAGCAATGCCGCTCATCATGCCGCCTACCACGTGGCCGGAGGCATCCGCTTCCCTGCGCCGGTGGATCGCGATGCGCTGGCCGCCGCGCTGAGCGACATCACGGCGCGCCACGGGGCGCTGCGCACGCGCTTCCTGCGGACCGAAGACGGCGATGCGGTGCAGGAGGAACAGGCCTCCGCCGACCTTCCGCTCACCATCACCGACCTGCGCGATGATGCGGACGGCACCCGTTATGCCGCCCTCGCAAAGACCCATGCGGAAGCCCCGTTCGACCGCGCTGCCGCGCCGCTGGCCCGCGCGCTGCTGGTGCGCCGGCCCGATGGGCGGGACGAGTTGCTCGTCACCCTGCATCACCTGATCTGCGACGGCTGGTCCCTGGACCTCCTGAGCGACGAACTGGCCGCCGCCTATGCCGCGCGCGCCGCCGGATCGACGCCCGCGCTGCCCCCGGCCGGGTCCTATCCCGCTCATGCCCACCGGCAGGCGGCGGACGCGTCCGACGAGGCCGGTCTCGCCTTCTGGCGGGCGCGCCTCTCGGACGCCCCGGCGCTCACCACCCTGCCCGCCGACCATCCCCGGCCGGCCGAGGCGAGCCATCGCGGCGGTCGGCTCGACACCACCTTCGACCCGGCGCTGACCGCCGGCCTGCGCGCGCTCGCGGCCGGGGCCGACGCCACCCTGCCCATGGCGCTGCTCGCCCTCTTCAACGTTCTGGTGCATCGCCTTTCGGGCGCCGACGACCTCTGCGTGGGCCTCACCTTCGCCAACCGCGCCGCCGCCGACAGCCACGACACGGTGGGCCTGTTCGTGAACACCCTGCCGGTGCGCCTGAACGTGGAGGGCGCGGCCGCGTTCGGCGAAGTGCTGCGCCGCGCCCGCGACGGCGTAATGGAGGCGCAGGCTCACCAGCACGTCCCGCTGGAACGCGTGCTGGACGCCCTCGGCACGGCGCGCAGCCTCAGCCGGCATCCGCTGTTCCAGACCCTCTACACCCACCTGCCGCGCCGGGCCGGAGGGCGCGTGGACGCCTTCACCCGCGACAGCGGCGGCCAGCAGTTCGATCTGGCGCTGGAGACCGCCGAGACCGTCGATGGTGGCCTCGCTCTGGCCTTCGGCTATGCGCTGGACCTGTTCGAGCCGGCCACCGTGCGCCGCTTCGCCGATGCGTTCGCAACCCTCGCCCGCGCCGCCATCGCCGCGCCGGATACCCGGCTCGATCTGCTTGCGCTGGTGGATGATGCCGCATTCGCCGCCCGCGCCGCCCCGTGGCCGGACCGGAGTGTCCTGCCGGACCTGCCGGTGCCAGACCTCATCGCCCTGCAGGCCCGGCTGCGGCCAGACGCACCGGCGGTGATCTTCGGGGACGCGACCACATCCTTCGCCACGCTGGAGGCCGAGGCCAACCGCCTTGCCCATGTCCTCACCGCCCAGGGCGTCGGCCCCGAAACGCGGGTGGGCGTGGGCCTGCCGCGCGGGCCGGGGCTCATCGCCGCCTTGCTCGCGGTCTGGAAGGCGGGCGGCGCCTTCGTGCCGTTCGATCCCGACCACCCGGCCGAGCGCATCGCCCACATCCTCGCCGATGCCGGCACCACGCTGGTGCTGGCGCGCGAGGGCGTGGCCCCGGGCCTGCCCGGTCTCGACCCGGAACGGCTCGACCTTGGGTCCCAACCGACGACCCCGGCGGGCGGGACGCCGCATCCCCACCAGCTCGCCTATCTGGTCTACACCTCCGGCTCCACCGGCCGCCCCAAGGGGGTGATGGTGGCCCACGGCGCGCTGGCCATGCACTGCCGCGCCACCGGCGCGCTTTACGAAACGTCCGAGCACACGCGGGAATTTCATTTCCTCTCCATGAGCTTCGACGGCGCCCACGAGCGCTGGATGGTGCCGCTCATCCATGGCGGCGCCATCATCCTCACCGATCGCACCCCCTGGGCCACGGCCGACACGCTGGACGCCATCGCCCGCCATCGCGCCACCCACGGCGGCTTCCCCCCCGCCTATCTCGACGCGCTGGCGGAGACCGCGCAGGCGCGCGGCGAGGCGCCCGTCGTGGATACCCTGTCCTTCGGCGGCGAGGCCATGCCGGCGGCGGCGTTCGCGCGCATCGCCAGCGCGCTGAAACCGCGCCTGCTCATCAACGGCTACGGCCCCACCGAGGCGGTGATCTCGCCCCTCACCTGGAAGGTGCCGGCGGCGACCCCATTCGACACCCCCCACGCCCCCATCGGCCGGGCGGTGGGGATGCGGCGCGCCTATGTGCTCGATGCCGCCCTCAATCCCCTGCCCGTGGGCGTTCCCGGCGAGCTCTACGTGGCCGGAGAAGGGCTCGCGCGCGGCTATCAGGGCCTGCCCGGCGCCACCGCCGAGCGGTTTTTGCCCGATCCCTTCGGACCCCCGGGCGGGCGCATGTATCGCACCGGCGACCGCGCCCGCTGGCGCGCTGACGGCACGGTGGAGTATCTCGGCCGCATCGACCGGCAGATCAAGCTGCGCGGCTTCCGCATCGAGCCCGGCGAGGTGGAAGCCATGCTGCGGGCGTTGCCCGGCGTCGGCGCCGCCGCGGTGGCGCTCAAGACCGTGGGCGCCGCGGCCCAGCTCGTGGGCTATGTGGTGGCGACAGCGGGTGCCGCGCCCGATCCCGCCGCGCTGCGCGAGGCGCTCTCCCGTCGCCTGCCCGACCATATGGTGCCGGCCCGCTTCATGGTGCTTCAGGCCCTGCCGCTGACGCCCAACGGCAAGGTGGATTATGCCGCCCTGCCCCTCCCGGAG
>NZ_JAIVFN010000194.1 GCF_030015065.1 Xanthobacter autotrophicus | reverse complement strand
TTCGGGCGAGGCGCAGCGCATGGAAACAACGGGGCGATCTCCGCCCAGAGGGCGTCGGGCAACAGCTTCTTGGCCATGCCCAACACAACGCCAAATATGGTTAACAAATCGTTTTGTTAGGCGCTCTTAGTCCTTTGGCGCGAATTCTGACAATCGCGGGCGCGAAGTCACCCCGCCTATGTGCATGCTATTCCACGCTAGAACTCTCCCGCGCTCTGAAGCAGCTTCACTTCATCCCGCAAGCGCTGTGTTCTGACCGCGTCAGATCAGCTTCAGGCCTTTGAGGCTGGCGTGGCCGTCCTTGCCGACGATGATGTGGTCGTGCACCTCGATGCCGAGGGGCTTGGCCACCTCGATGATCCGCCGCGTCATGTCGACGTCGGCGCGCGACGGGGTCGGGTCGCCTGAGGGATGATTGTGGCACAGGATGAGGGCGGAGGCGGAAAGCTCCAGCGCCCGTTTCACCACCTCGCGGGGATAGACCGGGGCGTGGTCCACGGTGCCGGTCTGCAGCACCTCGTCGGCGATGAGCTGGTTGCGCTTGTCGAGGAAGAGCACGCGCACCTGCTCGCGGTCCGCATAGGCCATGGCGGTGCGGCAATAGTCGATGACCGAGCTCCAGGAGGACAGCACCGGACGCCGCTTCACCTGCCCCTTGGCAAGACGCTGGGCGGCGGCCTCCACCACCTTCAGCTCGGTGATGATGGCGTCCTTCACGCCCGGCACTTCGGCAAGCAGGGCAGGCGGCGCGGCCACGACCTCGGCGAAGGAGCCGAAGCGGTCCACGAGCGCCTTGGCCAGCGGCTTCACGTCCCGCCGCGGCACGGCACGGAACAGCACCAGCTCCAGCAACTCGTAGTCGGCGAGGGCCTGTGCCCCCGCCTCGCGAAAGCGCGCGCGAAGCCGGTCGCGGTGCCCATGGAAATGGGGCGCTTCGTTCAGGCCGTCTTCCGGCGCCTCGGCCATAAAGGTGTCCGGCTCTGCTCAGGCGGCGACGTAGGGCGGCTTGTGATAGCCCTTGGGGCTCAGGGTGAAGATCTCGACGCCGGTCTCGGTCACGCCCACCGCGTGCTCGAACTGGGCCGAGAGCGAGCGGTCGCGGGTGACGGCGGTCCAGCCGTCGGAGAGCACCTTCACGTGCGGCCGGCCCAGATTGATCATGGGCTCCACGGTGAAGATCATGCCCGGCACCAGCTTCGGCCCCTCGCCGCGGCGGCCCACATGCACGATGTTGGGCTCGTCGTGGAACACCTGGCCGACGCCATGGCCGCAGAAGTCGCGCACCACGCTCATGTGCTGCGGCTCCACGAAGTCCTGGATGGCGGCGCCGATGTCGCCCACATGGCCGCCGGGGCGGATGGCCGCGATGCCGAGCATCATGGCGTCGTAGGTCACCTCCAGCAGCCGCTCGGCCCGGCGCGGGATGGCGCCCACGGGATACATGCGGCTCGAATCGCCATACCAGCCGTCGAGCACCAGCGTCACGTCCACGTTGACGATGTCGCCCTCGCGCAGGGGGCGGGCATTGGGCATGCCGTGGCACACCACGTGGTTCACGGAGGTGCAAACGGAATAGCGGTAGCCGCGATACATCAGGGTCGCCGGATAGGCGCCGTGGTCCATGGCGAACTCGAAGATGAGGCGGTCGATGGCGTCGGTGGTGACACCGGGCGCGACCATCTCGGCCACGGCGTCGAGCGCCTGCGCGGTGAGCTGCCCGGCCTTGCGCATGCCGGCGAAGCCTTCCGGCCCGTAGAGCTTGATATGGCCGGTCTTGCGCAGCGGCGCGTTGGCCGCCTCAACATAATTCATGGGTCACGCCTTCAAGGCTGCGCCTTTCGCGCCGCCGCTCACGAAATATCTCTTCCTACAGATTTAGGCCAAGCGGCGGGCAAAGCAAGCTTCGCTCTGTTTCCGCATGGCGGACGTTACGTCAGCTGCGCCCGTCAGCCGGTTCGCGCGGGGGTGCCGCGGGCGGCGCGTGGCCTTAAGATCACCGATCCCGAATCGGACCCAGGTCCTATACCCAAGCCGCCATGCTGATCCGCCGCCTGCCGCCCGTGCTCATCGACCGCATCGCTGCCGGCGAGGTGGTGGAGCGGCCGGCTGCGGTGGTGAAGGAACTGGTGGAGAATGCGCTGGATGCCGGCGCCCGCGCCATCGAGGTGGTGATCCAGGGCGGCGGCCGCCGGCTCGTGCGGGTCACCGACGACGGCTGCGGCATGGGGCCGGACGATCTGGCTTTGTGCGTGGAGCGTCACGCCACCTCCAAGCTTGCCGGGGAAGACCTCCTTGCCATCTCCACCCTCGGCTTCCGGGGGGAGGCGCTGCCCTCCATCGGATCGGTGGCGCACCTTTCCATCGCGAGCCGGCCCAGGGATGCGGCCCATGCCTTCGAGGTGCGGGTGGACGGCGGGGTGGTCACGCCGCCGCGGCCCGCCGCGCTGGGGGGCGGTACGCGGGTGGAGGTGCGGGACCTGTTCTATGCGACGCCGGCACGGCTGAAGTTCCTGAAATCGGATCGGGCCGAAGGCGCGGCGGCGGCGGACGTGGTGCGCCGCCTCGCGCTGGCGCGGCCGGACGTGGCCTTCACCCTCGTCACCGACGAGCGTGCCCCCGTGACCTTTCCGGTGCGCGCTGACGATGCGGAGGGCCGCGCCGCGCGCCTCGCCGACGTGCTGGGGGCGGAGGCGGGGCGCAACGTGGTGGCGGTCCACGGCGTCCGCGACGACGTGATGCTGGAGGGCCTCGCCGGCCTTCCCACCTTCTCCAGGGCCAATTCGCTCAGCCAGTATCTGTTCGTGAACGGCCGCCCGGTGCGCGACAAGCTGCTGATGGGTGCGGTGCGGGCGGCCTATGCGGACCTGCTGCCTTCGGACCGCTATCCGGTGCTGGCGCTGTTCATCAGCCTCGACCCGCGCGACGTGGACGTGAACGTGCACCCGGCGAAGACCGAGGTGCGCTTCCGCGATGGAGGCAATGTGCGGGCGCTCATCGTGCGCACCCTCTCCGATGCGCTGGGCGCCCGCATTCCCTCCACCGCCGGCACCATGGCCGACCGGCTGGTGGCGCTGGCCCGCACGCCGGAGCTGGCGGCGCGGCCGTCGCTCGCGCCTGCCGCTCCGTTCGCGGCTCCCGGGGGTGGGGCCTTTGCCGGATTCCAGCGGGCGCCGGCCCCTGATTACGACTGGCGCCAGTCTCCGGCCCGGCCGATGGCGCAGGGGCTTGGGGAGGAGGAGCAGGCGCGGCTCGACATTGCCGAGCCCTCGGCGGATGCGCGGGCCGATGCGGCGCCCCTTTCGGCCGTGGATCTCGACCGGCCGCTGGGGGCGGCGCGGGCGCAGCTGCACGAGACCTATATCGTCGCCCAGACCCGTGACGGCCTCGTCCTGGTGGACCAGCACGCGGCGCACGAGCGCCTCGTCTACGAGAAGCTAAAGGCGGCGCTGGCCCGCGACGGCGTCGGCCGGCAGGGCCTGCTGATCCCGGCGGTGGTGGATCTCGACCCCGCCGATGCCGACCGCCTCACCGAGCGTGCCGCCGATCTCGCGGCGCTCGGGCTGGTGCTGGAGAGCTTCGGCCACGGCGCGGTGCTGGTGCGGGAAGTGCCGGCCCTGCTCAAGGATGCGGACGTGACCCGCCTCGTCACCGACCTCGCCGAGCATGCCGCCGAATGGGACGACGCGCTGCCGCTGGAACGCCGGCTGCTCCACGTGGCCGCCACCATGGCCTGCCACGGCTCGGTCCGCGCGGGGCGGCGCCTGAAGGTGGAGGAGATGAACGCGCTGCTGCGCGAGATGGAGGAGACACCCAATGCCGGCGAGTGCAACCACGGCCGGCCGACCTTCGTCACATTGTCGCTGAAGGACGTGGAGAAGCTGTTCGCCCGGCGGTGAGGGACTTGCGCCGCGCTCAGGCGCTCTTCAGGAGGCGCATGAGGTCGGAGCGGATGATCTCGTTGCCGGCGATCACCGAGCCCTTGTCGAGCATCTTGTCGCCGTCCGAAAGGTCGGTGACGATGCCGCCCGCCTCGCGCACCATCACGATGCCCGCCGCCATGTCCCACGGCGAGAGGTCGCGCTCCCAGAAGGCGTCGAAGCGGCCCGAGGCCACCCAGGCGAGGTCGATGGCGGCCGACCCCGTGCGGCGCAGGCCCGAGACCTGGCTCTGCACCTTTTCCAGCTCCCGGTTGAACTTCGCGTGGTCGCCCCGGCCGAGGTGTGGCAGGCCGCAGCACACCACGCTGTCGGCGAGCTTCTTGCGGCCGGCGACCCGCAGGCGGCGGTCGTTGAGATAGGCGCCCTGGCCGGTCTCGGCCACGTAGAGCTCGTCCATCACCGGGTTGAAGATCACGCCCGCCACCGGCACGCCGTTGCGCACCAGCGCCAGCGAGATGGAGAAGATGGGGATGCCGTGCAGGAAATTGGTGGTGCCGTCGAGGGGGTCCACCACCCAGACGTTGGAGGGATCGGAGCCCTCCACTGCGCCGCTTTCCTCCATGAGGAAGCTGTAGGTGGGCCGCACGCGGGACAGTTCGGCATGCAGCGTCTCCTCGGACTTGCGGTCGGCGGCGGAGACGAAATCGCCCGGCCCCTTCATGGAGACCTGGAGCTGCTCCACCTCGCCGAAGTCGCGGGCAAGCGCCCGGCCCGCCTTGCGGACGGCCTGGACCATGACGGTGATGAGGGGGGAGCGGATCATAAGGGAAACCTGAATTTCGGGCCGCGGCCGGCGCGCGCGGCGCCGGGCCTGCGGCCAGGGAAAGGGTTGGGTGAGCGTGTGCCCGCCTGCGCCGTGGCCGTCAAGCGGCGGGGGTGCAGGACAGCGCTGCGCGCGTAACGGGCGCAGGCGGCTTCGGCCATCCCGGCGGCGGGGCCGTTGCCCGTCCGTTTGGCCCCCTCCCCAACCC
>NZ_JAIVFN010000193.1 GCF_030015065.1 Xanthobacter autotrophicus | reverse complement strand
GCATGGATCGGCTTTTGCTTCTCCCGCCCCGGACGCCTTCACGGGTAGGAAATGCGACATGGCTCTCGACATCAACGGCGACTGGACCGACGCCGACCTCGCCACCCTCATCGGCTCGGTGGTGGATGACCGCGACTGGCGGCTGGAAGTGACGAAGGCGGGCATCGCCGCCCTCGCCGACAAGACCGCCAACCCCACCGGCGCGGACTATGACGAGGGCCTGCACTGCTATTTCGAGACCTGGATGGCGGGCACCGACTTCGTCGGCCCCTCGGCTGCCGGCGACAAGACCCTGGTGGGCAAGATCGCCAACGCCCTGCGCGCCAACTATCCGACCCTGAAGGGCGACAAGTTCATCTACGTGGATCTCTGATCCCAGGCCCGCGCGGCTCCCCTCGGAGACCCTGCCGCCGGTATCGGCCCCCACGCGGCGCGGCCGTGGCGACCTGCAATCATCGGTGGTGTCGATGGGCAGGAGGCCTGCGGCGGTCGCGGCCGGGCGGGGACGGGAGGGCGCCGCATGACGAGACGGCGAACGCGGGGCCGTGACGCCGTGGCCTGACAGTCTTGCCGCATGCGCGCGGGCACCACGCGCATGCGGGGCAGCTTCCTATGCGGCAGCGCGACGCCCTCATGTCCGCCCTTGCCGGCGTCGCCACCCGCGCCGGACTGCCAACAGCCCCTTGTCACGGACACGACATTCGAGGCCTGCGGCCCGAGGGCGGACGGGCCACGACCGCGGCGCGCCCCGGGGCGCAGGACGCTTCAAAGGATATGCCCCGGGACACGCCATGGTGGGAGACCTGGACGGTGAAGGCCTGCGGCCGCGCCTTCCTCGTCCCCCTGGACTTCCTGCCCGACGCCACGGGAACCACCATCACCCAGAGGCCGAGCGACATCGTGGAGCGGGGGAAGTAAGGGAGGCAATGAGGAAGAGGCTTTCGGCCTTCGCGGACGAGGCGGCGGAGCGCGCGTTTTAGGAAACGCACGACAGCGCGGACCATCTCGACCTCCCGGAGGCGGAGCAGGTGCCGCTTTCAAAGCTCAAGGCTGCGATCGGCTTCGCCTCCCTGGCCTTCCGACCGGGATAGTAATACACGTGGCGACACCCAACACACCACGGAACACCTCGTGGATCAACCGAAACGGATGGTACCCATCCGTTTCGAAAAGTTGACCCCCCAGATCAAAGAGTTGTGGTTCGACCGCGACAGATGAGTTCCATCTGTCGCGGTCGAACCACTAGCAAGATCGAGCCAGAACAAAACAATGCAAAACCATTGGGCATCATTAAACAGGATTCAACTAGGGCGGTACGCTGAATATCTATTCAAGATAAAAATGACGCTCTACGGTCTTGAAATATACTCATCAGATATAGATGATAGAGGCATAGATTTCATTGTAAGAAAATATCCGAATTCATATTGGGACATTCAAGTTAAATCGAGCAGGACCACAAATTATATTTTCATTGAAAAATCAAAATTTTACATTAAGGAAAATTTTATAGTCGCACTAGCATTATTCAATAATAACGAAAATCCTGATATTTTTCTGATCCCATCAACTGTATGGGCTACCCCTGATGGTATGTTCGTCGATAGAGACTATGAGGGGAAAATTAGTAAGCCTGAATACGGAATAAACTTATCAAAGAAAAATTACCATAAACTCGACCAGTTTCGATTTGAAAACATGGTTACACAAATTTTCAAATCACAAAAAATGATAGATGTCGATCTATAGAAAACGAGGAGGCGGCCCTTCCCTATCAGGAAACAGGCCGCCTCCTCCCCTTACCTCGAAAACTTCTTGTACTGGATCCGCTTCGGGATGACCGAGTCGATCCCCAGCCGGCGCTTCTTGTCTTCCTCATAATCCGCGAAGTTGCCCTCGAACCATTCCACGTGGCTGTCGCCCTCGAAGGCCAGCATGTGGGTGGCGATGCGGTCCAGGAAGAAGCGGTCATGGGAGATGATGACGGCGCAGCCGGCATAATCCTCCAGCGCCTCTTCCAGGGCGCGCAGGGTGTCCACGTCGAGGTCGTTGGTGGGCTCGTCCAGCAGCAGCACGTTGCCGCCGCGCTGCAGCACCTTGGCGAGATGCACGCGGTTGCGCTCGCCGCCCGAGAGCATGCCCACCTTCTTCTGCTGGTCGCCGCCCTTGAAGTTGAAGGCCGCGCAATAGGCGCGCGAGGGGATCTCCTTCTTGCCGACGTAGATCACCTCGTTGCCGTCGGAGATCTCCTCCCACACGGTCTTCTTGTCATCCAGCGCGTCGCGGCTCTGGTCCACATAGCCGAGCTTCACGCTGTCGCCGATGGAGATGGTGCCGCCGTCCGGCTTCTCCTGCCCGGTGATCATGCGGAACAGGGTGGTCTTGCCCGCGCCGTTCGGCCCGATGACGCCCACGATGCCGCCCGGCGGCAGCTTGAACGACAAATCGTCGATCAGCATCTTGTCGCCGAACGCCTTGTTGAGGTGGTCGAAGGCGATGACGTTCTGCCCCAGGCGCTCGGCCACGGGGATGACGATCTGCGTGGCGGACGGCTGCCGCTCGGAGGCGCGTTGCAGCAGGTCCTCATAGCGCTGGATGCGGGCCTTGTTCTTGGCCTGCCGGGCCTTGGGAGAAGCGCCGATCCACTCCTGCTCGCGGGCGAGGGCGCGCTGGCGGGCCTCGTCCTCGCGGCCCTCCTGCTGCAGGCGCTTCTGCTTCTGGCCGAGCCAGGAGGAATAATTGCCCTCGTAGGGAATGCCCCGGCCGCGATCCAGCTCCAGGATCCAGCCGGTGACGTTGTCGAGGAAGTAGCGATCGTGGGTCACGATCAGGATCGCGCCCGGATAGGTGCGCAGGTGGCCTTCCAGCCAGTTCACCGTCTCGGCGTCGAGATGGTTGGTGGGCTCGTCGAGCAGCAGCAGCTCGGGCTGCTCCAGCAGCAGGCGGCACAGGGCCACGCGGCGCCGCTCGCCGCCGGAGAGGCGGGTGACCTCCCAGTCGTCCGGCGGGCAGCCCAGCGCGTTCATGGCCTGCTCCACCTTCGAATCGAGATCCCACAGGCCCTGGGCCTCGATCTCGTCCTGCAGGCGGGTCATCTCGTCGGCGGTCTCGTCCGAGTAGTTCATGGCGAGCTCGTTGTAGCGCTCCATGATGGCCTTCTGCTTGGCCACGCCGTCCTCGACATTCTGGCGCACGGTCTTCTCGGGGTCGAGCTGGGGCTCCTGCGGCAGGTAGCCCACGCGCACGCCATCGGCCGGGCGGGCCTCGCCGGTGAAATCCTTGTCGATTCCGGCCATGATGCGCAGCAGGGTCGACTTGCCGGCGCCGTTGTTGCCGAGCACGCCGATCTTGGCATCCGGATAGAAGGAGAGGTGCACGTTGTCGAGCACCTTCTTCCCGCCGGGATAGGTCTTGGTCATGCCGTGCATGTGGTAGGCGTACTGATAGGGGGCCATGGGCCGCCGTCTCCTGAAGGGGATGCGTTGAGTTGGCGCCGTTCTAGCCCCGGCGCGGCGGCGCGGCAAGGGAATGGGCCCACGGGCGGGCGCCATGACGGCAACGCCCCCGCGGGACCCGGCGACAGGGAGGACGAGATGGGCGCGGATCATTCCCACGAGGACGGGCACGGCCGGGACAATCCCCCCGCTGTCGACTGGCGCGCGCACGGGGTGAAGGTGATCCCCGGCGACAGCCTGGATCCCAACACCGCCCAGACCCCCGGCATGAACCGCGCCGCCGCCATCAACCGGGCGCGGGCGGGGGCGCAGAAGATCTGGGCCGGCACGGTGCATATCCATCCGGACGCGAAGACCGGCGCCCACCACCATGGCGACCTGGAGAGCATCATCTACGTGGTGAAGGGCCGCGCGCGCATGCGCTGGGGCGAGCACCTGGAATATGTGGCCGAAGCCGGCCCCGGCGACTTCATCTTCGTGCCGCCCTACGTGCCGCACCAGGAGATCAACGCCTCCCCGGACGAGGTCCTGGAATGCGTGCTGGTGCGCTCCGGGCAGGACCCGGTGGTGGTCAATCTCGACATCGAGCCGGTGGAGAAGCCCGAAGCGGTGAAGTGGATCGACCCCATCCACCGCACGTGAGTTGTCATAACCATCTCGTATCACTTGCTTTTTCTGCGCTTGAGGCCGCCCCTTCGCGAAGCCTGTGGACAAGTTGGCGTGATGCCTGTTGCATTCTGCGCGGGGTTTTGGCATACGAACGCACCGCCGCGACGCACTGCGACGCCGGCAAATGGATGCGGGTGTAGCTCAGGGGTAGAGCACAACCTTGCCAAGGTTGGGGTCGAGGGTTCGAATCCCTTCGCCCGCTCCAGTTTTTCTTTTAATCTCAGTATGTTACGTCAGGCCGCCGCAAGGCGGCCTCGTCGTTTCAATTCCGGGTCGCCACCGGGTCGCCACGCGGATGAAACGGCTCTCGGGTTCATGCGTCGCCCCTCCTCGTTCCGTCGCCCTGCCGATATAGAGGTAGAGATAGAGCGCTGAGGGTAGTTCGCTTTCCACGGCCCGCTCTCGCGCTCTCACATAGCGCTGTAGAGAGCGGGCGGTGGGAAGGGAACGGCTTTCCTAGGTGAGCCGGAGCTATGTACCCTCCGACCCCTCTCTGACTTCGCGCAGAGCGCGGCTGAAAAGATGGCTGAAAATCCGATCGCGATCCTCAGCGTTCGTCATGATGATGTTTTGAAGGCTACTGTCTCGCTGGTACTGCTTGATGGTCTCTTCCAGCAGGCGACGCACAAAGGTTGGTCGTGACACATCGGGCGGATTGTTTCGCAAGACCGCCGCCATTTCATCATCCAATGCCTTCCGCTTGACCTGTTCAAGCCTAGGCAGTGTGGACGGATTTGATGAGGATGAAGCTCAAGGCGAGGGCGACGATGGCAGCGAAGCCGCATTCGGTCTTCTCGCAGCGCAGGGCGACGCGCTTGAACCGCTTCAGTTTTCCGAAGCACT
>NZ_JAIVFN010000192.1 GCF_030015065.1 Xanthobacter autotrophicus | reverse complement strand
CCGCCCCCCTCTGCCCCGCCTTCGCGCTCCGGGTGGTGAAGGGGGTGAAGAACGGCCCCTCCCCCCAATGGCTGCAGGATCGCCTGCGCGCCATCGGGCTGCGCCCCATCAACGCGCTGGTGGACGTCACCAATTTCATGACGTTCGACCGCAACCGCCCGCTCCACGTCTTCGACCTCGCCAAGGTGAAGGGCAATCTCGTGGTGCGCCGGGGCCGGCCCGGCGAGACCCTGCTGGCGCTGGACGGCAAGACCTACACCCTCGACGAGACCATGTGCGTCATCGCCGACGAGAACGGCGTGGAGAGCCTTGCCGGCATCATGGGCGGGGAGGCTTCCGGCTGCGACGAGGCCACCACCGACGTGGTGATCGAATCCGCCCTCTGGGACGCCATCACCATCGCCCAGACCGGGCGCAGGCTCGGTATCAATTCGGATGCCCGCTTCCGCTTCGAGCGCGGCGTGGACCCCGCCTTCACCGTGCCAGGGCTGGAGCTGGCCACCCACCTCATTCAGGAGATCTGCGGCGGCGAGGCCTCCGAACCGGTGCTGGCCGGCGCCATTCCGGATACCACGCGCACGATTCGCTTCCCCCTCTCCGAGGTGAAGCGCCTCGCCGGGCTGGAGGCTTCCGAACAGGAGATCCGTGGCGTGCTGGAGGCCCTGGGCTTCGCCGTCTCCGGCGCGGCGCCGGTGCTCGACGTGGTGCCGCCCTCCTGGCGCGGCGACATCGAGGGCAAGGCGGACCTGGTGGAAGAGGTGGTGCGCATCCTCGGCCTCGACCGGGTGCCCGCCACCGAGCTGCCACGCGGGGACGACGCCCGCAAGGCGGTGCTGACCCCGCTCCAGTTGCGCAGCCGCAAGGCGCGGCGGGCGCTGGCGGGGCGCGGCATGGTGGAGGCCGTCACCTGGTCCTTCGTCAGCCAGGAGGCCGCGAAAATGTTCGGCGGCGGCGCGCCCCAGCTGGCGCTCTCCAACCCCATCGCCGCCGACCTCTCGGACATGCGGCCGAGCCTGTTGCCGGGCCTCATCAAGGCGGCGGGCACCAATGCCGCGCGCGGCTTCGCCGACGTGGCCCTGTTCGAGGTGGGCCAGATCTTCGCCGGCGACGGCCCGGCGGACCAGCGGCAGGCGGCCTCCGGCATAAGGCGCGGCACGGCGAAGCCCACGGGCGCCGGCCGCCACTGGTCCGGCACCGCCGGCGCGGTGGACGTGTTCGACGCCAAGGCCGATGCGCTGGCGGCGCTCGCCGCCTGCGGGGCGCCGGTGGCGAACCTCCAGGTCACCACCGATGCGCCGGGCTGGTACCATCCCGGCCGCTCGGGCACCCTGCGCCTCGGCTCCAACGCCATGGCCCATTTCGGCGAGGTCCACCCCGCCGTGCTGGAGGCGCTGGACGTGGCCGGCCCGCTGGTGGCGTTCGAGATCATCCTCGACAGGATCCCCGAGCCCAAGGCCAAGGCGACGCGGGTGAAGCCCGCCCTCGACCTCTCCGCCTTCCAGGCGGTGAAGCGCGACTTCGCCTTCGTGGTGGGCCGCGAGGTGGCGGCCGCCGACATCCTGAAGGCCGCCCAGGGCGCCGACAAAAAGCTGGTGACCGCCGTGGGCATCTTCGACCTCTATGAGGGCAAGGGCATCGACCCCGACAAGAAGTCGGTGGCGGTGGAGGTCACCCTCCAGCCGCGCGAGCGCACCTTGACCGACAAGGACATCGAGGAGGTGGCGGGCCGCATCGTGGCGGAAGTCACCAGGAAGACCGGCGCCACCCTGCGGGCCTGAGCGCCCGACCCCATTCGCGGCGGCGCTCATGCTGCACCGCCGCGAATGCAATTTGCGAAAGGATGCGGAGGAGGCGCCGGGCTGTGCTTCCGAATCATCCGCTGGCGCGTCGCAAGACGCAAATTCGTTATTAAAATACCTCTTTAATGCTACCTTTTGCCATCTCTGGAGCTATTCTCAAGCTTCCGGCGTTCGTTCAGTCATGAAACCGTGCTATCTCGCAGCTGCGAAATTCAGGCCCGCAGGAGCTCTCTGCATGTTCCCCACACCCAAGCCGGTCTTGACCCCCAACACCTACGCTTACGAGTCCGAGCCCATGGTGAAGCCGACCGGCTTCCGGGAATATGACGCGCGCTGGTTGTTCCAGAAGGAAATCAACCTGATGGGCGTGCAGGCGCTGGGCATGGGCCTCGGCACCCTGATGCACGAGATGGGCGTGAAGCCGGAGATCGTCACCGGCCACGATTTCCGCTCCTATTCGTCCTCCATCAAGCTGGCGCTGGTCTCCGGCCTCATGGCGGCGGGCATCAAGGTGCACGACATCGGCCTCGCCATGTCGCCCATGGCCTATTTCGCCCAGTTCGCCCTGGACGTGCCGGCGGTGGCCATGGTGACCGCCTCCCACAACGACAATGGCTGGACCGGCGTGAAGATGGGCGTCAACCGCCCCCTCACCTTCGGCCCCGACGAGATGACGAAGCTCAAGGAGATCGTCCTCGGCGCCAAGTTCAACCTGAAGGGCGGCGGCTCCTACGTGTTCGTGGAGAACTTCCCCGAGGTCTACATCAAGGACCTCACCGACCGCCCCAAGCTGAAGAACCCCATCAAGGCGGTGGTGGCCTGCGGCAACGGCACCGCCGGCGCCTTCGCCCCGAAGATCCTGGAGGCGCTGGGCGTCGAGGTGATTCCGCTCGACACCGAGCTCGACCACACCTTCCCCAAGTACAACCCGAACCCCGAGGACATGGAAATGCTCCATGCCATGCGGGACGCGGTGCTGGAGCACAAGGCGGACGTGGCGCTGGGCTTCGACGGCGACGGCGACCGCTGCGGCGTGGTGGACGACACCGGCGAGGAGATCTTCGCCGACAAGGTGGGCGTGCTGCTCGCCCGCGACCTCGCCAAGATCTACCCCAACGCCACCTTCGTGGTGGACGTGAAGTCCACCGGCCTGTTCGCCACCGATCCCGAGCTGATCAAGCTGGGCGTGAAGGCGGACTACTGGAAGACCGGCCACTCCTACATGAAGCGCCGGGTGAACGAGACCGGCGCCCTCGTGGGCTTCGAGAAGAGCGGCCACTATTTCTTCAACAAGCCCGTGGGCCGCGGCTATGACGACGGCCTCGTCTCCGCCATCGCCGTGCTCGACATGCTGGACCGCAACCCCGGCAAGAAGCTCTCCGAGCTGCGCGAGGCCCTGCCCAAGACCTGGTCCTCGCCCACCATGTCGCCCCACTGCGCGGACGAGGCCAAGTACGGCATCGTCGCCAAGGTGGTGGAGCATTACGAGAAGCTGGCCAAGGACGGAGCCAAGGTCACCGGCCAGGCCATCCGCGACCTCGTGACGGTGAACGGCGTGCGCGTCACCTGCGAGGACGGTTCCTGGGGCCTGGTGCGCGCCTCCTCCAACAAGCCCGAACTGGTGGTGGTGGTGGAGAGCCCGGTCTCCGACGAGCGCATGCGCGAGATGTTCAAGGAAGTGGACGGCGTGCTGCGCACCTTCCCGGAAGTGGGCGAATACAACCAGACCATCTGAGGGAGGCGGCCCGCCGCCTCTTTTTCGGCGCGCGAGTGCTTTAGAGCGCGATCCGATCAGATTGAATCAATCTGATCGGTGAATCGCCCTCTGAGTTCAAGAAAGAGAACGCGTTGCCCGATCAGCTTGCGATGCAAGCTGATCGGCGCGTGCTCTAGCCTTGCAATTCTTCGACCCTCCGCCGTCGTCCGGCGGAGGGTTTCTCGTTTCAGGGCTCAACCCGCAGCGACGGGCGCCCCCCTCCCCGCACCGGTCACAGACCGGGGCCCCTGGCATAAGGCAACAGATTGCCCCTCGACGCGCCTTTCATCGCCATCGTCGGCGCCGGCCCCGCGGGCCTCGCCGCGGCGGAGATCCTCTCCGCCGCCGGCGCGCGCGTGGCGGTCTATGACCGCATGCCCTCCGTCGCCCGCAAGTTCCTCATGGCCGGGCGTGGCGGGCTCAACCTGACCCATTCGGAACCGCTTGCGCGCTTCCTCACGCGCTACGGCAAGGCAGCGGAGCGCCTCGCCCCGGCGCTGGAAGCCTTCCCGCCGGACGCCCTGCGCCAATGGGCTTTGGGGCTGGGCGAGGAGACCTTCGTCGGCTCCAGCGGGCGGGTGTTCCCCTTAAGCTTCAAGGCCTCGCCCCTGCTGCGCGCGTGGCTGGCGCGGCTTTCGGCGCAGGGCGTCGCCTTCCACCTGCGCCACGCCTTCCGGGGCTGGAGCCCGTCGGGCGCCGTGCTGTTCGACACCCCCGACGGCGCGGTGGAGGAAAAGGCTGATGCCGTGCTGCTGGCGCTGGGCGGCGCCTCCTGGCCGCGCCTCGGCTCGGACGGCAGCTGGGTGGAGGGGCTGCGGGCCGCCGGCGTTCCGGTGAATGCGCTTTCCCCCTCCAACATGGGCGTGAGCATCGGCTGGTCGGAGGTGTTCCGCGCCCGCTTCGCCGGCACGCCACTGAAGCGCATCGCCCTGCGCTTCGGCAAGACTGTGGTGCGCGGCGAGGCGGTGGTGACGGCCTCGGGACTGGAAGGCGGCGCCATCTACGCCCTTTCCGCCGACCTGCGCCGGGCGCTGGGCCATCGTTCCATCACCCTCCACCTCGACCTGCGCCCGGACCTGGACGAAAAGGCCCTCGCCGCCCGGCTCGCCGCCGCCCCGGTCAAGGCTTCCTTCTCCACCGTGCTGGCCAAGCATGGCGGGCTTGCCCCGGTGGCGGCGAACCTCGTGCGCGAGGTCGCCGGCCCGGCCCGGCCGGACGCGGCGGCCCTCGCCCGCCTCATCAAGGCGCTGCCGCTGGAGGTGACCGGCCATGCCGGGCTTGAGCGCGCCATCTCCACCGCCGGCGGCATCGCCTGGAGCGCGGTCGGCGCCGACTACGCCCTCTGCGGCCTGCCGGCCCACCTGCCGCCGGTGTTCGCCGCCGGCGAGATGCTGGACTGGGAGGCCCCCACGGGGGGCTACCTGCTGCAGGCCTGCTTTTCCACCGGCCGCGCCGCCGCCGAGGGCATCAAGGCGCGGCTGAACTTTTGAAGAGAACCGCCGTCGCGCCCCCTCTCCCGCGTGCGGGGGAGGGTTGGGGAG
>NZ_JAIVFN010000191.1 GCF_030015065.1 Xanthobacter autotrophicus | reverse complement strand
CACCCTGCCCTCCCCCGCAAGCGGGAGAGGGTTCTCATCGTAACCGGCCGAAGCAGTGGTCTTTCAGGCCGAGGCACCGCCTTGTTCTCGCCCGCCGTTCCGGGAACGGACCAGCCGCCGCCTCACTCCCCCGGCTGAAGCGCCGGGGGCGTCGCGGTGGTGGTGCCATGGCCCGGCCCATGGGGCGCGTCCGCCCCCACCGTGCCGTGGCCGTGCTGGGTGAGCGGCCGGTTGCCCGCAAGCGCCCGCAGCATCACGTAGAACACCGGCGTCAGGAAGATGCCGAAGGCGGTCACGCCGATCATGCCCGCGAACACCGCCGTGCCCATGGCCTGACGCATCTCCGCCCCGGCGCCGATGGAGGTGACCAGCGGCACCACGCCCATGATGAAGGCGAGCGAGGTCATCAGGATCGGCCGTAGCCTGAGCCGGCTCGCCTCCAGCGCCGCCTGGACCGGGGTGCGGCCGGCGAACTCCAGCTCGCGGGCGAACTCCACGATCAGGATGGCATTCTTGGCCGAAAGCCCCACCAGCACCACGAGGCCGATCTGGGTGAAGACATTGTTGTCCCCGCCGGCGAGCCACACCCCGGTCATGGCCGCGAACAGGCCCGTGGGCACGATCATGATGATGGCGAGCGGCAGCATCAGGCTTTCATACTGGGCCGCCAGCACCAGGAAGACGAGGAAGATGGCGAGCGGGAACACCCACACCGCCGAATTGCCGGCGAGGATGTCCTGGTAGGTGAGTTCCGTCCATTCGAAGGCGAAGCCCTTGGGCAGGGTCTCGGCCGCGATGCGCTCCACCGCCGCCTGCGCCTCGCCGGAGGAGAAGCCGGGAGCGGCACCGCCGTTCACGTCCGCCGAGAGGAAGCCGTTGTAGCGCATGGCCCGCTCCGGCCCCGCCGCCGAGCGCACCTTGAGCAATGCCGAGAGCGGAATCATCTCGCCGCTGGCCGAGCGCACCTTCAGGGTGCCCACGTCCTCGGGCCGGGCGCGGAACGGGGCGTCCGCCTGCACCCGCACCGTGTAGGTACGCCCGAAGGTGTTGAAGTCGTTCACATAGGCCGAGCCCAGATAGATCTGCATGGTCTCGAACACGTCGGTGACCGCGACATTCAGCTGGCGCGCCTTCACCCGGTCGATGTCGGCGAACAGCTGGGGCACGTTCACCTGGTAGGAGGAGAACAGGCCGGCCAGCTCCGGCGCCGCGGCGGCCTTGGCGAGGAAGGCCCTGGTGGCCTCGTCCAGCGCCGCGTAGCCGAGACCGGCGCGATCCTCGATCTGGAACTTGAACCCGCCGATGGTGCCGAGCCCTTGCACCGGAGGCGGGGGGAACATGGCGATCATGGCGTCGGGGATGGCGGCGAATTTCTGGTTCAATGCCAAAGCGATGGCATTGCCGGAAAGGGCCGGCGACTTGCGGTGCTCGAAGTCGTCCAAACCGACAAAAACAATGCCGGAGTTGGAGGAGTTCGTGAACCCGTTGATGGAGAGGCCGGGGAAGGCGATGGCCGACTTCACGCCCTCCTCCTTGAGGGCGATGTCGCTCATCTGGCGGATCACCTCTTCCGTGCGGTCCAGCGTGGCGCCGTCGGGAAGCTGAGCGAAACCAACGAGATATTGCTTGTCCTGCCCCGGCACGAAGCCGGGCGGCACGGCGCGGAACAGCACCACCGTCATGGCCACCAGCACGACGTAGAGGCCCAGCATGACCGCCTTGTGGGCGATGGTCCGCTTCACCACGCTGCCATAGGCGTTGGAGCCCGTCACGAAGGCCTTGTTGAAGCCCTTGAAAAACCAGCCGAAAGCAAAATCCATGACGCGCGTGAGGCGATCCTTCGGCGCATCATGCCCCTTCAGCAGCAGGGCCGAGAGGGCGGGGGACAGGGTGAGGGAATTGATGGCCGAGATCACCGTCGAGATGGCGATGGTGAGGGCGAATTGCTTGTAGAACTGGCCGGTTAGCCCGGTGATGAAGGCCAGCGGCACGAACACCGCGATCAACACCAGGGCGATGGCGATGATGGGTCCGGACACCTCCTGCATGGCCTTGTAGGTGGCCTCCCGCGGGGAGAGCCCGCTCTCGATGTTGCGCTCCACATTCTCCACCACCACGATGGCGTCATCCACCACGATGCCGATGGCCAGCACCAGCCCGAACAGGGTCAAGGCATTGATGGAAAAACCGAACAGGTGCATCACCGCGAACGTGCCGACGATGGAGACCGGCACCGCCAGCAGCGGGATGATGGAGGCCCGCCAGGTCTGGAGGAACACGATCACCACCAGCACCACCAGCAGCACCGCTTCCAGCAGCGTGTGCACCACCGCGTCGATGGAGGCGCGGACGAACTGGGTGGTGTCGTAGACGATGGAATAATCCACGCCTTCCGGCATGTTGGCCTTGATCTCCTCCATCACCCGGCGCACCTCGTCGGCGATGCGGATGGCGTTGGAACCGGGGGCCTGGAAGATGGGCACCGCCACCGCCTGGGTGTTGTTGAGCAGGGAGCGCAGGGCATATTCGGAGGCGCCGAGCTCCACCCGCGCCACGTCCTTCAACAGCACGATCTCACCATTCGTGCCGCTCTTCACCACGATGTTGCCGAACTCCTCCACGTTGGCGAGGCGGCCCTGGGCGTTGATGGAAAGCTGGAGGTCGAGCCCCGGCGCGCCGGGGGAGGCGCCCACCACGCCGGCCGCCGCCTGCACGTTCTGGGCGCGGATCTCACGCACCACGTCGGCGGCGGAAAGCCCGTGCTCGGCCACCTTCTGCGGGTCGAGCCAGATGCGCATGGAGTAATCGCCGGCGCCGAACAGCTGAACCTGCCCCACGCCCTCGATGCGGGCGAGGCGGTCCTTCACGTTCAGCACCGCGTAGTTGCGCAGATAGGTGGTGTCGTAGCGATTGTTGGGGGAGATCAGGTGCACCACCATGGTGAGGTCCGGCGAAGACTTCACCGTGGTGACGCCGAGGCGCCGCACTTCTTCCGGCAGGCGGGGCTCCGCCTGGGAGATGCGGTTCTGCACCAGCTGCTGCGCCTTGTCCGGATCGGTGCCGAGCTTGAAGGTGACGGTCAGCGTCATCAGGCCGTCTGTGGTGGCCTGGCTGGACATGTAGAGCATGTCCTCGACGCCGTTGATGGCTTCTTCCAGCGGGGTCGAGACGGTTTCGGCGATCACCTTGGGGTTGGCGCCGGGATAGGTGGCGCGGACCACCACCTGCGGCGGCACCACTTCCGGATATTCGGAGATCGGCATGGCCTGCATGGCGATGAGGCCGGCGAGGAAGATGAGCACCGAGAGCACGCCCGCGAAGATGGGCCGGTCGATGAAGAACTTGGACAGGTTCATGGGACCCTCCCGAAGATGCGGGTGGCTAAAGGGGTTCGGAACGCGGGACGCGACGGGTCCTTCCCCAATCCCGGCGCGGGAGGGGGCGGACGAAAAAGGTGGGTGAGGGGCGATGCCGCTTGCCAGGGGCGCGGCGCACGGCCCGCCCCTCACCCGCCCCCTCCCATGCGGGGGAGAGGGATCGAAACCGGTTCAGGTCGTGACGGCGCGCCGCGTCAGTTGGCGCGGGTCGCGGAAGCCGCCTCCGTCACCCGCATGGGCACGCTCTGCGGCATCACGGGTGCGCCGGGGCGCACGCGGTGGAGGCCGTTGACGACGATGCGCTCGCCCGCCTTCAGTCCGCTGGTGACCACGCGCAGGCCGTCCACGGGGGCGCCCAGCGTGACCTCGCGCCAGACCGCGGTGTTGGCGGCGTCCACCACGAAGACGAACTTCTTGTCCTGGTCCGTGCCCACCGCCCGCTCGCTCACCAGCAGGGCCGGCTCGCTGCGGGGCTGGCCCATCTCGAGGCGCGCGAACTGGCCGGGCAGGAGCCGCCCGTCGGTGTTGGCGAAGCGGGCGCGCACCCGCACCGTGCCGGTGCGCACGTCCACCTGGTTGTCCACCAGCTGCATGCGCCCCTCCACCGGCGGGCCGCCGGCGGAGGTGGTCATGAGCACCGGGATGCGGTCGAGCCGGTCGGAGACATCCGCGCCGGCGCCGAGCCCGGCGAGGGCGCGCGAGACGGTGGCCTCGTCGGCATTGAAGCTGGCATAGATGGGGTCCACCGACACCAGGGTGGTGAGCACCGGCGCGCCGGGACCGGCGGCCACGAGATTGCCCACCGTGATCTCCGACTTGCCGACGCGTCCCGCCACCGGCGCGCGGACGCGGGTGTAGGAGAGGCTGAGCTTCGCCGAGGTCAGTTTGGCTTCGGCGGCCCGCAGGCTGGCCTCGGCGGCGCGCTGGCCGTTGACCCGTTCGTCGAGGTCGCGCTGGGAGACGGTGCGGGAATTCCACAGGCGCTGGCCGCGCTCCAGCTCGTTGCGGGCAAGTTCCACGCGGGCCTGGGCGGCGGCCACCTGGGCCTCGGCCTCGGCCACTTCGGCCTCGAACGGCTCGGGATCGATGGAGACGAGAAGCTCGCCTTCCTTCACCAGCGCCCCCTCCCGGAAATGGACGGCCTTGATGGCGCCGGCGACGCGCGAACGCACCTCCACCCGCTCCACCGCCTCCAGCCGGCCGGAGAAGGTCTCGAACAGCCGGGCCTCGCGCGGCTCCACGGTGGCGACGGAGACCGGGACGGCGGCGGGCGCCGCCGCGGCCGGCTTCTCGGCATGGGCGGTGGTCTGGGGCAGGCCGTAGAGCGTGCCGAGGACAGCGGCGAGGGCGACGGTGCCGAGGAGGAGGCGGTTGCGCAGGCGGGCGGTGCGGGGCGTGGCGGTCTGGTCGGTCATGGGGCAGGTCCCTGGGGCAGTTCGGGATGTCGGGCAGTCAGAGGACGGCCGGGGCCGGCTTGCGCCGACGCGGCCGTGAGATTTCGAAGAAACGGGCGAACAGGGTGCGCAGGGCTCCGGCCCACGATTCGGGCTTCTCGGGCGGTGCCGAAATGCCATCGGGCCAGTGCGTGGGGCCGGGCAGGATATGAAGCTCAGTGGCGACGCGGGCCTTCTCCAGGGCGCCGGCGTAGCGCGCGCTCTCGTCCCGCATGGGGCAGTCCTGCGCGCTCACCACCAAAGCAGGGGGCAGGCCCTGCAGGCGGGAGGAGGCGAGGGGCGCGGCATAGGGG
>NZ_JAIVFN010000190.1 GCF_030015065.1 Xanthobacter autotrophicus | reverse complement strand
GAGCGGGGGCGTGAGCGGCCCTCGCCAGTCCCGCCGGTGGAGCCTGGGCCGGCGCCTCGGGCTGTGGCTCGCGGCCTCGGTCGCGGCGCTGTGGCTCGCCGCGGCCACGGTGGCGGGACTGGTGCTGCGGCACGAGATCGGCGAGGTGTTCGACAGCGCGCTCCAGGAGGTGGCGCAGCGGGTGCTGCCGCTGGCCTATTCCGAGCTGCTCTCCCGCGAGGCCGGGGACGCCCCGCAGCACATGGCGCCCATCGGGGCCCACCGGGAATACATCACCTATGTGGTGCGCGATGGCGCGGGGCGCGTGCTGCTCCAGTCCAGCGACGCGGAGCTGATGGCGATCCCGCCGGGCCTTGCCCCGGGCTTCCACACCACCGATCGGCTGCGCACCTACACCGAGGCGGCGGTGCGCGGCACCATTGTCGTCACCACGGCGGAGGAACTCGGCCACCGCGCCGCGGCGGTGCGGCGGGCCGTGATGGCGCTGATCTGGCCCCTCGTCGCCTTGGTGCCCATCGCGCTGGCCGGCGTCTGGCTCTCGGTCCGGCTGTCGCTCAAGCCGGTGCTGGCGTTCCGCCGGGCCATCGCGGCGCGCGGCCGCGGCAATCTCACGCCGGTGTCGGCGGACGGCCTGCCGGAGGAGATGGCGCCCGTCGCCGCCTCGGTCAACGCGCTGATGGAGCGCCTGCGCGGCGCACTGGAGGCGGAACGGGGCTTCACCGCCAACAGCGCCCACGAGCTGAGAACCCCCATCGCCGCCGCGCTGGCGCAGACCCAGCGCCTGCTGGCCGAACTACCCGAAGGCGCCCCCCGCCAGCGGGCGCGGGACGTGGCCGGCGCGCTCCGGCGCCTGACCCGCCTCTCCGAGAAGCTGCTGCAACTGGCAAAGGCCGAAGGCGGCGGCCTGCTGGCCGAGCATCCGGCGCCGCTCGGCCCGGTGCTGCGCCACGTGATCGCCGAACTCGACCACCAGACCGAGCGGGGCTCAGACCTTGTGGTGGCGATCCCGCCGGACGGCGGCCCGGTCAGCGATCTCGACCCGGATGCCTTCGCGGTCCTCGCCCGCAATCTCATCGAGAACGCCCTGAAGCACGGCGCGCCCGAAACCCCCATCCATGTGCGGCTGAGCGCTGACGGCTTCGAGGTCGCCAATCGCGGCCCGGTGGTGCCGGCCGACCGGCTGGCGGCGCTGCTGCGCCCGTTCGAGCGGGGGCCGACCCAGGCCGAGGGTACCGGCCTCGGCCTCGCCATCGCCGCCGCCGTGTGCCGTGGCGCCGGGCTGAGGCTCGATCTCGCCTCGCCGATCCCGGGGGAGGCGGACGGCTTCCAGGTCACCGTGCGCTTTCCGACCGCGATCCTGACGGGAAGCTGAACGTAATAGCGCTCGCGCTTCAGGTCGCCGTCAGGTGCACGCACGAGGGTGAGCCCGGTCAACACCAACCAGCCGGGAGGCATCCATGAAAACGCGCACCCTGATCGGAGCGGCTCTCCTTTTGTCCACCACGGGCATCGGCATCGCCCTGGCGGCGTCGGACCTCCATTCCCTGTCGCTGTCCGGGCACGAGCGGCACGAGCGCCGGGAGGCTTCCGGCCCGGACGGCGCCATGCGCTTTGCGGACTCGAAGTCCGAGCACAAGCGCGATGGCGCCCACAATCGCCGTCACCGCGAGGATGACGACGACGATGATGAGGACGACGACCGCCGCGGCGGTCGCAACGCCCTGCCCCAGACCGGCCCCGCCGATCCCAGCGCGCCGGTGCCCGACAACGGCCTCTTCAACGGCAAGGCCCGGCCCAAGGTCGAGGTGCAATGAGCCCCTCCCCGCTTTTCCCTTCCAGGAGCCGACCGATGAAATTCGTTCTCCCCGCCGTGGCCGCAACCGCCGCGCTGGTGGCCCCCACCCTCGCCGAAGCCAGGCAGGTCACCTTCGAGACCGCGCTGAAGCGCTACGGCGGCAATGGCGCCTACGTGGTGCTCTACGTCACCGACGCCGCCGGGGCCTACAAGGGCACCTTGTGGATGGCCGGCGGCAAGGCGAAATACTACCGCCACCTCTCCGACTGGCAGCGCGCCTCCGGCGGGCGGGCGACCGAGATCGACGGCATCACCGGCGCCAGCATCGGCTCCGGCAAGACGCTGAAGATCACCCTCGACCTCGCCGACGCCATGATCGACGCCGGCTACAAGGTGCATGTGGATACCTCGGTCGAGGACGGGATGGACAATCCCTCCGAGGTGGTGGCGCCGCTCGCGGCCGCCGCGTCCGGCAAGCCTTTTGCCGGCAAGGGCTACGTCAAGTCCCTCACCGTCACCTTCTGACCGAAACGGACATCAACATGCTGCGCCGTCTTCATGGGTTGCCGGGCGTCGTGCTGGCGCTCGGCCTCACGGTGGTCGCCGTCACCGGTGCCGTGCTCTCGCTTCAGCCGGCATTGGACCGCGCGGCGGCTCCAGCGGTGCCTGCGGGCACCAGCGTCGCGGGCCTCGCGGCGCAAGTCGCCGCGCGCCACCCGGGCATCAGCGCCATCCGCCAGCGGCCGGATGGCAGCCTCACGGTGGCCTTCGACGACGGCGACGCGCGCGGCGTGGAGCGGGTCGATCCGGCCACCGGCACGGGGCTGGGACCCTATCAGGTGCCTGAGACCACGCGCTTCATCACCAGTCTCCACCGCTCCTTCCTGGCCGGCGACGCGGGCCGGGCCGCGGCCGGGCTGGGCGCGCTGGCCATGCTGGCGCTGAGCGTGTCTGGCATGCTGCTGCTCGCGCGACGGCTCGGCGGCGCGGGGGCGCTGCTGCGGCCGATCCGCGGCACGCCGGCCCAGCGCTGGCACGGCGAACTGGGGCGGCTGGCCGTCGCCGGGCTGGTGCTGTCCTCCCTCACCGGCCTGTGGATGTCCGCCGGCACCTTCGGCCTCATCCCCGAGGCGCAGGGGATTGCCCCCGCCGTCACCGCGAGCGGCGGCACGCCGGCGCCGGTGGGCACCCTCGCCGCGCTGCGATCCGTGCCGCTGGCGGAGCTGCGCGAGCTGAGCTTCCCCGATCCCGCCGATCCCACCGACATCTTCACCCTGCGCACCGCCGCCGGCGAGACGCAGATCGACGCCGCCACCGGCGCGGCCCTGGCCTTCGCCCCGGCCACCGGGCTGGAGCGGATCAATGATCTTGTCCGCACCCTCCACACCGGGCGGGGCGCGTGGCTGCTCGGCCTGCTGCTGGGGCTCTCCTCGGCCGCCGTGCCGATGCTGGGCGCCACCGGCATCATCCTGTGGGCGCGCCGGCGGGCGGCCCGTCCGCGCTTCACCGCGAATGCGCCCGCGCGCGGCGCCGATACGGTGATTCTCGTGGGCAGCGAAGGCAATTCCACCTGGGGCTTCGCCGGCACCCTGCATGCCGCCCTTACTGCCGCCGGGCACCGGGTGCACATCGCCGCCATGAACGAGGTGGGCGCGGCACATCTTGCCGCCGACCGGCTTCTGATCCTCACCGCCACCTATGGCGAAGGCGATGCGCCGGCCTCGGCCAAGGGCTTCCTGTCCCGCCTCGCGCGCGTGCCGGGGCGTCCGCCGGTGGCGGTGCTGGGCTTCGGCGATCGCAACTTCCCGCATTTCTGCCGGTTCGCCCAGGAGGTCGCCGACGCGCTGGAGGCCAAAGGGTGCCCGCGCCTCTTGCCGCTGAAGCGGGTGGACCGGCGCTCGGCCCAGGAATTCGCCCAATGGGGGCAAGACCTCGGCGCCGTGCTGGGGCACGACCTCACGCTCTCCCACGTGGCCGAGCCGCCGAAGACCGTGCCGCTGGTGCTCGCCGGGCGTGAGCTTTATGGCGAGGCGCTGGGCACGCCGGTGGCGATCCTGCGCTTTCAGGCCCCGCGTGATCCGCGCACCGGCACGCCCGGCCGCCTGCCGGCCTTCGCGGCGGGGGACCTGGCGGGGATCGTGCCGCCGGGGGACACCATGCCCCGCTTCTACTCGCTCGCCTCGTCCACCCGCGACGGGGTGCTGGAGATCTGCGTGCGGCTGCGGGAAGGCGGGCTGTGCTCCACCTTCCTGCATGCGCTGGCCCCGGGTGGCGCGATCAACGCCTTCATCCGCGAGAATCCGGCGTTCCGCCCGGCGGCGGGGCGCGCGCCGCTGATCCTCGTCGGCGCCGGGGCCGGCATCGGCCCGCTTGCCGGCTTCGTGCGCGCCAATGCGGAAGAACGGCCCATGCATCTCTACTGGGGCGGGCGCAGCGCCGCCTCCGATTTCCTGTACGAACATGAACTGGCCCAGCATCTGGCGGAACGGCGCCTGACCTCCCTCAAGACCGCCTTCTCGCGGGATGTGGAAGGGGGCGCCTATGTCCAGGACCGGATCGCCGCCGATGCGCCGCGCCTGCGGGAACTGCTGAAGCAGGGCGCGCAGATTCTGGTGTGCGGCGGCCGCGACATGGCCGATGCGGTGACCCGCGCCTTCGAGCCGGTGGTGCGCCCGCTCGGCCTCGATCTTGCCACCCTCAAGTCGTGCGGGCGCTATGTCGAAGATGTCTACTGAGGCCCCGCATCGCCACGCCCTGAGCGGCCCCGCCATGGGCTCGCGCTGGTCGGCCGTGTTCCATGCGGGCGGCGATGTGGACGAGGCGGCGCTGACCCACCGCCTCCAGGGCGCCGTCGAGCGGGTGGAGCAGCAGATGTCCACCTGGCGCCCGGAGTCGGATCTGGAGCGGCTCAACGCCGCGCCGGTGGGCGCCTGGGTGCAGATCCCCCGCGAACTGGCGCATGTACTCGCCACGGCCCTGGAGATCGGCCGCCTGTCGCAGGGGGCGTTCGATATCGGCGTGGGCGATCTGGTCCAGGCCTGGGGCTTCGGCGGCGGCGCGCGCGTGCCCGATGGCGGGCGCATCGCCGCGATTGCCGGCCGTCCCTCGTTCGAGCCGCCGAAAACTCTTCAGCTCGATCCGGCCGGCTGTCGCGCGCGCCGGCTGGCGCCGTTGCGGCTTGACCTCTCCGGCATCGCCAAGGGCTTCGGCGTGGACGAATTGGCGCGGGAGATGACGGCGGCGGGCCTGTCCTCCTGGCTGGTGGGCATCGACGGCGAGATGCGGGCCGAGGGCACGAAGCCCGATGGCCGCCCCTGGACCATCGCCCATGAAAAGCCCACGCCGGGGGAGCGGGAGATTCTCGGCGTGCTGGAGCTGT
>NZ_JAIVFN010000189.1 GCF_030015065.1 Xanthobacter autotrophicus | reverse complement strand
GGGCTGCGGGATGGGGGCGCCTTTCAAGAGGTGCCGGAGGCTCGCACCCTGCCGGCACCTTCGCCGCCGTCATGGCCGACCATCACCGGGCAAGGGGGCCCCAAGCCTCAGAATCCGCTTGTAAATCCAGAGATGGCATCGCGGCGGCGACCGTCGTCATGCCCGGCCTATGCCCGAAGCCGGCGGGTGCCGACTTCGGGTCTCATGGTGGGAACGCGGGAACATCCGGGTTCCGGGCATCCACGCCGAACCGCTTGCGATGCCGCCGGAACGCCTCTCCCGCACCACCCCTCCCCCGCAGGTGGGAGAGGGAGCAGGACCGCGCCTGGTCTCAAGGCGAGACACGACCCAGGCGCCAGAGGGTTGCCTTTCCGGACAGCCTGGAAGGCCCGCCCGTGGCTCAGGATGCCGAGACCCGGCGCTCCTGCGGCACGATGGCATTGCCGATGATCTCGCCGAACGGACCGCGGTGGTTCGTCACCGCCCTGGGAGCGCCGGTGCCCGCGGCGAGCGGCAGGAGCGGCAGCACGCCTTCGCCGAACCGGTACGCTTCCTCGAGGTGGGGATAACCGGAGAGCACGAAGGTATCGAGGCCGAGCGCCATGTATTCCCTGATGCGCTCCGCCACCGTCTGCGGGTCGCCCACCAGAGCCGTGCCGGCCCCGCCGCGCACCAGGCCGACGCCGGCCCACAGATTGGGGCTCACCTCCAGCTTGTCGCGGCGGCCGCCATGCAGGGCGCTCATCCGCCGCTGGCCTTCCGAATCCATGCGCGCGAACACCTTCTGCGCCTCGGCGATGGTGGCGTCGTCGATGTGGGAGATGAGCTTGTCCGCCGCCGCCCAGGCCTCGGCAGTGGTGTCGCGCACGATGACATGGAGGCGGATGCCGAAGGTCAGCTCGCGGCCCACAGCTGCCGCGCGGGCCTTCAGGTCCTTGATCTTCTCGGCCACCAGCGCCGGCGGCTCGCCCCAGGTGAGATATTTCTGCACCTGCCGCGCCGCCACATCATGGGCCGGGGCGGAGGAGCCGCCAAAGAACAGCGGCGGATGGGGCTGCTGCACCGGCGGATAGAGCAGCTTGCCGCCCTCCACCTTCAGATGCCTGCCGGCGAAGGTCACCTCCTCGCCCTTCAGCAGGCGGGTGTAGATGTCGAGGAACTCGGCGGTAATTTCGTAGCGCTCGCCGTGATCGGCGAAGAAGCCGTCGCCCCTGTTCTCCTCCGGGTCGCCGCCGGTGACCACGTTGATGAGCGCACGCCCGCCCGAGATGCGGTCCAGCGTCGCCGTCATGCGCGCGGCCACCGCCGGGGAGAGCAGGCCCGGCCGCACCGCCACCAGGAAGCGCAGCCGCTCGGTGAGGCCGGCCAGCGCCGAGGCCACGATCCAGCTGTCCTCGCAGCTGCGGCCGGTGGGGATGAGCACGCCGTAATAGCCGAGCTGGTCCGCCGCCTGCGCGATCTGCCTGAGGTAGCCGAGATTCACCTCCCGCGCCCCGTGGGACGTGCCGAGATAATGCCCGTCCCCGTGGGTGGGCAGGAACCACAGCACATTGGCCTCCCGCGCGGCGGTGAGGGGGGCTGCGGCGTTCACGGCTTCGGAACTCGACGTTTCGGAACTCGACATGGATGGCTCCCGAATGCGGCGCGCCGGCCACCGGGAGACCCCGCCGCGACGCGCCATTTTAATTCAATAAATTTCATCGAATTTATTGACTATAGAGGTGGCCGCTGTCTATCCTTTTTTCCATCACGCCGCCTCCGGAACACTCCGGAGGCGGTCCCGAACGCCCCGGCCGCGCCACCGCGGCGATTTCAGAGGCCCTCCATGAACGCACATACGTCCGTCGCCTCCCCCGCCCTCGCGCCCGAGCTGCCGGACGCCTCGCTCGCCTTCCGCGCCGCCATGCGCAAGCTGGCCGGGGCGGTGAGCGTGCTCACCGTCGGCGCGGGCGACGGGCGCACCGGGCTCACCGCCACCTCGGTCACCTCCCTGTCGGTGGAGCCGCCCACCCTGCTCATCACCATCAACCGCGCCGGCTCCTCCCTCGGGCCGGTGCTGCAGGAGCGGGCCTTCGCCATCAACGTGCTGCGCCCGCACCACCAGCCCCTCGCCGACCAGTTCGCCGGCAAGGGCGGGCTGAAGGGGCCCGCGCGCTACCAGGGCGCCGACTGGACCCGGCTGGAGACCGGCGCCCCGGTGCTGGCGGACGCGCTGGCCGCCTTCGACTGCGTGCTGGAGGACGCCATCGAGCGGCATTCCCACGTCATCGTCATCGGCCGGGTGGTGGCCTCGCGCATCACCGAGAGCGCCCAGCCGCTGCTGTACTGGGCCGGCTCCTATCGCGGCCTCGCTGACTGAAGCCGGCCGCAGGCCCCCGCGTTTCTCCCGAAGGATCACCCCAAAGGACCCCCGATGACCCACCGCATCACCCGCCGCGCTTTCCTCCTCCTCGCCGCCGGCCTCGCGACTGGCTTGGCGGTGGGCCTCCCGTCGGCCCCCGCGCTGGCGCAGGAGAAGGTGGTCCGCATCGGCTACCAGAAGTACGGCACCCTTATCCTGCTGAAGAACAAGGGGCTGCTGGAAGAGAAGCTGAAGGGGCTCGGCTACGGCGTGAAGTGGGCCGAGTTCCCCGCCGGCCCGCAGCTGCTGGAGGCGCTGAACGCCGGCGCCATCGACTTCGGCAATACGGGCGAGGCCCCGCCGGTGTTCGCCCAGGCCGCCGGCGCGCCGCTGGTCTATGTGGGCTACGAGCCCGCCGCGCCGCAGGGCGAGGCCATCCTGGTGCCCAAGGGCAGCCCGCTGAAGAGCGTCGCCGACCTCAAGGGCAGGACGGTGGCCCTCAACAAGGGCTCCAACGTCCATTTCCTGCTGGTGAAGGCGCTGGAGAAGGCCGGCGTCGCCTATAGCGACATCAAGACCGTCTTCCTCACCCCGGCCGACGCCCGCGCCGCCTTCGAGCGCGGCTCGGTGGACGCCTGGGCCATCTGGGACCCGTTCCAGGCGGCGGCGGAGAAGACCATCGAGGCGCGGCAGCTGGCGGACGGCACCGGCATCGTCTCCAACTACCAGTTCTATTTCTCCACCAAAGCGTTCGTGGACCAGGCGCCGCAGGTGGTGGACGCCATCCTCGCCGGTGTCGCCGAGATCGGCGCGTGGGTGAAGGCCAATCCCAAGGCGGCGGCCGAGACCTTCTCGCCCCTCATCGGCATTCCCGTGCCGATCCTCGAAGTGGCCCTCGCCCGCCAGCAGTATGACGTGAAGCCGCTCACCCCCCAGGTGGCGGGCGAGCAGCAGAAGGTGGCGGACGCCTTCTTCGCCCTGGGCCTCATTCCCAAGCCCATCCGCATCGCCGACGCCCTGCGCGCCCCCAAATCCTGAAGGAGGTCCGCCATGAGCCTGTCCGGCCCCACCGAAGCCATCGCCTTCACCCAGGGCGCGGTTGCCGGCGCCGTGCCGGGCAGCGGCGTCCCCGCCGTCGCCGGGGCGAAGGCGGAGCGGCGCGACGCGGCCGGCGCCGCGGGCCGGTCCCGGCTCGCAACCACCGGGCGTGCCCTCGGGAAGTCGCTGGCGCCGTGGGCGTTGCCGCTGGCCATCCTCGCCGTGTGGCAGGCGGCGGCGAGCCTCGGCTTTCTCTCCTCCCGCGTGCTGCCGGCGCCGGGGGACGTGGCCCTCGCCTTCTGGCGCACGCTGAAGGACGGCACGCTCATCGCCAACATCTCCGTCTCCACCGGGCGGGCGCTGACCGGGCTCGCCATCGGCGGCGGCATCGGCTTTGCCCTCGGGGTGCTCAACGGGCTGTGGAAGCCGGCGGAAACCGCGCTGGATTCCACCCTGCAGATGCTGCGCAACGTGCCGCACCTCGCCATCATCCCCCTCGTGATCCTGTGGTTCGGTATCGGCGAGGAGGCCAAGATCTTCCTTGTGGCGGTGGGGGTGGCCTTCCCCATCTATCTCAACACCTATCATGGCATCCGCAACGTGGATGCCGGCCTCATTGAGATGGCGCGGGTCTACGGGCTCTCCCCGGCCGCCTTGTTCACCCGCATCGTGCTGCCGGGGGCGCTGCCCTCGGTGCTGGTGGGGCTGCGCTACGCGCTCGGCATCATGTGGCTGACGCTGATCGTGGCCGAGACCATCTCCTCCACCGAGGGCATCGGCTACATGACCATGAACGCCCGCGAATTCCTCCAGACCGACGTGGTGGTGCTGGGCGTGCTCGCCTATGCCCTGCTCGGCAAGCTCGCCGACAGCCTGACGCGGACCATCGAGCAGCGCGCGCTGGCCTGGAACCCGGCTTACCAGCCCGGCGGCAAGGGCGTGGCGTGATGGAGATTTTCGCCGCCACCGACGCCGAAATCTCCGCCGCCCTGCGTGACCGGGACCGCCGCGAAGCGGAGATTCGCGAGACCTTCCGCGCCCCGCGCTTCCCGCAGCCCCCCGCCGCCGAACGCTGGCAGGGCGAGCGCATCCGCCTGGACAATGTGGTGAAGAGCTTCGGCGCCCGCACCGTGCTGCGCCGGCTCGACCTCGACGTG
Source organism: Xanthobacter autotrophicus (assembly GCF_030015065.1). Taxonomy (GTDB): domain Bacteria; phylum Pseudomonadota; class Alphaproteobacteria; order Rhizobiales; family Xanthobacteraceae; genus Xanthobacter; species Xanthobacter autotrophicus_D. Next base: position 701 of record NZ_JAIVFN010000189.1, on the reverse strand, counting down.
CCCGCCGGCCAGTTCCTCGCCGTGGTGGGCCGCTCGGGCGGGGGCAAGACCACCCTCATGCGCCTCATCTGCGGGCTCGACACCGCGAATTCCGGCGCGGTGCGCATCGGCGACGCCCCCGTCACCGGCCTGATGCCACAGGTGCGCCTGCTGTTCCAGGATGCGCGCCTCGCGCCCTGGCAGCGGGTGATCGGCAATGTGGGCATCGCCCGCGGTCCCGGCTGGCGCGAAAGGGCCCATGCGGCGCTGAAGGACGTGGGCCTCGCCGATCGCGGCCGGGAATGGCCCTACGTGCTCTCCGGCGGGCAGAAGCAGCGCGTGGCGCTGGCCCGCGCTTTGGTGTCGCGTCCCGGCGTGTTGCTGCTGGACGAGCCGTTCGGTGCGCTGGATGCCCTGACGCGGGTGGAGATGCACCGCCTCACCGAGCGCATCTGGCAGGAGCACGGCTTCACCGTGGTGCTCATCACCCATGACGTGGCCGAGGCGGTCTCCCTCGCCGACCGGGTGGTGGTGCTGCGGCAGGGCGAGGTCGCCCTCGACGTGCCGGTCGATCTCCCGCGTGGCGGGCGCACGGGCGCCGACGCCGCCCGCCTCCACGAGCGTATCCTCGCCGCCGTGTGAGGGGCGGGCGCAGGCGGGCCGGACGTCCTCAGTCCGGAAGCCGCGCCGGGACCGGGCGCGAAGCCACCGCCCTGTCTCTT
>NZ_JAIVFN010000188.1 GCF_030015065.1 Xanthobacter autotrophicus | reverse complement strand
CGTTCGGACTGTCTCTGCGAATGACCAAGCCGCAGTGCACAAGGATGGCGATATGCCTGCGAAGCGTCGCCGGCGACATGCCGTTCGCTCGATCGCTGAGCTGCGCGTTGGACGGGAAGACGACGAGGTCGCCATCCGCGCACATCGTTGTCTCCTGGTGGAACGAAAGTAGTGCGCTGAGGATCGCGAGCGCCCGATCGGTCGCACCGACGGCTTCGCGAGCTTCCCGGATATGCTGGAAGACCTTCCATTTATGAACCACCAAATCGGGCGTGACGGCCTGAGCTGTCACTTGGCTAGCCAACAGGCCAAGCGACATCGACCGCCGCCCAAAGGGCGTCGTGGGTAGCTGCTGCGTCATGGTTCAGCCCTTCAGCTTTTAGGCAAAGCGAAAGCGCTCACCGAAACGGCGCCAATCTCCTTTCGGAGACTCTTGACTGTGATTCGCGGAAGTGAGATTCTCGGAGTTGCTACACAAACGAGAAGGGCTTCCGGGACACCTGTTTCGGGGGCCTTTCTTTTTACCTCATGCTTCCTCTTCAGTTGTTGCGCCTACCAGTGGCGTCAGCCGAGGCTTCCGCCGTTTCCAGTGCCCCCGCCCAACCTTGTCAGCTGACAAGGTTTTGGCGCGCGACCCGGAAATCACTCATCGCCCTCTCGAGCGAAAAATCGCTCCATCAGGCCCGGCAGCTCCTCCTCCAGGAAGGCGCCGAATGCCTCCGCGTGGCCGCTCGAGACCGAAAACTTGACATCGCCCGCCGAGAACGTCGCCTTCCCGACCACCTTCCCCTTAGGGCTTTTGAGTTCGAGTTCGGACCGCGCGCGCTCTACCGGCTTCTTGACTGCCGCCAAGGCACTCTTGAACCGCTCGTCCGACGGCCGCTCCAAAACCTTGTCAGCTGACAAGGTTTCTCGGATGCGCGAGAGCGCGGCCTTGTCTTCCTCAACCGCCGACGCTAGGGCAATCCAGCGCGGGCGCCCAACCTTGGGCGCCCGCCCGATCGCCTCGATCACGTCTGTCGGAAGCACCTTGGCGACCGCCCGAAGTCGGGCAAGCTCGGGGTCATCAATTGAAAGCGCCGCGCGAATATCGCGGGACTTGATTCCCGCCTGATCCATACGCCACGCAAAAAGCGACCGTTCGATCCAGGAAAGATCCTGGCGGGCCGCATTCTCGATGCCCTGGGCGACGACCAGCTCGCTATCCGACAGATCGAGAATCGTCGCTTTGACTTTGACGCCCAACTCCAGCGCTGCGCGCCAACGCCGGTGCCCGTAAACGACTTGATAGCGCCCCTCCACACTCGGATGGCGCCGCACCTGAATGGGAACCTTCTGGCCTTCCTCCGATATCAGCGCCTTCAGCGATTCAAAATCCGCGCTGCTGTCGTCGGGCAATCGATCCGGGAAAGGGGAGGGGTCGATCAGCATTGGGTCCAGCTCTGCGCCACCGCCCGAATCCACCATGGCGCGAAGCCGATCACGCTCTTCTCTCAGCTCCGAAAGCGAACGCTGTGTCGCCCCGATCACACCTGCCCCCACGCGTGGCAACGGCTGGGGCACCGAGGGCTTGTTCCCGTCTACGGGCGCGTCGGCGCCGCCATCGGCCGCCGGCTCGGAAAAAGCGCCGAAATTCTGCAGAATCGACTTCCCTGTAGGACGCTTGTTCATCACGTCCGCCCCCAGCTGCTCTCGATCAGGTCCAGGATCTGGTCGTTGACGGCATCGATCGATTCACGCGCACGCTTCACCGTCGATGCTGCGATGTTCCCCGCTTCCAGCTCATAGAGCGTGCGCTTCGCAAGCCCCGCGGTCTCAATCGCAGCACTCTCGACCGCGGTCGACGTCAGCACATCCTGTCCAAAAAGGTGCCGAAGCATCGAGACGACGTGGACCTGCGACTGATCCATCGGGTCATGACGCGTCACCACATAGCGCAGGAAGTCCTGCTTCATTGTCGCGCCGGCGTCACGGATGACGGAGATCAGATCCCCCATCATCAGCAGGAATTGGCTCATGGACATCACGTCGAGCATGGCCGGATGGACGGTAACGAGAAGACCAGTCGACGCGTAGATGGCACCGAGGGTCAGGAATCCGAGGGAAGGGGGGGTGTCGAGAACGACGACGTCGTAATTGTCCTCGACCTCCGCTAGGGCGAGACGCAAGCGTTCGAAGAAAATGCTCTCCGTATCCGCCTGCCGCTTGGATAGAAAGCGCGGTGTCTCGTGCTCGTACTCCATGACTTCGATATTGCCGGGAATGAGGTCGATCCCGGTGAAGTAGGTCGGCCGGATAATGTCGGCGATCGGACGACGATGTTCGTCATAGCGAAGAGCCGCATAGATCGTCTCGTTCTGCTGAACATCCATCTCGGGCTGCGCGCCGAACATCGCGGAAAGCGATGCCTGAGGATCCAGATCAATCGCCAGAACCCGATAGCCGTGCAGGGCGAGATAGTGGGCCAAGTGTGCGCTGGTGGTCGTCTTCGCGCTACCACCCTTGAAATTGGCAACAGCTAGGATCTGCAGGTGTTCACCCTCACGGCGGTGGGGCAAAAACCGCAACGCCTCACCGGGTCGCTGGGAAGCAAACAGCTCGCGGAGCTCATTGATTTGCGTGAGCGTGTAGGCTCGATGGTTGTTCTCGAGCCGGGTCGGCACCGGCCCTTTGCCCTCATTCGACATCAGCTTGAGAGTCGATTCCGGGATCGAGGTCAGCTTCGACACTTCATGAATCATAAAGTACCGGAGGCTCTTCTGAGCGTCCGGCGGATACATCTGCTGCCTGCGCGCCTGCAGGTGCTCTGAAAGCAGGCCAGCGTGACGAACAATCTTGTCCGCCGGATCCTCTGCCTCAATAGTTGTCATGGCTGGTGCAGCCATTGTCGCTCCGGCTCCTATTTGTCGGCCCCGATGCGCCTTAGCGCCCTGTGCCCGACAAAAGGTAGGCCACGATTCTGCCGCGCCGTCCAGTGGTTTAGTATTAACAAGTACTTAATATGGCCCGAGGTTTATCCAGACCGGTCGGCTCCCTTTGCGCGTTATTCGCTAACGACTCCAGCCACTTCGCCCCCGGCAAACCGTCGGCATGTCCGATACCGGTGCTGCCGCGAGAATGCCGGGTTCGGATCTTCACAACCGCTCCGCAGCACCTCCTCCAAGCCTGCGACCTCGGAGTCCGAATCGTGATCGGAAGCTTGAATGCTCGATTACGGATCGCCGATCCAAGTGCCGCCCGGCTGGAATTCGTTACGGGCGTCGCGCCAATAGACATCACCGATTTGGCCAAACTGAATTCAAAGCCCGGGAACGCCAGGATGAGGGTAGGGACTAGCGCCGGATCGGTCGACGCCGGATCCAGCTTGACCAGCACGGCTCCGAGCGATGTGACGTCCGGAAGGCGAGCACAGGCCGCCGTCTCGATCGGTTGATCGGTCCACGGGTTGAAAGTCGGCACGCCGAGGGGAGGGGAGGGGAGGGGAGCCGTACGAGCCCTCGTTATCCCGACGACCGTTGCCCTCGTCCCACCTACCATTGCCTACTCGCGATTCGGCCTGATCCGAATGAAGGCTGGATGGACTCAACTGGAGGCGCCATACTATCACAATTGCGATAGTTTGAGATGATACCGTCCGTCGAACCGGAATTTTTCGACGCTCCATCAACCACCCTGTAGGCTGCGGATCTTCTTGAAGATATCGGGCGCAATCTTGAATTCACGCGCCTGCCCTCGCCCCATCGAGTTTTTTACCATTGCTTCCGTCAAGATCTTACGACTGACAAGCTGATCAATCGTCTCCGTGACACCACCGCGTGTTAGCGACGTCACCTCAATTATATTGGTTAGCGTCAGGCGCTGATTGCCCTGATGCATATAATAGAGGACGCTCATCATTCCGATTTGCTTCAGGCGCGACTGAGGGGTCTCATCGTCGAGCGGATTGTCGAGGATCAGCCGCAAGATAAGCGCCGAGAACGAGAGGCTGTGCCATTCGGCGTCGAGTGCTCTTGGCATCGGCTTAACTGATCTATATATGATAGTTAACCGGACATGAGATTGCGGCCGACAAGCCTTTCCGGGGTCGTTTCGGGAGGGTGGAAGGCATGAATTCCCCTGCTGCCAAGGCGCTTTCCTGCGCATTCGTATTGCTGTCATCCTACTGCATTTCCAGCAGTGAAGCGCGCGCAGACGATTGGGGCTGTCAGGTTCTCCTTTGCCTTTCGAACCCGGGCGGCCCCATGCAGTTCGCCGAATGCGTCCCTCCCGTTCAGAGGCTTTGGAACGAACTCGCCCGAGGACGCCCCTTTCCAACCTGCAGTGGAGTCGGATTTCAGGCCTCCAGGCCTGGATACGAGCCGTTCTCATGCGAAGCTGGCTACCGCCTGACCGCCCGGTTCGGACTCCAGGGACAAGAAGCGACCTGTGTGTCGGCGACACGCCAAGTGGTCGACAGCAGCCAATGCATATCCGACGCCAGAGCCGGCAATGGGGCCGCGCGCTGGGTGTCGAGCAGCGGCCAGCGCCAATGCATGGCTTATGTAACGGCTCGGCCAAGCGTGCGCTCGCAACCCCACTTTGTCGACGTGACGATCGACGGCATGGGCACTCAACGGCTGCGGTTCTAACCTATGCCCGTTGCATTTTACGATCTCGCCCAGAGCTGCGCTCCGACCGTTCAGATCGAGACCCTGGCCGCGATCGTTAGCCTTGAAAGCGGCTTCTCGCCGTTCGCCATCCGCATCAACAGCGGCGTGCCCCTGCGCGAGCCGCCGAACGGCAAGGCAGAGGCGATCGAGCTTGCCACCATGTTGATCGCGGATCGCCGGGACGTCGATCTCGGTCTTGGCGGCATCAATGCCGATGATCTCGGCCGCCTCGAGCTCACCGTTGCCGATGCGTTCGACCCCTGCCTGAACCTGAAGGCGGCCGCCCGCCTGCTCGACCGCTACTACCGTGTGGCGATCGGTGGAGGTGCCAGCCCTGCCGAGGCGGCCACCGTGATGCTGCAAGCCTATTATGGCCGCGGCGATGCTTCGATTGGCGAAATGGCCGCCTACAACAAGCAAGTGCATGACGAGGCAAAGCGCCTCGCCCCGAAGCTCGCGTCACTGACGATCGGCTCCGCTGGCCCATCCACCACAAGAGATCGAGCCGGGGAGGGGTCGGCACTGCCGCCTCCGGCTGCCGCACCACCAGTCGCCCGCCGTGAAGCGAAACCGGCGTCCTGGGATGTTTTTGCAACAGCGCGGAAGTCCTCCGCTCTCGTCTTCCAGAACGAACAATCGGAGTGAGCCGAATGAGTAAGAGAGTGCGCGTCCGCCCAGTCGCAGCCATCATGCTGATGGCGACCGTATTTGCGATCGGGATGGCGGAACCGGCCGCCGCCCAGGCAACCGGAGGCGGTATCGAGACCGTTCTGCAGAACATCGTCACCCTGCTCACGGGCAATGTCGCGAAGCTCCTGGCGAC
>NZ_JAIVFN010000187.1 GCF_030015065.1 Xanthobacter autotrophicus | reverse complement strand
CTGGAGTCTCGTGGTCTCGCAGACGCGTATAAGAGACAGGTTCCAGATCCACGCCGCGCTCCATCATCCCACGCCCCCGAGCCTGAGTTCGTCCACCTCGCCAAGATCAAGCGGGGCGTGGGTGGCGGCGATCAGGATGCCGCCGGCCTGAAGATGAGCGCGGCCGAAGGCGGCAAACCGCGCCTGCGCCTTCACGTCGAGGGCGGTGGTGGGCTCGTCGAGCACCCAGACCGGCCGCTCCGAGACCAGCAGCCGCGCGATGGCGAGGCGCCGTTTCTGCCCGGCGGAGAGCACCTGTGCCCGCAGCCGGCCGAGGCCGCCGAGGCCCACCTCCTCCAGCGCCTCCTCCACCGCCATGCCGGTGGGTCCGAGCACGGTGCGCCAGAAGGCGAGGTTGGCCGCGACGCTCAGCGCGCCCTTCACTGCATCATCATGGCCGAGATAGTGGATGTATTCGCCCGCGGCCGTGTCGGCGCCGTCCCCGTCGAGGCGCACCGTCCCCGAGGTCGCCCCCAGCAGCCCCGAAAGGATGCGCAGGAGGGACGACTTGCCGGCCCCGTTCGGCCCCACCACCAGCAGCGCCCGCCCGGCCCGCGCGGTGACGTCCAGATGCTCGAACAGCAACCTGAACCCCCTGCGGCAGGCCAGCTTTTCCCCCACCAGAGCCGACACCGCCATGTTCCCGCGCCCCCTGCTTATGGTGCATTGCACATTCAATGCTGTTATCGCATGACCGCGCTTTGAAATGGCTCTATAAAGCCCCCGAACCGCGCCGTCCAAGGTGGTGAAGCCGACCGCTCCGCCAACCCTGGGGGCGCTACCTCGGTCGATCATCGAACCGGAGTTATCGCGCCGTGACATCTCTCGACAGCTTCAAGTGCCGTACAACCCTGACGGTAGACGACAAGGAATACGTCTATTACAGCCTTGAGCTGGCCGAGAAGAATGGCCTCCCCGGCGTCTCCGCGCTGCCCTTCTCCATGAAGGTGCTGCTGGAGAACATGCTGCGCTTCGAGGACGGCCGCTCCGTCACCAAGGAAGACGTGCTCTCCGTCGCCGACTGGCTGAACAATCGCGGCAAGGCGGAAAAGGAAATCGCCTACCGCCCCGCCCGCGTGCTGATGCAGGACTTCACCGGCGTGCCGGCGGTGGTGGACCTTGCCGCCATGCGCGACGCCATGGTGGCCCTGGGCGGCGACCCGGCCAAGATCAACCCGCTGGTTCCCGTGGACCTCGTCATCGACCACTCGGTGATCGTGAACTATTTCGGCAGCGACAGCGCGCTGAAGAAGAACGTGGACGAGGAATACAAGCAGAACCAGGAGCGCTACCGCTTCCTGAAGTGGGGCCAGAGCGCGTTCGACAATTTCCGCGTCGTGCCCCCGGGCACCGGCATCTGCCACCAGGTAAACCTCGAATACCTGGCGCAGACCGTGTGGACCCGCAAGGAAGAGCTGGACGGCAAGACGGTCACCGTCGCCTATCCGGATACCCTGGTGGGCACCGACTCGCACACCACCATGGTCAACGGCCTGGGCGTGCTGGGCTGGGGCGTGGGCGGCATCGAGGCGGAAGCCGCCATGCTCGGCCAGCCCATCTCCATGCTCATCCCCGAGGTGATCGGCTTCAAGCTTTCCGGCAAGCTGAAGGAAGGCATCACCGCCACCGACCTCGTGCTCACCGTCACCCAGATGCTGCGCAAGAAGGGCGTGGTGGGCAAGTTCGTGGAGTTCTACGGCTCGGGCCTGGAGCACCTGTCGCTGGCCGACCGCGCCACCATCGCCAACATGGCCCCGGAATACGGCGCCACCTGCGGCTTCTTCCCGGTGGACCGCGAGACCATCGACTATCTGGAAGAAACCGGCCGCAAGGAAAGCCGCTATGACCTGGTGGAGAAATACTCCAAGGCCCAGGGCATGTGGCGCAAGAAGGAGACCGCCGATCCGGTTTTCACCGACACGCTGGAGCTCGACCTCGACACCGTGCTGCCGTCCATGGCCGGCCCCAAGCGCCCGCAGGACCGCGTGCTGCTCTCCGAGAGCAAGGCCGGCTTCCTCGCCGCCCTGGAAGGCGAGTTCAAGAAGCCGGGTGAGGCATCCAAGCGCGTTCCCGTCGCTGGCACCGACTACAGCGTCGGCCATGGCGACGTGGTGATCGCCGCCATCACCTCCTGCACCAACACCTCCAACCCCTCGGTGCTCATCGCCGCCGGCCTGCTGGCCAAGGCCGCGGTGAAGAAGGGCCTGAAGTCCAAGCCGTGGGTGAAGACCTCGCTGGCGCCCGGCTCGCAGGTGGTCGAGGGCTATCTGAAGGCCGCCGGCCTGCAGGACGACCTCGACAAGCTCGGCTTCAACCTGGTGGGCTTCGGCTGCACCACCTGCATCGGCAATTCCGGCCCGCTGCCGGAAGCCATCTCCGAGGCGATCAACAAGAACGACCTCGTGGCCGGCGCCGTGATCTCCGGCAACCGCAACTTCGAGGGCCGCGTGAACCCCGACGTGAAGGCGAACTACCTCGCCTCCCCGCCGCTGGTGGTGGCCTATGCGCTGGCCGGCTCGCTGCAGGTGGACCTCACCACCGAGCCGCTCGGCACCGACAAGGACGGCGATCCCGTCTATCTCAAGGACATCTGGCCTTCCAACAAGGAAGTCGCCCAGTACATCCGCGAGAACGTCACCAAGAAGATGTTCAAGGAAAAGTATTCCGACGTCTTCAAGGGCGACGACAACTGGCAGAAGATCGCCATTCCCACCGGCCAGACCTACGCCTGGCAGGATACCTCCACCTACGTACAGAACCCGCCCTACTTCGTCGGCATGACGAAGAGCCCGGAGCCGGTGACTGACATCATCGACGCCCGCATCATGGGCCTGTTCCTCGATTCCATCACCACCGACCACATCTCGCCGGCCGGCTCCATCAAGCAGGCCTCCCCGGCGGGCAAGTACCTGATCGACCATCAGGTGCGCCCGGTGGACTTCAACCAGTACGGCACCCGCCGCGGCAACCATGAAGTGATGATGCGCGGCACCTTTGCCAACATCCGCATCAAGAACCAGATGGTGCCGGGCGTGGAAGGCGGCGTGACCATCCACTATCCGGACGGCGCCCAGCTGCCCATCTACGACGCGGCCATGCAGTACAAGGCCGAGGGCGTGCCGCTGGTGGTGTTCGCCGGCAAGGAATACGGCACCGGCTCGTCGCGCGACTGGGCGGCGAAGGGCACCAAGCTGCTCGGCGTGCGCGCCGTGGTGGCCCAGTCCTTCGAGCGCATCCATCGCTCGAACCTGGTGGGCATGGGCATCGTGCCGCTGGTGTTCAAGGACGGCGAGAGCTGGCAGACCCTCGGCATCAAGGGCGACGAGATCGTCACCCTCAAGGGCATCGAGGGCGACCTCAAGCCCCGCCAGATCCTGACCGCCGAGATCAAGTTCGCCGACGGCTCCGTGAAGAACGTGGACCTCATCTGCCGTATCGATACGCTGGACGAGCTCGACTACTTCCGCAACGGCGGCATCCTGCCCTACGTGCTGCGCTCGCTCGCGGCCTGATCTGCGCCGGCCTTCGCCGGTGACGAAACACGGCCGGTCCGGATTTCTCCGGGCCGGCCTTTTCATGTCCGGGCCCCTCACCGGGCCGCGCTGGAAGGTCTGGGACGCCAGAGCCCTTGCGGCCAGTCGCTTGCAGTCAGGCACCTTGAGAGACGCCCCAGCCCCGGCCCGAAGCCCTGCGGCATGCCCCGCGGGGCCAGGCCTGACACCCCATTGTGACTGGTGCCGCCCTGCCGCCTCGGTTATCTCCGAAGCCATTCCCTTTGCCGAAAGCCCCTATTGCGATCCATGACGTTCACCCGCACCACCCTCGCGCTTCTGCTTGCCCTTGCCGCCGGGCCGGCCTGGGCACAAAGCCAGCCGAAGACCGTGGTGGAGCTGTTCACCAGCCAGGGTTGCGCCTCCTGCCCGCCCGCCGACGCCCTCCTCACCGAGCTTGCCAAGGACCCGCAGGTGCTCGCCCTCACGCTGGCGGTGGACTACTGGGACTATGTGGGCTGGAAGGACACGCTGGCGCTGCACGGCCACTCCCTGCGCCAGAAGGCCTATGCCGAGCAGCGCCCGGACCGGAAGGTGTTCACGCCGCAGGTGGTGGTGGACGGCACCGTTTCCGCCAAGGGCAGCGACCGCGCCGCGCTCCAGCGCGCGGTGCTCACGGCTCGCAGCAATGGCGGCCTTGCGGTTCCGGTGTCCGTGACGCGCGACGACGACGCCATCGAGATCACGCTGCCGGAGAGCGCTGCCGCCACCGGCGGCGCGGACCTGTGGGCCTGCCCCGTGGCGCGCAGCCAGACGGTGGCCATCGGCCGCGGCGAGAATGGCGGGCGCAGCGTCACCTATTCCAACGTGGTACGGGGCTGGCTGCGCGTCGCCATCTGGCAGGGCGATGCCCGGCGCTATCGTGTCCCGCTCAAGGAGCTCGGCCGCGAGGGCGCCGACTCGGTGGCGGTGCTGGTCCAGACCGGCAGCCCGAACAGCCCCGGCCCCATCATCGGCGCCGCGTTCCTGCCCCTCGACTGACACCATCGGCCGCGGTCTTCGACAGATGCCGAACGGACTCGCTCAAGCCCGGGCGGCCGGGCGCAAAAAGAAGGCCGCCCGGAAGGCGGCCTATGGGGGTCTGATGTCGGTGCGTAGCAGTGGCCGGTTCACGCGCACCCCGGGGGGCTGGGGGGCTGGGATAGCCGGAGCGCCTCGCAAACCGGCCCTGCTACGCAAAAGAAGATCACGCCGGGCCGCGGCAGGCAATTGGCCGAATTCCGGCGAGACTGTGATTTTATTGACGTTGCCGTGATAGGTATCCTGATCCGATCAAAGCCAAAGCGACAGCCGGCTACGGAATGCCCTTGAAAGGCGTGGCGTCGAAGACGATCATGGCTTGGGACACGTCCCTTTCCGTGCCGCCGCCGTCTGACGTCCTTCCCGCGGGACAGGCAGAGGGCGGCATCCCGGCCGAGGGCGCGACAGAGGAGGCCCGATGGGAGACGTTGAACCCATAATCCTGTCGCGCCGCGGCGCCGTTCCGGTCCAGCCCGCGGCCCCATCCCCAGCCCCGCTGAGGGTCACCTTCGACCGGCGGGAACTCGACCGCATCCTCGACCTCTACGGGCGCATGGTGGCGCAGGGCGAATGGCGCGACTACGCCATCGACTTCTCGCGCGACAAGGCGGTGTTCGCCATCTACCGCCGCGCCATGGACATGCCCCTCTACCGCATCGAGAAGGACCCGCGCCTCGCCCGGCGCCAGGGCATGTATGCGGTGGTCTCCCAGACCGGCCACATCCTGAAGCGCGGCCATGAGCTGCCGCGCGTGCTCGCCATGCTGGAAAAGCCGCTGAAGGCGATCTGAGAGGGGTGGCACGCTTTTCAGGGCCACCGCTACGGGGCCCTCGCCCCCTCTCCCGCTTGCGGGGGGAGGGTTGGGGA
>NZ_JAIVFN010000186.1 GCF_030015065.1 Xanthobacter autotrophicus | reverse complement strand
CTTCCCGCCCACATGCGGCCCGACCGTTCCTTCCAGGCCCTGCTGCTGACCCTTCAGCGCTTCTGGGCGGACCAGGGCTGCGTGGTCCTCCAGCCCTACGACATGGAAGTGGGCGCCGGCACCTTCCACCCCGCCACCACCCTGCGCGCGCTGGGGCCGAAGCACTGGAAGGCGGCCTATGTGCAGCCCTCCCGCCGCCCCAAGGACGGCCGCTATGGCGAGAACCCCAACCGCCTCCAGCATTATTACCAGTTCCAGGTGATCCTGAAGCCGTCGCCGGACAATCTCCAGGAGCTGTACCTGAAGTCGCTGGAGGCCATCGGCGTGGACCTTCGCCTGCACGACGTGCGCTTCGTGGAGGACGACTGGGAGAGCCCGACGCTGGGCGCCTGGGGCCTCGGCTGGGAATGCTGGTGCGACGGCATGGAGGTGTCGCAGTTCACCTACTTCCAGCAGGTGGCCGGCTTCGAGTGCGCCCCCGTCTCCGGCGAGCTGACCTACGGGCTGGAGCGCCTCGCCATGTATGTGCAGGGGGTCGAGAACGTCTACGACCTCAACTTCAACGGCCGCGAGGGGCCTGAGAAGACCACCTATGGCGACGTGTTCCTGCAGGCCGAGCAGGAATATTCGCGGCACAATTTCGAGGCCGCGGACACCGACATGCTGTTCCAGCAGTTCCGCATGGCCGAGGCCGCCTGCCACAAATACCTCGCCGCCGGCGACCGGGGCGAGACGCACGAGATGGCGCTGCCGGCCTATGACCAGTGCATCAAGGCCTCCCACGTCTTCAACCTGCTCGATGCGCGCGGCGTGATCTCGGTGACCGAGCGGCAGAGCTACATCCTGCGGGTGCGCGAGCTGGCGAAGGCCTGCGGCGCCGCCTGGCTCAAGACGGCGGCCGGCGGGGCGGCCTGACAGGCCCCCTCCCCACCGTCCCTTCCGCCCACCCCTTTTGCCGTGCGCGGCCAAGATCGAACCCCATGCCCGACCTTCTCATCGAACTCTTCTCCGAGGAAATCCCCGCCCGCATGCAGGCCCAGGCGGCCGACGCGCTGAAGAAGCTCGTCACCGACGCCCTGGTGGAGCGGGGCCTGCTCTATGAGGGCGCGAAGGCCTTCGTGACGCCGCGCCGGCTGGCGCTGGCGGTGCACGGCCTGCCCGGCCGGCAGGCGGACCTGAGGGAAGAGAAGAAGGGCCCGCGCGTGGGCGCGCCGGAGGGGGCCATCGCCGGCTTCCTGAAAAGCGCGGGGCTTTCGTCCCTCGATCAAGCGCAGGTGCAGTCCGACCCCAAGAAGGGCGACTTCTACGTCGCCGTGGTGGAAAAGGCCGGCCGCCCCACCCCGGAGGTGATCGCCGAGATCGTGCCCGCCATCATCCGCAGCTTCCCCTGGCCCAAATCCATGCGCTGGGGCTCGGGCTCCCTGCGCTGGGTGCGGCCGCTGCATTCCATCCTCTGCACCTTCGGGGCGGAGGGGGACGAGCCGGAGGTGGTGCGGTTCGAGGTGGACGGCATCGTCTCCTCCAACGTCACCTATGGCCATCGCTTCCTGGCCCCCGCGCCCATCACGGTGAAGCGGCTCGACGACTGGATGGCCAAGCTTGAGGCCGCCAAAGTGGTGGCCGACCGCGACCGGCGCAAGGCCATCATCCTCAATGACGCCAAGGACCTGGCCCTCGCCTCGGGCCTTGAGCTGGTGGAGGACGAGGGCCTTTTGGACGAGGTGGCGGGCCTCGTGGAATGGCCCGTGGTGCTCATGGGATCGTTCGAGGAGCGCTTCCTCGACATCCCCGACGAGGTGATCCGCGCCACCATCCGCGCCAACCAGAAGTGCTTCGTGCTGAAGAACCCGGCCACCGGGCGCCTCGCCAACCGCTTCCTGCTCATCTCCAACCTCGTGGCGAGCGACGGCGGCGCGGCCATCGTGGCCGGCAACGAGCGCGTCATCCGCGCGCGGCTCTCCGACGCCAAGTTCTTCTGGGACACGGACCGGGAGAACGGGCTCGAGATCAACATGCCCAAGTTCCAGTCCATCACCTTCCACGAGAAATTGGGCTCCCAGGCCGAGCGCATCGAGCGCATCCGCCGCCTCGCGGTGGAGATCGCGCCGAAGGTCAACGCCGAGCCGGCGCTGGTGGAGGAGGCGGCACTGTTCTGCAAGGCGGACCTGCTCACCGAGGTGGTGGGCGAGTTCCCCGAGCTTCAGGGCCTCATGGGCCGCTATTACGCCGAGGGCGAGGGGCTGGCGAGCGAAGTCGCCGCCGCCTGCGAGGAGCATTACAAGCCGCAAGGCCCCGGCGACCGGGTGCCCACCGCGCCGGTCTCCATCGCCGTGGCGCTGGCCGACAAGATCGACACTTTGGTGGGCTTCTGGGCCATTGATGAGAAGCCGACGGGATCGAAGGACCCCTATGCGCTGCGCCGGGCGGCTCTGGGGGTGATTAGGATTGTGCTGGAGAATGGGCTGCGGCTTCACCTTGCCGGGATAACATCTCCATTATTCGAGGCGATCGACATTGCGCGCTTGAGTGCCGATGTCGCTGCACGCCAAGCGAAAATCAATGAACTGGGGACGGGCGCGGCCGCAGGTGCAACCACCATTGCTCAGACAAGGTTCGGTGACTTCAGCGTCGATGAACGTGCCATCGACCTCCTCTCCTTCTTTGCCGACCGGCTGAAAGTCCACCTGCGCGAGCGCGGGGCGCGCCATGATCTGGTGGATGCCGTCTTCGCCCTTGAGGGCCAGGACGACCTGTTGCTCGTCGTCCGCCGCGTGGAGGCCTTGGCCCGCTTCCTCGATACCGAGGACGGCAGGACCCTTTTGGCCGGCTATCGCCGCGCGGTGAACATCCTGCGCATCGAGGAGAAGAAGGACGGCCGCGCCTTCACCGGCCCCACCAATTCCACCCTGCTGAAGGCGCCGGCCGAGGAGCGCCTCGCCGCCGCCATCGAGGATGTGAAGCACCGCGTCGCCACCGCCGTGCAGGCGGAGGACTTCGCCGCCGCCATGACCGCGCTGGCCGACCTGCGCGCCCCCGTGGACGCCTTCTTCGAGGCGGTCACGGTGAACGATCAAGACCCCGCCTTGCGCGAGAACCGCCTGAAGCTGCTGGACGAAATCCGCGCCGCCACCCGCGGCATCGCCGATTTCGACCGCATCGAGGGATAGAGCGCGCGCCGATCGGATCCGGCTCCAGGATCCGGCTCCAAGACAAAAAGGCCCCGGAGCAACGCTCCGGGGCCTTTCTTTCAGCTGAAAGCGGACGGATCAGCCGCGGGTGCGCGCGCGCACCATGAAGTCGTCATAGGTGAACTCGACGATCTGCCACCACAGATAGGCGTTGTTGCGGAACACCTTCACGTCCTCGTAGATCTTCTTGAAGTCCTCGTTCTTGGCAGCGATTTCGTCATAAAGCTGGTGCGCGGCCTTGTAGGCGGCATCCATCACGTCGCTGGGGTAGCGGCGCAGCTGGGTGCCGGCCTTCACCAGGCTCTGCACCGCGACGGGGTTCTTGGCGTCGTAGCTCGCCAGCATGTTCTCATTGGCCTGTGCCATGGCGGTGACGAGCGCCGCGCGGTAGGCCTTCGGCAGCTCGTTGAGCTTGTCCTGGTTGACGAAGAAATTGAGGGCGGCGGAGCCCTCCCACCAGCCGGGGAAGTAGTAATACTGCGCCACCTTGTAGAGGCCGAGCCGCTCGTCGTCATAGGGGCCGACCCATTCGGCGGCGTCGATGGTGCCCTTTTCCAGCGCGGGATAGATGTCGCCGCCGGCGAGCTGCTGCGGCACCACGCCGAGCTTGGCCAGCACCTGCCCGCCGACGCCGGCGATGCGCATCTTCAGGCCCTGCAGGTCGGCCACCGACTTGATTTCCTTGCGGAACCAGCCGCCCATCTGGCCGCCGGTATTACCGCCGGGGAACATCACCACCCCGTACTTCTTGTAGAAGTCGTTCATCAAGGTCAGGCCGTTCCCGAACAGGAACCAGGCATTGATCTGGCGGGCGTTGAGGCCGAACGGCACGGCGGTGCCGAAGCCGAAGGTCGGGTCCTTGCCCACATAATAATAAGACGCCGAATGGCTCATCTCGACGGTCTTGTTCTGGGTGGCGTCCAGCGCCTGCAGGCCGGGGACGATCTCGCCCGCCGCGAACACCTGGATCTGGAACTTGCCGTCGGTGATCTCGGACACCTGCTTCGCCATCAGCTCGGCGGCGCCGTAGATCGTGTCCAGGGACTTGGGGAAGGACGAGGTGCAGCGCCACTTCACCTCGGGCGCCGACTGGGCGATGGCCGGCATGGCCACGGCCGCGGAGGCGGCAGCGCCGGCACCAGCGGCGGTCAGGAAATCACGGCGTTTCATGAAGGGCTCCCTAGACATGCATC
Source organism: Xanthobacter autotrophicus (assembly GCF_030015065.1). GTDB lineage: Bacteria > Pseudomonadota > Alphaproteobacteria > Rhizobiales > Xanthobacteraceae > Xanthobacter > Xanthobacter autotrophicus_D. Next base: position 1,150 of record NZ_JAIVFN010000186.1, on the reverse strand, counting down.
TTTGGCGGCGCAGCCTCTCGTCGGGGCTCGCGTACCGTTGTTCTAGAGCACCCCATCGGCGGCTGGCAACGCATGCCGAGGGGATCGGGACCGCTCTCATGCTAAAGTTACGCAAGTTTGGCCGTACGCGCGGGGCGCGCGGGTCCTTTTTAGCGCCGGGTCCGTCATGGCCAAACCGTCTGGCCAAACCGTCTGGCCAAACCGTCTGGCCGAACCATCTGGCCGAACCCTCATGGCCGGGCGGCCCCGGCCATGAGGCCCGCTTTCACTCGATGACGATGCGCGGGGCCTGCTTGCTGGCGGCGGTGACGCGATCCAGCGCCGCCTTCACGCCCTCGGCCACGTGGCGATAGGCCTGCGCCTGCGGGCTCTGCGGATCGGACACCACGATGGGCAGCCCGGCGTCGGACATCTCGCGGATGCGCATGTTGAGCGGGATTTCGCCCAGGAAGGGCACGCCCATCTTGTCCGCCTCGGCATGAGCGCCGCCATGGCCGAAAATGTCGGACCGGCCGCCGCAATGGGGGCAGATGAAGTGGGACATGTTCTCCACCACGCCGAGGATGGGAATGTTCACCTTCTCGAACATGGCGACGCCGCGCCGGGCGTCGATGAGGGCGAGGTCCTGCGGGGTGGAGACGATCACCGCGCCGGCGAGATTCACCTGCTGGGCCATGGTGAGCTGGGCGTCGCCGGTGCCGGGGGGCATGTCCACCACCAGCACGTCGAGGGGCCCCCACTTCACCTCCTTCAGCATCTGGGAGATGGCGGACATGACCATGGGCCCGCGCCAGATCATCGGCGTCTCCTCCTCCACGAGGAAGCCGATGGACATCAGCTGGAGGCCGAAATTCTCCAGCGGGATCATGGTTTTTCCGTCCGCCGTGGTCTCCGGCTTCTGGGCCACGCCGGAAAGGCGCGGCACCGAGGGGCCATAGATGTCGGCATCGAGCAGGCCCACCTTGAGGCCCATGTCGCGCAGGGCAAGGGCCAGGTTGATGGAGGTGGTGGACTTGCCCACGCCGCCCTTGCCCGAGGCCACCGCGATGATGGAGGCGACGCCCGGCACCGAGATGCCGCGCGGGGCCGGCGCGCCATGGCCATGTCCGTGCGCGTGGGGCGCGGGGGCGGGCGTCGCCTCCATCATCGC
>NZ_JAIVFN010000185.1 GCF_030015065.1 Xanthobacter autotrophicus | reverse complement strand
GCTGGGTGATCGTTACCGGCCGGCGCAGCGCCTCAGCGATGATATCGCCGGACTTGCGGGAAAGCTCGCTCGTGGAATAGGACCCACCTGAACGCGGCATGGCGATCTCCTGTAATTGCTGCCTTTGGTGATATATACAGCATTGACCGCATTTGCGCAACGAAGCGCCGTCCGAAGCGCCGCCGCCGGGCCGGCAGCGCTTCGGACGGCGCGACACGGTGAAAGCAGGCCCTCCAGCTCGGCCCAGATGAGCTCGCGCTCCGCGAGAACCGTCTCCAGATGGGCCTCGATCTCGCGGCGTTCCGCAGCTCGGCGCGCAGTTCCTCGACGTTCCGTCGGGCCAAACCGCGATGTCGCCACTGTGGTGGACCTTTGCACCTGTGAGATTGTGGTGGTGGTCATGTGTTTCCTCCTGGCTGTGGCCGCTCGTCACCGAAAGGGCTGAAGGCCCCGCCTTGCGGCGGAGCCCTCTGGTCGGAGGCTCAGTCCCGGTTCGGGCGGGACCAGATCAGCTGGAGGCCTTCCTCGCCTTCCACCTCGATCAAGGTGGCGTAGATCGGAGCGGGGAACGAAGGGTCGTCGAGCTTGACGGAGAGGTAGTCGCGCTCCGTCTCCTTCGCGGTCTTCTGCCAGGCGGCGCCGAATTCCACGTTGCGGCTGTCGAGGATGCGGAAGTCGGGGCCTTTGTCGGAGGTGCGCTCGGCGCGAACGATCTTGGCTGTCAATCGGCACGGAAACCTGACCCCCTATCGGCGCCGAATATTGACCCCGGCCTGGGGCATTGACCCCACTGCCGCGGAGCGTTGGTGTGGCGCAGCGGCAGTGGGGTCAATGGTGGCGGAGGTCAGGCGCGGTTCTTGAAGCGCCAGCTCTCGTTTCCGGTCTCGACGATGTCGCAGTGGTGGGTGAGACGATCGAGGAGCGCGGTGGTCATCTTGGGGTCGTTGAAGACGCTCGGCCACTCGCCGAAGGCGAGGTTCGTGGTGACGATGACCGAGGTCTGCTCGTAGAGCCTGCTGACGAGGTGGAACAGGAGCTGGCCGCCGGACTGGGCGAAGGGCAGGTAGCCGAGCTCGTCGAGGACGATGAAGTCCTTGCGGGAGAGATAATCGGCCATGCGACCCTGGCGGCCGGAACGGGCCTCGGCCTCCAGCTTGTTGACGAGGTCGACCACGTTGAAGAAGCGCCCCCTGGCGCCGCCGCGGATGGCGGACCGCGCGATGGCGATGGCCAGATGGGTCTTGCCGGTTCCGGTGCCCCCGATCAGCACCACGTTGCGCTGGTGGGCGAGGAAGTTGCCGCCGGCGAGGTCGCGCACCAGGGTCTCGTTGATGGGGGTGTCATCGAACACGAAGTCGTCGATGTCCTTGGCGAGGGGCAGCTTGGAAGGGACCCCATGCGACGGGTCGCATGGGAACCCTCGATGGTGATCTGGTACTTGATGGAGCGGGCCTGCTTCTCGGAGATCTCTGCCGAGAGCAGATCGCCGACGATGCGTTTCGGCTCGTGCTGGCGCTTGACGGCGGTGGCGATGATCTCGTCGTAGGCGGCCTTCATGCCATAGAGCTTGAGCTCGCCCATGGCCTCGAGGATCTGGGAACGCTCCATCATGGGGATCTCCTCAGCAAGTCGTATCGTGAGCAGTCGGCGCTCGGGGTGTAGCGGAGGCGCAAGGCGTCGGGCGTGATGATGGTGACGGGGGCTGCAGGCTCACGGCGCCGGGCGAGGATGTTGAGGATCACGTCGGCCGAGTGGACGCCCTGGTGCAGGGCTTCGGCGCACGCGGCATCGACCGCGGGCAACCCATCGCTCAGCACGCTGGTGAGGATGTCCACCATCTGCCGGTCCCCGTCGGGGGCACCGGCGAGCTTGCGCCGGACGCGATCGAGGCTCGTGGGCAGAACCCAGTCCTTGAACGGAGCGCCGTTCCTGAGGGCGCCGGGCTTGCGCGCCAGCACCGGCACATAGTGCCAGGGGTCGAAGATGGTCTGGTCCCGGCCGAAGCAGCGCGGGTGGGACCCGACCTGCCGCCCATCCTGGCGCAGCTCGATCCGCTCCGCATAGGCCCGGACCTCGACCGGGCGTCCCACGGCGCTGGCGGAGACTGAATACCGGTTGTTATCGAAGCGGACCAGACAGGTCTTGGACACGGAGGCGGGCACTGAATGGAAGCCGTCGAACCGGCCGGCATAAGGCACCAGGGCTGGACGCTCCGCTTCGAAGGTCTGCCAGATGGTCTCCTCCCGCCGCTCGGGATGCGGGTGCCCCTTGGCGTAGGCGATGCACTGGTCCAGCAGCCAGGCGTTCAGCTCGTCATAGCTCTTCACCCGAAGCCGGGGGGTGAAGAAGCGCTCCCGCACCAGGCCGACCTGGTTCTCCACCTGCCCCTTCTCCCAGCCTGAGGCCGGCGTGCAGGCCACGGGATCGACGAGAAAGTGGCTGCACATCTGCAGGAAGCGGCGATTATAGGCCCGCTCCTTGCCCACGAAGATCGCATCGACCGCAGTCTTCATGTTGTCGTAGATGCCGCGCGTGCAGCAGCCCTTGAAGAAGGCGAAGGCCCGATCGTGGGCGTCGAACACCATCTCCTGTGTCTCGCGCGGATAAGCCCGCACGAACAGCATCCGCGAATGGCACAGCCGCACATGGGCGACGCGCACCGACACCGTGGTGCCGTTGATCAGGACGATCTCGTGGCTCCAGTCGAACTGGTAGGCCTCGCCGGGCGCGAAGCTCAGGGGCACGTAGGCCGCAGCCGTCATCGTCGCCTGCGCCCGCCGCCAGCCCTTCGCATAGCGGCGCAGCGCATCGTAGCTGCCCTCATACCCCTGGCTGCGCAGATCCTCGAAGATGCGGATCAGCGTCAGCCGCTCCCGCGCCGGCTTCCCTTCGTTCCCGGCGAGCAGCCCATCCAGGGCCTCCCGCCAGGGCCCGATCCGCGGCAGCGGCTGCACCTCCCGCTCGTAGCTGAATGCCGTCGCTCCGGTCCGCAGCACCTTGCGCACCGTGTTCCGCGAGACGTGCAGCTCCCGCACGATCTCCTTGATGGACTTGCCGCGCACGAAATGCTCGCGCCGGATCCGCGCAATCGTATCCACGCCCTTCATCCCCAGCCCGCCCGTCGCAACAAAACGACGGACCATGAGCCAAGAGGGGGGTCAAAATTACACGCCGATCCCCCTCACAACGGGGTCAATCTTCCATGCCGAAACACAATCTTGGCCTTGACGTTGAGGTTGAGGGTCTTGATGACGCCGGTGAAGCCGTTTTAGGTCAGCCGCCAACTGTCCTCTTGAAACGACGCATCGGATTTTGCTTGGCTATCTGGTGGAGGACACTTCCGAGTGTCCTTTAGCTGGATCGCGGCGCCCCGGGGTGGAGCGCCGCGTCCGGTGAGTGGTCGCCTCAGCGCGACCAGATGAGGGCGTATCCGTCCTCGACTTCCACGAGGCTGGCGTAGATCGGAGCTGGGAAGCTCGGATCGTCGAGCTTGACGGAGTGGTATTCCCGGCCGGTTTCCTTGGCGGCTTTCTTCCAGCCTGCGCCGATCTCGATTGAGCCTGCGAGGGCGCGAAGGTCAGGGGACTTCTCGCTTTCCTTGTCGGCGGCGACGAAGCGGGCCTTGATGTTGAGGGAAAGCGTCTTGATCACTCCGGCGAAAGAGCCGTCTTCGTTGCGGGTGAAAGTGCCGATCTGAGCCATGGGTCTTCTCCTTTGCTGTATCAGGTCGCGACCATCGCGGCCTTGATGGCGATCGGAGAACACCGGGCGACCGGCCCGCACCCGAAGGGCTGGAACGAAGTGGAGGGCGGCGCAGGGACGAGCTTCTTGCTTCGCGAGGAAACCGCGCGCAGGCGTCAGCCGAGCACGGTGGGGAAGAAGGTAGGCATCGCGCTGTTGTGGGATCGAGGTCGGGCTGCGCAGCAGCCGGACGCGGTGTGAGATACGCCAACAAGAAAGGCCGCAATGGACGTACCTCAGGACAGCCCTGCCAAGGAGATGCCCTAGCTTGCGACACCGAAATCCCAACGATAGCGACATGGTGGAAATCCAGACGCTCCCTCTCATCATGCGAAGCCTGCCTGCCTCCCGACACAAAGAGGGAACCCCGTGGCACCTTGCGCCATGCGGCGCCAAGCCGGCGGCGTTCGGCGACGGACCGCATGAACCAGCCAGGAATATGACGGCATCTGCTCGAGCAGTCGCTCATGGCTGCGTCGATCGCAGTATCGCGGGACGGCGATGGGCGTCGATCTCCCTCGTCAACTGCGCGCTGCGGCGTTCAGCCCTCTCGGCCCGGCGTTCGGCCTCGATCGCGCGCCGCATGAGACCGGCATTCTCGGTCGCGAGCTGGCGAATCTGGCGCTGCATGTCGTCGATCACGACGCGCTGCTCGGCAACTTTGTCTGCGATGGTGGCGATCCGGCTGGGGACACGCTGCCGCTGAAGAGCGCGGGCAAGATCGTCGAGAATATCGCGGTGATTAGCATAGATGGCGTTGCGGCCGACGCGGGCCTCGCGAGCGAGCGCTGCAACGGTCAAACGTCGAGTGGGCGCCGCCGGGTATTCTGCGGAACGCCCAGTCAGCCGAGCGAGGGCGGCACGCAGCTTCTCGGCCGTCGCCTGCATGCGCCGGTCATGCGGGTTTTTGGCGGTCGTCTTCGGCACGGGCTTCTCCGGTGGCGGAAAGATCGGAAAGGATGCGCTCGCACTCGGCGATGCGGGTCCTGGTGAGAGCGAGGCTCGGTTCGTCGAGCCGTTCGTCGGCGATCAGGGCGAGGTTGCGGTCAAGATGCGCCTGCCAGACTGGGCGATGACGCTCGGTGACGGCGAAGTTGGCGCAGCTCATGCCGGTGCTTTCGGTGCGCCACAGAGGGTTCGGGCCACGCTCGTCGCCCATGCAGGCGGCGGACTCGGCGCGATAGACGCAGTATCCCCAATCGCAGACGCCGAGCCGCATGCCGCTCTCCTCGATGAGGAAATCGACATAGGCGGCGAGTTCGCCGTCACGAGTACGGCCGCGGAAACGCGACTGCGACGACAGCGTGCGTCCGGCCTTGCCGCCGAGGCGGGATGCGGTGAGCAACTCCTCGAGCGCGGATCGGGTCTCATCGAGCGTTTGTGCGTCGACAAGTTCGCCGAGATCGAAATCCGTCCCGACATAGGCGCTGTCGGTCATAATGCGGGTCACGTGCCCGAAATGATGCTGCAGGGCGTGGAGGCCGGTTGCATCCTCACCCGCAAGGAACGCGTCGACCCTCAGGATCGTGAAGCGACCGGCGGGGTCAGCGCGTGGGGAGCCGATTTCGTTGTCGCGCGGCGGTGGCAAAATTGGGGGCACCGCGCGTCCTTGACGCGGCCTGACTGCCGGTATGATGGATGGCGATGAGAGAAAGATGGCCTGGTACAACATTGCGGCTGCGTCCATTTCGCGCCGCGAAAGCGCCGTGTAACCCGCGACTGCTCAGCTCTCGGGGAAGTCGCCCGGCCAGATCTGTGCACCAGGAAGGACGCACAGAATGCGCACGAATGTCGTCGTCACGGTATAGGCAGCGATATAGGGCGTGCCGGGAATAACGAGCTCCCGCGTTCCCGGGACACGGCCGGGCCTCCCGCTTTCAGGAAACTCCAAGAGGCGATGGGCCGCGGCCGAAATCCGCTCGTCGACGGCGATGGCGGCCTTCGGACTATCAGCTTCGATATGGGTG
>NZ_JAIVFN010000184.1 GCF_030015065.1 Xanthobacter autotrophicus | reverse complement strand
CACCCTGCCCTCCCCCACAAGCGGGAGAGGGTTCACCGCGCCAATCACGGAGGATTCGGGCTCCTGCATCGGCCGGCGGTCTTTACCCTCGCCCTTCGCCGGCACTCTGAACCGACCCCATGCAGGCCAAGCGCGTCACCTTCCCCGGCAAGATCACGCCCTATCTGCTGCTGTTGCCGCAGGTGGCGGTGACGCTCGTCTTTTTCGTGTGGCCGGCGGGGGAGGCGCTGGTCTCGTCCCTGTTCGCGCAGGATGCGTTCGGGCTGGGAAGCAGCTTCGTGGGGCTCGCCAATTTCGCCGCCCTGCTGCGCGATCCCGCCTACCTGGAGGCGGTGGGCGTGTCCTTCCTGTTCGCCTTCTGCGTCACCGCGCTGGCCATGGGCCTCGGCCTCGCGTTCGCGGCGGCGGCGGATGCGCTGGGCAAGGCGGCCGGGCTCTACCAGGTGCTCCTCGTGTGGCCCTATGCGGTGGCACCGGCGGTGGCCGGCGTGCTGTGGCTGTTCATGTTCGACCCTTCCGTGGGCATGGTCGCCCGCGCCCTGCGCACGGCGGGCCTCCCGTGGAACCACACCCTCGACGGCGGGCAGGCGCTCACCCTGGTCATCCTCGCGGCGGCGTGGAAGCAGGTGAGCTACAATTTCCTGTTCTTCTATGCCGGCCTGCGCGCCATCCCCCAGGGCGCACTGGAGGCGGCGGCGCTGGATGGCGCAGGGCCGTTCCAGCGCTTCCGCCACATCGTGCTGCCGCTCATCGCCCCCACCACCTTCTTCCTGCTGGTGGTGAACCTCACCTACGCCTTCTTCGACACCTTCGGCATCATCCACGCCACCACCGGCGGCGGGCCGGGGCGGGCCACCACCATCCTGGTCTACAAGGTGTTCCGCGACGGCTTCGAGGGGCTGGACCTCGGCGGCTCGTCGGCCCAGTCGGTGGTGCTGCTGGTGATCGTGGTGGCGCTGACCGCGCTCCAGTTCCGCCATATCGAGCGCAAGGTGAGCTATTGATGGCCGGCACCTCGCGCCTGTCCCTGCTGCTGGCCCACCTCGTGCTCATCGCCGGCGCGGCGGTGATGATGCTGCCGCTTTATGTGGCGTTCGTCGCCTCCACTTATGCCGGCGCGGATTTCCTCTCCGGCCGCGTGGGCCTCTTGCCCGGCCCGCATCTCGTTGAAAACTACCGCCTCGCGCTCACGGCCGGCTCGTCCACGGCGGGCATTCCCCCGGTGGGCCCCATGCTGTGGAACTCGCTGGTGGTGGCGGTGGTGATCGCGGCGGGGAAGATCTCCATCTCCCTGCTGTCCGCCTTCGCCATCTGCTATTTCCGCTTCCCGCTGCGGGTGCCGGCCTTCTGGCTCATCTTCATGACGCTGATGCTGCCGGTGGAGGTGCGCATATTGCCCACCTTCGAGGTGGCGGCGCAGCTCGACCTTTTGAATTCCTACGCCGGCCTCACCGTGCCGCTGATCGCCAGCGCCACGGCCACCTTCCTGTTCCGGCAGGTGTTCATGACCATTCCGGACGAGCTGACGGAAGCCGCCCTGATCGACGGCGCGGGGCCGCTCCACTTCTTCTGGTCGATCCTGTTGCCGCTGTCGCGCACCAACATCGCGGCCCTGTTCGTGATCCTGTTCCTCTATGGCTGGAACCAGTATCTGTGGCCGCTGCTGGTGACCACGGATGCGCGCTACTACACCGTGGTCATGGGCATCCGCCGCCTCGTGGGCGCGGCGGCGGAGGCCGACCCGGTGTGGCACCTGGTGATGGCCACCGCAGTCCTGGCGCTGGTGCCGCCGGTGCTGGTGATCGCGGCGCTGCAGCGCTTGTTCGTGCGCGGGCTCACCGAGACGGAGAAGTGACCCCTCAGAACGCCTTGAAGGTGATGATGGTGCGGGTGTCCTGGATGCCGGGGAAGGTCTGCACCTTCTGGTTCACGAAGTGGCCGATGTCCGTGCCCTCGTCCACGTAGAACTTGATGAGCAGATCGAACTCGCCCGCCGTGGAATAGATCTCGGAAGCGATCTCCGCATTGGCGATGGCGTCGGCCACCTCGTAGGACTTCCCGAGCTGGCACTTGATCTGGACGAAGAAGGGAACCACGGCTGCACTCCGCTTGAGCGGTATCGACACGCCCGGCGGGCGGACGGCGGCGCCAAGGTGGACAAAACCGCCGGGACTGGCAAGGGTGGCCTTAACTCCTCACCCCCGAGAGCGGAGCAAGACAGGTCCATGTCGCGGAAGGTCCCCATCGCCCTCACCATCGCCGGCTCGGATTCCAGCGGCGGCGCCGGCATCCAGGCGGATCTCAAGACCTTCTCCGCTTTGGGCGTCTACGGCGCCAGCGTCATCACCGCACTCACCGCCCAGAACACGCTGGGCGTCAGCGCCATCCACGACGTGCCCGACGCCTTCATCGCCGCCCAGATGAACGCGGTCTTTTCCGACCTCGCCGTGAACGCGGTGAAGATCGGCATGCTCTCGCGCCCCGGCGCCATCCGCACGGTGGCGGAAGGCCTCGCCCGCCACGGCGCCGGCCCGGTGGTGCTCGATCCGGTGATGGTGGCGGCCTCAGGCGCGCGCCTGCTCACCGACGATTCGCTCGCGGACCTCAAGGCCGTGCTCATCCCTCTCGCCCATCTCATCACCCCCAATTTGCCGGAGGCGGCGGCGCTGCTCGGCGCGCCCGTGGCCGAAACCGAGGACGACATGCGCCGGCAGGGCGAAAAGCTGCTCGCCCTCGGCGCCGGCGCGGTGCTGATGAAGGGCGGCCATGGCACAGGCCCCGAGAGCGTGGATCTCCTCATAACCCCCGGCGAGGTGACGCGCTTTGCCGCCCGCCGCCATCCCTCGCGCAACACCCACGGCACCGGCTGCACCCTCTCCTCGGCCATCGCGGCGGGGCTGGCGGGAGGCGCGGACCTGAAGACCTCCGTCGGCCGGGGCAAGGCCTACATCTCCGGCGCCATCGCAGCGGCGGACGCGCTGGACATCGGCTCGGGCCATGGCCCGGTGCATCATTTCTTCGATCTGTGGGGGAAATGAGCGGCGCCTGCCGTGCGCCGCCTTTTCCGTGCAACCGCCGCTTCCCTCGCGCCCCATTGCTGAGTATCGTCCGGCGCAGCGAACGTTCGTTCGGAATTAAGGATCGCTGGGCATGGCAGTCAAGGAGCGCGGGAACACCCTCGAAACCGGCGCGCAGGTCATCACCGGGCAGCTTGGCAAGACCATCCAGCGCCTGCGCAAGGCCTACAACCTGTCCCTGTCCGACCTCGCCGAGCAGTCGGGCGTGGCGAAATCCATCATCAGCCAGATCGAGCGCAACGAGACCAACCCGACGCTGGCCACCGTGTGGCGCCTGTCGCAGGCGCTGGACATGACGGTGGAGCGGGTGCTCGCCTCCTCCGACGACGCTCCCTTCGTGGAGAAGCTGTCGCGCGCCGACACGCCGATCCTGTTGTCCGAGGACGGGCTGGTGCGGCTCTCCATCATCGGCTGGATCAAGACGGTGGAGTGGCTGCAATATTACGACGTGGATGCCGCCCCCGGCGGCGAGCTGGATTCGGACGGCCACCAGCGCGGCTCGGTGGAGTGCCTCACCGTCATCGCCGGCACGCTGGAGGTGGAGGTGGGCGGCGTCGTCGAGACCGTGAAGGAGGGCGAGACGGCGCGCTATCGCTGCGACCGCCGCCACGTCATCCGCAACCGCACCGACACGCCCGCCCGCGCCTTCATGGTGTGCCTGCTGAAGGCCGCCGTGCTGGAGTGAGGGGAGCGGCAGCCGCTCCCCTCCGATCGCCCCCCTGCCCCGCTCACTCGTCGGTCAGCGGGCCGAGGATGAGGGTTTCCAGCTTCACCCAATTGGCGAGCTGGGCATAGGTGAGCTTTTCCGCCTTCAGGTCCCAGGTCACCTCGGAGCGGGTGGGGCCGACGCACGTGTCCTTGCCATCCTCGCCCTTCACGCGCTTGCAGGCATCCTCGCTGTCATTGTAGTAGACGCGGCCGTAGAGCCCCGGCTTCGACTGGTCGGCGCTGGAGAAGAACGCATCGGACTGCGCCTGCGCCGCGCCGGCATCGAAGAAGGACTGGTCGTTGTTCACCTGCTGCTCGTTCCAGCGCAGATTGTACTCGTAATAGCCGGTATAGGGCTTCTTCTTGCCGGCCTTGTCGGAGAAGGTGCCGTTCTCCTCCACGTAGCGGATGGAGCCGGACACCCGGTCGGTGAAGGAGCGGTCGGCCACCGTGTAGCTGAAGCTCACGCCGTTGGCGTCGGTGAGCCAGTTGCCCAGTTCGTAGTCGTAGTCGAGGTTGCCGGAGACGCGGGTCTCGGGCAGGAACGAGAACGGACCGGCGGCGAGCTGGGTGCGCTCGAAGCGCAGCGGGTCCGGGTTCTTCACCTGGATCGACACGGTCTTGCCGTCCACCACCCGCGAATAGATCTTGGTGGCTTCCTTCTGGGCCTTGCGGAACTGCTCGCCCACCTCCCACCAGCGCGCCACGTTGCGGCCCTGGATGGAGCCGCCGAAGGCGGACGAGGTCTGGTTGCCCTTCACCACGTCGATGCGCAGGCGGCCGGCATCGGGGATGTAGCGGCCGTTATTGTCGATCACGAGGTCGCCGCGCATGATCGCCACCTCGCGCGCGATCTGCGACGGGTTCGACGGATTGATCACGTCGAACTTCAGCGAATAGACGAGGCTCTTGCCCGGCGTGCGCTGCACCGATCCCTTCAGGATCATGAGGTCGGCGACCGAGAGATCCGAAATCTCGTACAGGTCGAGGCCGCTGGTGGAGCGCGCGGAGCGGGAATTGTAATCCACGGTCATGGCGCCGGTGAGCTTCGCCTTGTCGGCGGGAATCTCCTTCAGCGCCTGGCTCTGCGCAAAGGCGGCGCCCGTCGCCAGAAGGCTCGCGGCGCAGGCAAAAGCGGCCGGCACGATGCGTATGGTCATGTGCGTCTTCCCTTCGTCGAACCGCGGCAAAAGACCCCTTGGAGGCGGATCGGCCGTTCCGGCTCGGTCGAGCGGAACGGATCCGGCGCCAGGAGCGCCCGGCTTTTCGCGGAGCGCACCATGGCGACCCGTTCCTGAACGGCGGATGACGAGACGTCAATCCATGGCGTGCAGCAGGACGATTTCACAACGGCCTGCGCCGGGCCGTGCTCACATGAGGCCGAGGTCGCGCAGCTCGCGGGCGAGGCTCTCGGGCAGCCCGCCTCCCCCCTCGACGCGGGCGAGGTCCCTGGGCGCCTCGTTCGCCTTCAGGTAGCGCCAGCCCTGGAACGGGCGCGACGGGCGCGGCTCCACCGGCACCACCTGCGGGTCCAGCACCAGGCCGCAGCGGCGCACGCCGTCGCCGTCCACGAACGGGCGCAGCTCCAGCAGGCGCTGGCGCGCCGCCACCTCGCCCTTGATGACCCAGTAGAGCGAGCCGCCGTCCAGGAGCTCCTCGGAGCGGGTCGGGACCATGCGCGTCACATGGATCTGCTCGAAGGGATGGCCCGCCTTGCGCGCCGCCTCGGCCCGCCCGGCGATCCAGTCCTCCAGGTCGGCGATGGAGGTCGCGCCGACGCACAGCTTGATGAGATGGAGCGTCATGGCCGCCGGTGTCCGCCCGGCCTACTGGTCGTCGGCCGGCGCGGCGCCATCGGCCGGCTCGGGCGCGGCAGGGGCCGGCTGCGGGCGCGGACGCGGGGCCGCCGGCCGGGGCGCGGGGCTCGCGGTGGGGGCCGCGG
>NZ_JAIVFN010000183.1 GCF_030015065.1 Xanthobacter autotrophicus | reverse complement strand
CCCCCGGCATGGCTCCCCCTGTCCGCGCGGCCCGCGCCCTCGAAGTGACAGCCTCGCACGACCAAGTCATCCCCCCAGGGGGCCAAGGTACTTTCTGGGCGTGCGGGCCACCGCGCTGCGGCGGCAGCGTGCTTTTTGAGCGTTTCTGCTCACATGATTTCTTCGCTTTGCTTGGTTGAGACCGAAATATCCAGCAACTCGCAGGGGTGTCAGGCTCCCAACTGACACCATCAACAGCAACACGAACTGAAATCAATCGGAGACAAGTCCATGTCCATCTTTGACACCATCGGCCGCCTGATGAAAAAGCCCGCGCCCGGGCTCCTGGCGCTCGAAAAAGCCGAGGTCGACGCACAGGCGGCGCTCGACGCCGCTAAGGCGAAGCTCGCCGACCTCGAAGCCGGCCGCGTCGAGGCCGTGCTCGGCGGCGATGACGCTCGGACCGCTCATCGAGCCTCGCTCCAGACGGCGCGCGACGACCTGGAGGACGCCCAGGCGGCGCTCCTCGCCATCCAGTCCCGCCTCGCTCAGGAGCGCGAGGCGGCGGCGGAAGCTGCCCGTATCGCCGCCTATGATGCCGCCATCGCCAAGCGCGATGAGGTCGCGGCGCTGATCCGCGAAAAGTACCCCCAGCTCGCTGGCGGCCTCGTCGACCTCATCTGCGCCTCCGCTGAGGCCGATCTCGCCATTGGGGCCGCAAATGCCAACTTGCCGGCCGGCGCTGAACGCTTGGAGGCGGTCGAGTTGGTCGCCCGTGCCCGGCCGGGTACGCCGCGCAAGTTGATCTCGGAGAAGAAGGTCCGCCTCTGGTGCCACCGCGGCACCAAGATTCCTTGCGCTCAGAGCAACATCACCGATCAAGGAAACGGCCGCGGCATCGATAAGAGCGGCGGCCGGTTCGACGGGCACACCTTCATCGAGCGCCGCTGGGAGAGGGAGCGCTACGTCGAGCTTGCCGAGAAGCTGAGCGCCCTCGATCTCCCTGGCCTCATCGGAGGCGAGCCGAATTACTGGACTGCCGCGCCCTGGAACACCGCCGACACCATCCTCAAAAATATCAAGGAGCACGAGGCTTTGCGGCGCGCTTACCGCGCCGCGCCTCCTGAGCCGCCGGAGATCGAGGTCGAGCATGAACTGGTGATCGAGCCGCCCGCCCAGGCGGCCGAGTGAGCGCGGCGGACAAGGAGACATCAAGATGAACATCGTTATCGAGTGCGGCCTGTTCGCAGACAGGGCGCAGAGTTCTTATTCGACGCACATCCATGAGCAGCTCTTCTGGAGCGAAGGCTTTGATGACGACGATGGCGTCACGACAAACTCTTCGCCTCTTGAAAATGATGTTCCAAGGTTGTCGTCGGTCTTCACCGTGCACTGCTTCGCCCGCGCGGCCTGGGTCGTCATCGCCAAGGAGCCCGACATCGAGATCGGCCCCCGGCGCTATCTCCGCGCCAACCAAACCCATCACATCGTCGCCCCGCGCGGCACGCGGCTGGCGTTCCAGTTGATCTGAAAGAACCCATCATGAACCAGAACCACACCTACGACGCCAACATGGCCACCGCCGACCACCGGCCGCTGGATCGCGCACAGCTCCTCGATTACCTCGCCCAGCGCGGCGTGAGGATCACCGTGGACGAGGCGGCGCTGCCTATGCCCGACCTCATGAAGATCGCCCTGGAGCGCCTCGCAGCGCTCCAGGACCACATGTCTGGCGCCGAGGCGCGAGGCGGCTTCCTCCATTGAGTGAAACGGAGATCGTCATGACGTCCAACCACATTTCCAGCACCCGCGCGTCCGAGGCCGACGACACAGAAGAGGGCGAGGCCCCGGTGCAGACCATCGCGGACCTCGTGGCGGCCGGGAAGGCCACTCAGGTGGGCGCCGCGGCCGAGCGAGCGCGCGCAGCCGAGATCACCTCCATCGCCGCGATTGCTGCGCGGATGGGCGTCAACATCGACGCCGCCCAAGCCGTCGAGCGCGGCACCTCCCCTGAGGCGCTGCGCGCGGCGGTGCTCAACACGGCCGCCGAGCGTGACGACGCCACGGCGGTCTCCACCGCGGCGCCTCTGCCGCCCATGGAGGCGGGACCGAAGCAGCCCAAGCGCAATTCCCTGAAGGCCCTGGCCGAGAAGCAGGCTGCCCGTCTCAGGGCAGCCCGCTGAGGCGCGGCGAACGAGGAATCCTAAAATGGCAGACCACGTTTCCAGTCTGATCGTTCGCCTCGTCGATCAGGTCACCGCACCCTCCCGGGCTGTGGGCAACTCGATGCGGCAGCTCCAAGGTCGCATCGACGCTGCCATGGCGGCCAACAAAGCTGCCATGGCGGGGATGCGAGGCCAGCTCGCCGACGCTGTGGCCGGCGGTTACGCGCTCAAGAAAGCGTTGTCCGCGCCCATCGAAGCAGCGGTCGAATTCCAAACCCTCATGGAAGACATCGGGCAGAAGACCAACCTCTCTGGTGGCGCTCTGGCCGGCCTCGGCAAGACCATCCGCAAGCTCGCGCGCGACACCAACGTCTCCACCATGGAGATGGGCAAGGGGATGGACTTCCTCCTGGGCATGGGCCTGGGCGGGGAGACGGATGCGGAGAACATCAAGGCCGCGGCCGCGCTCGCGCCCATGGCCGCCAAGGCCGCGGTGGCTTACCGCTCCTCCACGGAGGACATGGCCAAGACCGCCCATGCGGCCTTCCAGAACATGAAGGTCCCTCTCAGCGAGATGATGCGCACCTTCGACGCCCTGGCCTCGACCGCGGCGGCCGGAGGATTTGAATTCCGCGACATGGCCCAGCATTTCCCGTCGCTCACCTCCATGGCACATGCCCTCGGGATGGCCGGGCGCGAAGGCATGGCGGACCTCGCCGCGGCCCTCCAGGTCGCCCGCAAGGGCGCGGGTGACGCCGCGGAGGCGGCGAACAACCTGCTCAACGTCCTTCAGAAAATCCAGAGCCCCACGACCCGCAAGAACTTCAAGAAGTTCGGGATCGACATCTCTAAGTCGGTCGACGAGGGATTGAAGAAAGGGGTCTCGCCCATCGAGACCCTGGCGACCGAGACCCAGAAGGCCCTGAAGAAGGGAGCAAAGATCAGCGACCTCTTCGAGGACCGGCAGGCCCAGCTCGGCCTCATCGCAATTATGAATGACATGGCCGAGTATCGGCGCCTGCGTGCCGACGCCCTGAAGGCGTCCGGCCTCGTCGAGGAAGCCTTTGAGCGGCGCACCAAGACGGCCGCAAGTGCGACCGCGCGCTTCAAGGCCGCGCTGGAGAACCTCAACATCACGATCGGCTCGTCCCTGCTGCCGGCCTTCACGGACCTGCTCGATGCGCTGGGCCGCGTGTTCGGGTTCGTGGAGAAGTTCGCCGAGAAGAACCCCACGCTGGCCCGGACCATCGTCATGGTGGCCTCCGGTCTGATCGCGACCCGCGTCGCGGCCATCGCGGCGGGCTATTCCTTCCTGTTGATGAAGGGGGGCCTGCTCTCCATTGCAAGCCTCGCGGTGGGCGCAGCGCGGGGCCTGGGCGCGGTCGGGAAGGCGGTGCTCATCGCCCCCGTGGTCCGCACAGTTGCCGCGGCGTTCGGGGGCCTGAGGAGCGCCATGGTGGGGTTCGCCGCCGTCGCGGCCATCGCCGGAAACGGCGCGGCCCTGCGGACCCTGGGCGCCTCGCTGCTCGGCCTCCTGAACCCGCTCCGGCTGGTGCGCGCCGCCCTGGTCGCGATCCGCGTTGCCGTCATCAGCACGGGCGTCGGTGCCATCGCGGTAGGCCTCGCGATGGCGGGCCTGTGGATTGCCAACAACTGGAAGGGCATCCAGGAGCTGTTCATCGGCGTCGGCGACGGCTTCATGAAGGGGCTCGGGCCAGCGCGCGCCATCATCGAGCCTGTCGCGAACGCAGCGAAGCGGCTCTACGACGCCGTCGCTGGCATGCTCGGCCCGCTCAACGCCAGCAAGGAGGAATGGCGCTCTTGGGGCGAGACGATCGGGAAGTATGTGGCCGGCGGCGTCAAGACTGTCGCCGATGGCATCCAGACCATCGTCGACACGGCCCGGTCCGCCTACAAGGCGATCATGGACATTGGCAGCGCGCTCGCGAGCCTCAATCCCTTCGGGGGCGGGGGCGATGCCGGCGGCGGGCCGGCGCCGAGCGGCCGGGGCAAGCCGGCCGGCGCCCATTACGGGGCCCCGGCGGTCGATGGCGCGCGCGCGTCCGGCGGCCCGGTGATCGGCGGCCGGACCTACCTCGTGGGTGAGCGCGGGCCTGAGATTTTCACGCCCGGCCGCTCGGGCGGGATCACGCCGAACCACAAGATCGGCGGCCGCACCGTCACGGTGAACGCCCCGATCACGATCCACGCCCAGACCGGCGACCCTGAGGCGATCGCCCGCGAAGTATCGCGCCGGCTCGGGCGCTTCGTGGGGGGCTCGCATCGCGGGGCCTTCGATGACACCGCTTACGCCTGAAGCAGGGCTTCCCGGGATCATCGGGACAAAAGAGAAGGGGCCGGCGGTCATCCCGCCGGCCCCTTCTTCTTTTACCCTGCCAAGGATCGTTCAATCGCTCACATAATCATGAAAGCGCTCAATTCCCTCAAGTTGGTTCTGCATCATCATCTTCAGGACGTCGAAACGCGGCCTGTCTGGGTAAGCCAGGGTCGATGCGTGACCGAAGCCCAAAGTGATCGTCGAGATCAAGTTCGTGTCCGTGAAGCCCGCGTCGGCCGCGATCCCGAGCATCTTTAGGGCGTAGAACTGCGTCACGATCCGGACCTTGCCCGAGGGTGTGTCGATGACGCGCGAGACCCGCGCGTCGACGCCCCGCCGCTCGTCGAAGCCCGCGCCGCGGTGGCCGTAGGCGACCTTCATGATGTCGGCGAGGGAAACCCAGGCCGGGTCCTCCAGGGTCTTCAAGGGCGAGGCAAAATAGTCCACCAAATCCCCGCCCTTGAGGGCCAACGTGTAAACTGGTTCCTGCATCTGCTCCTCCTCTTCAACAAAACTGAATGCTCATGCGCGGCGCCGCGCGATCGTCTCTCGCAGGTCCGTCACCACCTGCTCCAGGAGCGCCAGCCGCGCCTCGGCCATCTCCAGAAGGTGCTCGTAGACCCCCACCCCGGGCTCGGCCCGGCCCTTGTCCCAGTCGTCGATGGTTCCCTTGCGGATGTCGGTCTCACGCGAGAGCGGGCCCATCCAGGTCTCGCCAAAGAGCGCGCGGCCCACGCGGGCGATCAGGCGGTCTGACATTCGTTCCTCCGTATGGTCAGGGGCGCCCGCGAGGGGCGCCCCATCTGGTTCATGCCCGGGCGCCCTGGGTCGCCAGCGCGAAAGTGATACGGCTCAAAGCATAGATCATGGCCGGCACCGCCAGCCCGAGGGCGGCCGCCGCGTACATCTGCAAGCTCCACAAGGGCGCCTGCGAGGCGAAGGCCAGCGCGTTCAGGCCGGCGCTCACCGCCAGCGTCCCTACGATCGCCGGCAGCGCGTACCGGGCGACGCTCCGGCGGACCGCCTCGGTGGCCGCGCAAAGCTGGCTCATCTCCAATGCCACGAAGCCGAGGTCGATGCCCACCGCCATGGCCCCGCGCTCCAGCCAGTCGGCTCCGGTGAGGAGACCGATGCCGTGGGCGAGATGGGAGAGGCTCAAGGCGATCAGCACGAGGGTCACGAACCCGGTGGCCGCGGCCGCCGCCCGCTGTCGACGGAGGCGCACATTGGGCCGCGGCGCCGCCTCCTTGGCCTTCTTGGCGGCGCCGCGGCCCAATGTG
>NZ_JAIVFN010000182.1 GCF_030015065.1 Xanthobacter autotrophicus | reverse complement strand
TTAAGTCGTCGGCAGCGTCAGATGTGTATAAGAGCCAGCATCCCTCCCCCGCAGGCGGGAGAGGGGGCGCGTCGCATCGGAGGAGAGGGCGGCTCTCATCCCGCGCGGACGGCCCCTTCTTGCCTCCGCCCCCGCCTCACTTCGGCGCGGGAAACGCCAGGACGCCGGAGGTGTAGCGCTCGATCAGCGCGCTGAAGGGGGTGCCGTCGGGCAGCGTCAGCACCGCGCGATGGGCCAGCACGAACCGGGGAACCTCCAGGGTGCCGGAGGAGGGCGCCTCCTCCGCCGGCCGCCACAACAGGCGCGCCTCCAGCGTGCGGCGGCGGAAGTCGAGCGGCCGCACCACTTTGCCGAAAGGCGTGTCGGTGGTGTCGAGGATGGCGTTCATCTCGTCCGTCAGGCGATCCGGCCGGTAATAATTGTCGGCCTCCGACAGCACGATGGCGCCGCAGGTGAGCCGCACCCGGCGGTGTCGTACCGGGGTCTGCGCATCGGCGCCGAGCAGGGCGCGCACCTCCTGCGGGGCCGGGTCCTCGCCCGCGCGCTCGCGCTCCGCCCGCACCAGGGCCGGGTCGCCGATGCCGCGGGCGCCGCACCAGCGCTCCAGCGTCAGGGTGGCGCTGGGCTGGGCGAGCAGCGTGCGGTTGAGCTCGTCGATGAAGTCCTGCGCGGCGCGGCGCATGGCAGCGGTGTCGGGCCAGGGCTCCGCGGGCGAGGGCGCGCCGGACTCCAGCGCACGCGCAGGAGCGAGCAGGCAAGCCAGGAAAACGAGCGGCAGCACGGCCGGCAGCACAAACATGATGGCATCGCGCCCGAAGCAGAGCCGGAGAACCAGCCCTTTCTCCATAGCGCAGGCCGTCCCGGCTTGCCATCGCGCCAGTGCGCGCAGGTGGAAGGCCGCCGGGGTCCCCGCCAGCCTGCGAGGCTTTTTGTCCGTAATAGGACTTTTATCCTTGACAGCGTAACGCTGCTCCGCTAGGTTTTGTCCATGTTCGAGACGTGTGCCTGACGGGCTCCGCCCCCCGCGCCGTCCTCGATGCCGGTTTCGAGCGCCGGTTCGCCCGCCGCACGGCTCCAGGGCCCACCCCTTTCCGGACAGTCCCATGCGCAAAGCGTTGCCGCCCCGCCGGGTGCCAGCCATGGCACAGCTTGCGCGCCAGCTCTATCTGGATGGCGCGCCCCTCACCGAGATCGCCCGCCGCACCGCCCTGAAGCCCTCCCAGGTCTATTACTGGATCGACCGGGAGGTGGCGTCCGACGGCACCGTCACCCTGAAGCCGGTGGCCCGGCGGGTGACGCTGGCGCCGGGCGTCCGCAGCGCCTCGCCGGCGCGGGAGCATCTTCTGTCCCGGCTGTGGCGCGCGGCCGAGCGCCAGCTCGACGAGATCGAGCAGCGCCTCGGAAAGGCCGTGCCGCCCGAGGCCGACGCCGCCACAAGAGAGCCCCGCCCCGCCGCCGATGCGGAGAAGGACGCCCGTGCCCTCGCCGTGCTCGCCCGCACCCTGCGCGAACTTTCCGCTCTGGAGGCGGAGGCGCACAAAAGCCGCAAGGTGAAAGCCGAAGATGACGCCGTCCGCGACCTCGACACCTTCCGCCGCGAGCTTGCGCGCCGCCTTGATCGCCTGCGCGCGGACGGGCCGGGCGCAGAGCCTGCTGAATGAGCTGCCGGAGGCTGAAGCCGAACTCCTCCTCGCCGACTGGGCCCTGTGGGCCCGCCCCGACCAGCTGCCGCCCGATCTTGCGCCCTGCCGCGATCCCTGGACCACCTGGCTGGTGCTGGGCGGGCGCGGCGCCGGCAAGACCCGCGCCGGCGCCGAATGGGTGCGGGGCCTCGCCCTCGGCCGCCCGCCCTTCGCCGACCAGCCGGTGGGGCGCATCGCGCTGGTGGCCGAGACCATGGCCGACGTGCGCGAGGTGATGGTGGAGGGGGTCTCCGGCCTGCTTGCCGTTCATCCGCGCGCCGAGCGGCCGCGCTGGGAGCCCACCCGGCGCCGGCTCGAATGGGCCAATGGCGCGGTGGCGCAGGGCTTTTCGGCGGAGGATCCCGAAAGCCTGCGCGGCCCGCAGTTCGCCGCCGCCTGGCTGGACGAACTGGCCAAGTGGAAGCGGGCCGAGGCCACCTTCGACATGCTGCAATTCGGCCTGCGGCTTGGCGCCCGGCCGCGCCAGATGGTGACCACCACGCCGCGCCCCACCGCGCTGCTGCGCCGCCTGCTGGCCGACCCCTCCACCGCCGTGACGCGGGCGCGCACCGCCGACAACGCCTTCCACCTCGCCCCGAGCTTCCTCGGCCAGGTGCTGGCGCGCTATGGCGGCACCCGCCTCGGCCGGCAGGAGCTGGACGGCGAATTGATCGAGGACCGCGCCGACGCCTTGTTCTCCCGTCCGGCGCTGGAAGCGCTGCGGGAGGCGGAGGCGCCGCCCCTCGTCCGCATCGTGGTGGCGGTGGACCCGCCGGCCTCCTCGCGGGCCGGGGCGGATGCCTGCGGCCTCGTCTGCGCCGGCATCGACGCGACGGGCGTGGTGCATGTGCTGGCGGACGACAGCGCCGCCGGCCTCAGGCCCGCCCAATGGGCGGCGAAGGCGGTGGCGCTGTTCCGCCGCTTCGAGGCGGATCTCGTCATCGCCGAGGTGAATCAGGGCGGCGAGATGGTGCGCGCCGTCATCGCCGAGGTGGACGACGGCGTTCCGGTGGAACAGGTGCGCGCCACGCGCGGCAAGTTCCTGCGCGCCGAGCCCGTGGCCGCGCTCTACGAGCAGGGCCGGGTACGCCACGCCGGCGCCTTCCCCGCTTTGGAGGACGAGATGTGCGATTTCGGCACGGATGGCTTGTCGTCGGGCCGTTCGCCGGACCGGCTCGACGCGCTGGTGTGGGCGGTCACCGCTTTGGCGCTCGGCCCCAGGGCCGGCGCGCCGCGGGTGCGGGGGCTGTGACCGGGGTCAGCTGCCGCCGACCATGTCCGCGCCCACCGGAATCTGCACCTGCACGCACAGGCCGGTGACGCTCTGGCCCGGCTCGAAATCCGGCCAGTTCTGGTTGCGCTTGAGGCTGGCGCCGAGACATCCCCGCTCGGTGCGGTAATAGCCGACCAGCCGCTGCGAGGTATGCATGACCACCCGGGGCGTGACATAGGGATCCGGCGCGTAGCCGAACGCCGTGGTGGCCATGGGCTGAACCGTCGTCGTGGTGACAATGAGGACCAGGGCATAGAGCATGACGCCCTCCCTTTGCGTCTCCCCAGGACGCCTGTTGTCGCCCGGATGCCGTCATCGGGGTCAACATGATTCATTGTACGCCCCCGGCGGCCACGCCGAAACGATCTTGTGCCCCATGCCGGCGAGCAGCCGATGATCCATTGCATGTATCCAAAATACATGCATCATTGTGCCTACAAATGAGGCTGCATGACAACGGCGTGTGCAGACATTTGCCCTCCATTGGCCCCTACTGCCCCATCCGGAGCCATGAGACAGCATCTGAAAGCCTTCTTCGCGCGTCACGAGCCCCATTGCGGATCGCTTCTCGTCGGCCTGAAATCCGGCGCCGGCGGCATGCTCGGCATGGGCCTTGTGGGCGGCGCCGCCGCCTTCACCCAACTGCCGCTGCTCATCGCGCCCTTCGGCGCCAGCGCGGTGCTGCTGTTCGGCCATCCGGCGACGCCTTTGGCCCAGCCGGCCAATGTCATCGGCGGCTATGCGGTCTCGGCGACCATCGGCCTTCTGGTGGCGGTGGTGTTCCCCGGCGCCTGGTGGGCGGCGGCCCTCGGCGTGGGGCTCGCCATCCTCGCCATGCTGCTCCTGCGCGTGTCCCATCCGCCGGCGGGGGCGGTGCCCATTTTGATGGGGGTGGCCGCCAGCGATCCGTTCGAACTGGGCGGCATCGTCTTCGCCGGCTCCATCGCTTTGGTGCTGATCGCGAGCCTCTACCACCGCCTGCCGCCGCGCCACGATTATCCGCGCCGCATCGCCTGAGGCGCCGCCGCAGGCACCTGCCACCCGCATCAAGGCCGCCCTCCGGGGCGGCTTTTTCGTTTCCGGAGCCCTTCATGCTGGCCGAGCTTCTCGCCCCCTTCCGCCGCCGCCCGCCCGAGGAGAAGGCGAGCCGCGCCGCGCCCCTCATCGCCCTGTTCTCCGCCGGGCGGCCGCGCTGGACCCCGCGCGATTATGCCTCCCTTGCCCGCGAGGGCTTCACCAAGAACGCCATTGCCTATCGCGCGGTGCGGCTCATCGGCGAATCCGCCTCCGCCCTGCCGCTGGTGCTCATGGCCGGGCGCGAGGAGATGGAGACCCATCCGCTGCTCGACCTCATGCGCCGGCCCAACCCGCGCCTGACCGGATCCTCCCTCATGGAGGCCATCTGCAGCCACCTCATGGTGGCCGGCAACGCCTATGTGGAGGCGGTGGCGGTGGACGGCGCGATCCGCGAGCTGCACCTGTTGCGCCCCGACCGGGTGAAGGTGGTGCCCGGCCCGGACGGCTGGCCCGAGGCCTACGACTACACTTTGGGCGCGCGCACCGTGCGCATCCCGCAGGATACCTTGATTGAGGGCGAGGATGTGCCGGCCATCCTTCACCTCACCGCCTTCAACCCGCTGGACGACCATTACGGCTTCGCCCCTTTGGAGGCGGCGGCCCAGGCCCTCGATTTGCACAATGCGGCCAGCGCCTGGAACAAGGCGCTCATCGACAATGCCGCCCGCCCCTCCGGCGCGCTGGTCTACAGCGGCGCGGGCGCGCTTTCCGACGAGCAGTTCGAGCGGCTCAAGGGCGAGCTGGAAGCCTCCTTTCAGGGCGCGGTGAATGCCGGCCGCCCGCTGCTTTTGGAAGGCGGGCTCGACTGGCGGCCTTTGTCGCTCTCGCCCAAGGACATGGATTTCGAGGCGGCGCGCAATTCCGCCGCCCGCGAGATTGCGCTGGCCATCGGGGTGCCGCCGCTGCTTCTGGGCATTCCCGGCGACAACACCTACGCCAATTACGCGGAAGCCAACCGCGCCTTGTGGCGTCAGAGCGTGGTGCCGCTGGTGCGCCGGGTGTGCGACGCGCTCTCCTCGTGGCTCGGCCCGGCCTATGGCGGGGGCCTGTCGCTGGTGCCCGACCTCGACCAGGCCGAGGCGCTGGCCGCCGAGCGCACCGAGCTTTGGGCGCGCATCGGCGCGGCCGACTTCCTCACGGACGAGGAGAAGCGCGCCGCGACGGGCTATGGCGAGGGGGGACGGCGGCTGCGGTGAAAGACCCTCCGGCTTTCCGCACAGCCGCTTTTGTGGGATGGAGGAACACGCCAACACGGTCTCCGCCATGCTGTCCCACATCCATATCGGCACCAACGATCATGCCCGTGCCCACGCCTTCTATGCGGCGGTGCTGCCGGCGCTGGGCTGGGTGCTGAAGTTCGTGGAGCCCGAGCGCCCATGGTCCGGCTGGAAGCCGGCGGAGGCCGAGCGACCGCTGCTCATTGTCGGCCGCGCGTTCGATGGCGCCCCCGCGTCTGCCGGCAACGGCCAGATGGTGGCGCTTCTGGCGCCATCGCGCGCGGCGGTGGAGGCCTTCCATGCGGTGGCCATGGCCCATGGCGGCATCTGCGAGGGGCCGCCGGGGCTGCGGCCCGAATATCATCCGCACTATTACGGGGCCTATGTGCGCGATCCGGACGGCAACAAGCTCTGCGCCTGCTGTCACGCCCCTGAATAGGGGTTTAGCGGGCCGGCCCCGCGCCCTTCCGCCC
>NZ_JAIVFN010000181.1 GCF_030015065.1 Xanthobacter autotrophicus | reverse complement strand
CCCATGCCCCCCTCGACGGCACCGCCATCACCGCACGCCTGAAAGAGCTCGCCGCCTTCTCGGACGTGCCGGGTGAACTGACCCGCCTCACCCTCACCCCCGCCCACAAGCGCGCCGCCGCGCAGGTGTCCTACTGGATGCGCGAGGCCGGCCTCACCCAGGTCCACATGGATGCCACCGGCACCATCATCGGGCGCTATCCGGCGGATCGCGCCAATGCGAAGACCCTGCTCATCGGCTCCCACATCGACACGGTCCGCAACGCCGGCATCTATGACGGCAACCTGGGGGTGCTGACCGCCATCGCTGCGGTGGAGGCGCTCAACGCCCAGGGCATCCGCCTGCCGTTCGCCATCGAGGTGGCGGCCTTCGCCGACGAGGAGGGCGTGCGCTTCCTCTCCACCCTCACCTCGTCCAAGGCCGTGGCCGGCATCTTCGATCCCAAGAGCCTCGACGACGTGGACCCGCAAGGTATCTCCCGCGCCGAGGCGCTGCGCTCCTTCGGCGCGCCGGTGGAGCGCATCGCCGAATGCCGCCGCAACCCGGACGACATGCTCGGCTATGTGGAAGTGCATATCGAGCAGGGGCCGGTGCTGGAGGCGGCGGGCGCGCCGCTGGGCATCGTCACCGGCATCGCCGGGGCGTCGCGCGGGCATGTCCGCGTGCGCGGGGAGGCGGGCCATTCCGGCACCCTGCCCATGCCCATGCGCCATGACGCGCTGGCCGCCGCCGCCGAGATGATCCTCGCCGTGGAAGCCCGCGGCCGGACCGATGCGGATGCCCTCGTCGCCACCGTGGGCACGCTGATCATCGCCGGCAGCGCGGTGAATGTGGTACCAGGCGAGGTGCAGTTCTCCCTCGACGTGCGCACCCTCTCCGACGACCTGCGCCGGCGCGCGGTCGAGGACATCCGCACGGCGGTGGCGCAGATCGCGGCCCGGCGCGGCGTGCGCGCCAGCGTGGATATCGGCCACGAGGTGCCCGCCGCCCCCTGCCACGGGCCGCTGAAGGAGCGGATGGCGCAGGTGGTGGACAGCCTCGGGCTTCCCGTGGTGCGCCTGCCCTCCGGCGCGGGCCACGATGCCATGGTGTTCCGGGGCATCCTGGCCATTGCCATGCTGTTCGTGCGGTCGCAGAACGGCAGCCACAACCCGCGCGAATACGCCTCGCCCGCCGATATCGGCCTTGCCGCCGAAGCGCTCTATGCCTTCCTCATAAAGACCGCAGCGGAGATGTGAGCGCAAGCGGGCCGGGACAAAACGGGCTTGCACGCTCCGTCGAGGTCCGGCTCGTCCGGGCGTCCCCGTTCCGCAGCGGCCCGGCAGGCCGATGACCCTTGGACGAAACCGCGCCGCCTTCAGGAATCCCCATGCCCGCCCAGGATCTCCTCGGCGCTGAACTTGTAGGACCGGCCGCAGAATTCGCAGGTGACGGCGACGTTGCCGTCATCCTGGATCATGCCGCGCCGCTCCTCGCCGGAAAAGGAGGCGAGCACGCCCGACACCCGCTCGCGCGAGCAGGAGCAGTGGGCCGCCACCGGCAGCGGCTCGAACACGCGCACCCCCCGCTCATGGAACAGGCGGTAGAGCAGCCGCTCGCTGGAGAGGTCGCGGTCGATCAGTTCCACGTCTTCCAGCGTGCCCACCAGCGAGCGCGCCTCGACCCAGGCGTCGTCCTCGTCCACCGCGTGGGGCGCGGTGCCCTCCGGCGCATCGCCCGGCGCAAGGTCCGCCATGCGGGAGCGCGAGGCATCCTGCGGCAGGAACTGGGCCAGAAGCCCGCCGGCGCGCCACGACGACGATGCCCCACCGGCCTTCATCTCCTCGCCGACGGCGAGGCGCACGCGGGTGGGGATCTGCTCGGACTGCTGGAAATATTCGTGCGCGGCCTCCTCCAGGCCCGACCCGTCCAGCGCGACGACGCCCTGGTAGCGGTTGGCCGAGATGCCCTGGTCGATGGTCATGGCGAGATGGCCGCGCCCGATGAGGGCGGCGGGCGAGCTCTCGTTGCGCCGCTCGGCCTCGGCCAGCGCCTCCTTGTCGAAGCGGGCATAGGCGCGGATCTTGTCGGGGCTGACGAAGTCCGCCACCACCATGTCCACCGGCCCGTCGGTCTGGGTCTGCAGGATGAAGCGGCCCTCGAACTTCAGCGATGAGCCCAGCAACACGGCCAGGGTCACCGCCTCGCCCACCACGCGCTTCACCGCCGGGGGGTAGTCATGGTGCGCCAGCACGGCATCCAGCGTCGCGCCGAGACGCACGGTGCGCCCGCGCAGGTCCAGCGCATCCACCTGGAAGGCGGTGACCATGTCGTCCTGCGCCGCCTCGGCCGCGGCCCGGCGCGTGCCGCCATGCTTCTCGCCGCGGGACTTCTCGCCGCTCATGGGATCTCCTCGGAACGATGGGCCGGGCATGGGCGCCCCCCGCCAAGACATGGCCCAGAGGCGACCCCGGCCCGGGATAGATGAGCCGGCATATAGGCATCCGGCCGCACCGGCGGAAGGGAGCCGCCGGGGAATGGGACCGGATCGGCCGGACGCCGGCGCCACATCAGCGCTCCACCCGGAACCCTTCGTTCCCGTCGGACGCGGATCCGCCTCCATTCAAAGGGATAGGGGCAATTCCCCGATCGGATCGCGCTCTTTCTTGAGTTTAGAGGGCGATTCACCGAGCAAATTGAACCAATTTGCTCGGATCGCGCTCTAATCGCCCGCGGCGTGGAAGCACCAGGCCAGGATGCCCTTTTGGGCATGCAGCCGGTTCTCCGCCTCGTCGAACACCACCGACTGCGGCCCGTCCATCACCTCGTCGCTCACCTCCTCGCCGCGATGGGCGGGCAGGCAATGCATGAAGATGGCGTCCTTGTCGGCGCGCGCCATGAGGGCGCTGTTCACCTGGTAGGGCTTCAGCAGGTTGTGGCGGCGCTCCGCCTCCTTGTCGCCCATGGAGACCCAGGTGTCGGTGACGACGCAGTCCACGCCCTCCACCGCCTCCTCGGGATCGCGCATGAACTTCACCTTCGCCTTGGTGCGCTTGACGAAGTCCTTCAGCGCCTGGCGCGGCGACAGCTCCTTCGGGGTGGCGACCCTGAGCGAGAAATCGAAGCGCTGGGCGGCGTGGACCCACGAGGCCAGCACGTTGTTGGCATCGCCCGTCCAGGCCACCGAGCGGCCCTGGATATTGCCCTTGTGCTCCTCGAAGGTCAGCACGTCCGCCATCACCTGGCAGGGATGGGAGATGCGCGTCAGCCCGTTGATCACCGGCACGGTGGCGTGCTTGGCCAGTTCGGTGAGGTCGTCATGATCGAGGATGCGGATCATGATGGCGTCCACGAAGCGCGACAGCACGCGGGCGGTGTCGGCGATGGTCTCGCCGCGGCCGAGCTGCATCTCCTGGCCGGTGAGCATGATGGTCTCGCCGCCGAGCTGGCGCATGGCGAGGTCGAAGGACACGCGGGTGCGGGTGGACGGCTTGTCGAACACCATGGCGAGCGTCTTGCCCGCCAGCGGACGGTCCACCTCGCCGGCCTTGCGCCGGGCCTTGAGGTCCTTGGAAAAATCGAGAACCCGGCGCAATTCCTCCGCCGGGATCTCGGACAGGTCCAGAAAATGGCGCACGCCGTTCCCCCTCATTCCGCCGCTCCCTGCACCGGAGCGGCGACGAGGCGGTCCTCGATGCGCCGGCAGGCGGCTTCGATCTTCTCCGCGGCGATGCCCACCTCCTCCTCGCTCACGATGAGCGGGGGCAGGAGCCGCACCACGTTGTCGCTGGCGCCGGGCGCGAGCATCCCCTCCTCGCGCAGGACCGTGACCAGATCGGCGGCCGGCACGGCACAGCGCAGGCCCAAGAGCAGGCCCTGCCCGCGCACCTCGGCGATCACGGACGGATGCCGGTCCCGGATCTCGGCGAGGCGCTGCACGAGCCGCGTCGACATGGCGTTCACGTGGTCGAGGAAGCCCTCGGCGAGCACGAGGTCGAGCACCGCATTGCCCACCGCCATGGCGAGCGGGTTGCCGCCATAGGTGGAGCCGTGGGTGCCGAGGGTCATGCCCTTGGCCGCCTCCTCGGTGGCCAGGCACGCCCCCATGGGGAAGCCGCCGCCGATGCCCTTGGCCACCGCCATGATGTCCGGGGTGACGCCGACCCATTCGTGGGCGAACAGCTTGCCGGTGCGCCCGACCCCGCACTGCACCTCGTCGAGGACGAGGAGGAGGCCCTTCTCGTCGCACAGATCGCGCAGGCCCTTGAGGAAGCCTGACGGGGGAACGCGCACGCCTCCCTCGCCCTGCACCGGCTCCACCAGGATGGCGGCGGTCTCAGGCGTCACGGCGGCGCGGGCCGCGTCGAGGTCGCCGAAGGGCACCTGGTCGAAGCCGGGCATGGCCGGCTCGAAACCTTCGAGATACTTGGCGTTGCCGCCGGCGGCGATGGTCGCCAGGGTGCGGCCGTGGAAGGCACCCTCGAAGGTGATGATGCGGTTCTTCTCGGGATGGCCGCTGGCGAACTGATACTTGCGGGCCATCTTGATGGCGCACTCGATGGCTTCCGCACCCGAATTGGTGAAGAACATGGTGTCCGCGAAAGTCGCGGCCTTGATGCGGTCGGCGAGCCGTTCGCCGCCGGGAATGCGGAAGAGATTGGACGTGTGCCACAGCTTCCTCGCCTGCTCGGAGAGCGCATCGGCGAGATAGGGGTGGGCATGGCCCAGCACGTTCACCGCGATGCCGGCGGTGAAATCGAGAAAGCGTCGCCCGTCCGTCGTGACGAGCCAGCAGCCCTCCCCCCGTTCGAATTCGAGGTCGATGCGCGCATAGGTCGGCAGAACGGCGGTGATCACTTCATTCCTCCCAAAAAGGGTTCGTTCCCCTTGAGGTGGCACTGGTTGACGAACAAGACGCGACAGTCGGGCCGCGTCCCAAACAAAAAAGGCCGCCCAAGCGGGGGGCGGCCCGACGGCTGGGATTCTAATGATCATGCGCGCGAGGTCAACTCGTGCGCGGCCGCGGCCCGGCCTTGACCTTGCGCATATTTTCCCCGCGCGCGTTCCGGCAAAGGAACCGGCGGGTTAACGAAGCCTTAAGGAGCTGGGGAAAACGGCCTTGACGCCATTGCCGACTCTGTTGCGCGCACCTGCCATATTGTAGGTTCTCTTCCGTCAGCCACGAGATGTCGTGCGCAGAGGACGCCAGGGACGAATTCCAGGACCTTCAAAGCCGGGCAAGGCCCGCGCGCGGATGCGTGCGGGAGCGTGGAGGGAGTCCGGCTTCAAACGCCACCCCCCGGTGACGGGAAGGCTGGATGCAACCGGGCCTGGGCGGGCTGCACCCCGCCTGACCGGCGGATCTGGCTCTAACGAGTTGGCGCGCCACGCGTATTCAGGCGCCCTGGAGTTGCACCCGGCGAACCTCGCCGGGCGCCGTCCAGCCTGAACGGGCCTTGGACCCACCCACGCGACGCCGGCGGATGCCGGTGCCGGTGGCTTTCAAATGCGGCAAATGGAGAAGAGCGATGAGCTGGACAGACGAGCGCGTCGAACTCTTGAAGAAGCTCTGGAGCGAAGGCCTCTCCGCGAGCCAGATTGCAACTGAACTGGGCGAGGTCACCCGCAATGCGGTGATCGGCAAGGTGCACCGGCTGGGCCTGTCCGGCCGCGCCAAGTCGCCGGCCCCGACGCCGGCCCGCCCGCGCAGCAAGACCGAGCGGCCGGAACGGCCCGAGGCCCGTCCGCACCGCCCGGCCACCATCGGCAACACCGCCCTCGCGGCGGAGCCGGAGGAGATGCCGGAGGAAGCCCCGGCCCCCGCCC
>NZ_JAIVFN010000180.1 GCF_030015065.1 Xanthobacter autotrophicus | reverse complement strand
CCCAAAAGGCCCCCATGACCAAGACCGCCGCCGATCCCGCGCCCGTGACCGCCTTCGACTGGCCGCCCCTCATCGTCGCCAACGCCCCCAATGGCGCCACCCGCACCAAGGCCGACCATCCGGCCCTGCCCATGAGCGCGGCGGAGCTTGCCCGCACGGCGGCCGAGAGCCTGGAGGCCGGCGCGGCGCTGCTGCATTTCCATGTGCGCGATGCGCAGGGTCGCCACCTGCTGGACGCCGACGCCTATCGCGACGCCTCGGCCGCCATCAGGGCGGCGGTGGGCGACCGCCTCGTGCTCCAGATCACCTCGGAGGCGGCGGGCCGCTACAAGCCGCCCGAGCAGATGGCGGTGGTGCGCGCGGTGAAGCCGGAGGCGGTGTCGCTGGCGCTGCGGGAGATCATTCCCGACGCGGCGGCCGAGATGGTGGCGGCG
Source organism: Xanthobacter autotrophicus (assembly GCF_030015065.1). GTDB lineage: Bacteria > Pseudomonadota > Alphaproteobacteria > Rhizobiales > Xanthobacteraceae > Xanthobacter > Xanthobacter autotrophicus_D. Next base: position 5,453 of record NZ_JAIVFN010000180.1, on the reverse strand, counting down.
GATTTCTTCGCCTTCGTGCGGCGCGAGCGCATCTTCACGCAGATCATCCTCTACAGCGCCGACGACGTGGTGCGCTATGGCACCCTCAAGGCGCGCGGCGTGCTGGGCGAGGGGCAGGATTTCCCGCTGTTCGTGCTCGGGCGCTACACCGCGGGCCAGGTGTCCCAGCCCACCGACCTGTTGCCCTTCCTCGCGGCGGGGATGGAGACGGCGCCCTTGTGGTCCATGTGCGCCTTCGGGCCCAAGGAGAATGCCTGCGCCACGGTGGCGGCAGGGCTGGGCGGCCATGTGCGCGTGGGCTTCGAGAACAACCTGTTCGCCCCCGACGGCTTCCTTGCGCCCACCAACGCCGCCCAGGTGCAGCGCGCCTGCGACGCCGCCCGCGCGCTGGGCCGCCCCCTCGCCAGCGCCGACATGGCGCGCATGCTGATGGCGTGAGAGGTAGGGGAGTTTAAACGACCCTCGCCGTCATCCCCGCCGTCATGGCCGGGCACGGTGTGAACCCTCCCCAGCACGAGGCCGGATGTTTCCGGCCTCGCTCCTGGTGCCTGTTTGAAAATTTGCTCGGATGAGTGCCGGTTGTCCTCGCAAGCGCTTTATCACCGTCATGGCCGGGCTTGACCCGGCCATCCACGCAGAGAGGCTGGGCAGAACTTTCGTAGGTGAGCGCAAGCGACGCGGCGTGGATGCCCGGGTCAAGCCCGGGCATGACGAGGGTGACTGCGGTCGCGCCTTTTCGAATTTCCAAACAGGCTCCTAGGAACCGAACTCTGAAACAGCCGGGTTCGGGCGGGAGATGGAGCAGACCGCGCCAAGCGAAACCGTCCGTTTTGAAGCTCCGGGCTGCCCTCAGTTCATCCCCTCTCCCCCATGCCTCGGCGAGGTGATGTGAAGGCGCCGCATGCGGCGATGGATGGTGGTGCGGTCCACCCCCAGCGCGCGGGCCACCGCCGAAACGTTCCAGTGCTGGGCGGCGAGGAGCGCCAGCAGGGCGCCGCGCTCGTCCGCGCTGATGGCGCCAGATCCCATCCCGCCCGGTGCCGCCGGCCCGGCAAGGGCCGCCACCTCATGCACCGCGCCGGACGGCCCATGCGGGGCCGCGGCCGCATCGCGGATGCGGTCGGGCAGGTCGTCCCAGGCGATGACGGCGTCACCCGCCACCGCGCAGGCATAGTCCAGCGCATTGGCCAGTTCGCGGATGTTGCCGGGCCAGGCATAGGCGTGCAGCATCGCCCGCGCCTCTCCCGACAGCTCGAACGGCACCCGCAGCACCCCGCCGCGCTCGGCGAGGAACCGCGCCACCAGCCAGTCGAGATCGGCACGCTGGCGCAGCGCCGGCAGGGTCAGCACGCCGCCGCTGAGGCGGAAATACAGATCCTCGCGGAACCGCCCGGCCTTCACCTCGGCGATGAGGTCGCGGTGGGTGGCGGCGATGACGCGGATGTTCACCGGCACCGGCCGGGTGCGGCCGATGGGCGTCACCTCGCGCTCGGCCAGCACGCGCAGCAGGCGGGTCTGGAGCGTGAGCGGCATGTCGCCGATCTCGTCGAGGAACAGGGTGCCGCCGTCCGCTTCCATCACGAGGCCGCGCTTGCCCTTGGCGGCGGCGCCGGTGAAAGCGCCCGGCTCGTAGCCGAACAACTCGCCCTCGATCAGCGTCTCGGGGAGCGCCGCGCAGTTCACCGGCACGAAGGGCTTGCCGGCGCGCCCGCTGGCGGCATGGATGGCCTTGGCCAGATGCTCCTTGCCGGTGCCGGTCTCGCCGCAGATGAGCAGGCTCATCTGGGTGTTGACCAGCTTGGCCGCCCGCGCCGCCACATCCAGCATGGCGCCATCGCCGCGGGTGAGGGCTTCCAGCGGTTTGGGCAGGGCCGGCGCGGGGGCGACCGGTGACGGCGCGGCGATCCGCGCCGGCGGCTGCTGGGCCTGCGCGAACAAAGGCGTGCCGCTGATGGCGAGGCGCACCATGCGCTGGGAGGCCGGACGCGAGGGGATGAGGCGCGGCAGGTCATCCACCTGGAGATCGAAGAACTCGGACAGGAGCCGGCCCGCCAGCGGCCGCCCGTCCAACAAGGCGGGGCGGCAGTCCAGCTCCCGCATCATCAGCTGGCGGGTGCGGTTGTTGAAGCCGAGGATGCGGCCCGCTCCATCCACCGCCAGCACATAGGCCGGGTCCACGTCGGCGAATTCCGGCGAAGGCGCGAGCTTCACGATCCATTCGCGGCGGAAGCGGTTGAGAAGGTGCGCCGTCTCGATCTTGTGGGCGAAGGACTTGACGAACTGGAGCGCCAGATACTGGCTCTCCTTGGGCTGGGGCGAATGCAGCGCGGAGATGTCCAGCACCGCCGCCAGCGCCCCGCTGGGATCGAACACGGGCGCTGCGGTGCAGGTGAGCGGGATGTGGGTGGCGTCGAAATGGTCGGACTGGTGCACCACCAGCGCCTCGCCGGTGGCGATGCAGGTGCCCACCGCGCAGGTGCCGGCATGGGGCTCGTTCCAGTCGGCGCCGAGATAGAGGCCGGCGCGCATCAGATTGCTGTCGAAGGTGGGATCACCGATGAAGTCCACCGTGATGCCCTTGGCATCGGTGAGCAGCAGCACGTAGCCGAGGCCCGCCACCTCGCGATAGAGCGTTTCCACCCCGAAGCGCGCGGTGTGCAGGAACTCGTCCATGGCCTCCTGATGCTCGCGCAGGCGGGCATGGGTGACGATGCACGGGTCGCGCAGCACCACCGGGTCGAGATTGTGCTCGTTGACGCAGCGCCGCCACGACGCCTCGATGATGGCGTCGCGATGCGTGGCATGACCGCCCGCCGCGCGCACCAGCTCGTCGATGTGCGCGGCCTGCTCCCGCTTCATGACGATCCTCCCAGACCGTTCGTTTTGCCGGAAGTCTCGCCCTGATCGGCCGCGGCGGCAAGTGCGCCCGCGCGTGATCCGTCAAGTCGTGCCGCGGCGCAGGCGGTCCAAGGACAAGTCGAGGGCCAAGTCGAGGCTGCAACACCTGTGGCATTCGCCGCCTCACCTGTGGCGGCGACGCAGCACTGGGGCGCTCGCGCTGCAATGCAATACGCATGCGAGGACAAGCTTTTTCAGAAACTCCAGCACTTGGCCCGCCGCTTGCTCAAGTCCTGCCAAAGCAAAAACAACCAGCCAAAGCAAAACCAACGGAGAGGACGCCCGATCATGCTCCCGTGCCGGACATTCCGGCGGGAGCCGGGATCAACCGCCCTCCCCGTCCCTCAGGAGGAGACGAGCATGCCCGAACCGACGCCAGGCGCCCTGTCCAACAATCCCATCCCGCTGCCGAAGGACCAGCTCCTCGAAGCCTACCGCACCATGCGCACCATCCGCGATTTCGAGGAGCGGCTGCATGTGGAGTTCGCCAAGGGCGACATTCCCGGCTTCGTGCACCTGTATGCCGGCGAGGAGGCCTGCGCCACCGGCGTCATGATGCACCTCACCGACATTGACCGCATCGCCTCCACCCATCGCGGCCACGGCCACTGCATCGCCAAGGGCGTGGATGTGGGGGAGATGATGGCCGAGATCTACGGCAAGGAAACCGGCTCCTGCCGCGGCAAGGGCGGCTCCATGCACATTGCCGACCTCTCCAAGGGCATGATGGGCGCCAACGGCATCCTTGGCGCCGGCGCGCCGCTGATCTGCGGCGCCGGGCTCGCGGCCAGGTTCCGCGGCGACGGCGCCGTCGGCATCACCTTCTTCGGCGACGGCGCGGCCAACCAGGGCACGGTGCTGGAAAGCATGAATCTGGCCGCCATCTGGAACCTGCCGGTGATCTTCGTGATCGAGAACAACGGCTATGCGGAGGCGACCTCCGTCACCTACGCCACCGCCGTCAATTCCTACGTGGAGCGCGCCTCGGGCTTCGGCCTGCCCGCGCTGAGCGTGGACGGCACCGACTTCTTCGCGGTCTACGAGGCGGCGGACGAACTCATCGCGCGGGCCCGCGCCGGCGGCGGCCCGGCTCTGCTCGAATGCCGGATGATCCGCTTTTTCGGCCATTTCGAGGGCGACAGCCAGACCTACAAGGCCAAGGGCGAGAACGAGTTCAACCGCGCCAACCGCGACTGCCTGAAGATCTTCGCCGACCGCGTCACCGCCGCCGGCGTGGTGAGCGAGGCCGAGATCGCCCTCCTCGACCGGGAGGTCGCCGCCCTCATCGACGACGCGGTCGCCTCCGCCAAGGCCGCGCCCTTGCCCGTGGCGCGCGATCTCCTCAGCGACGTCTACGTCTCCTACTGAGCAGTGCAAGAAAATCCGGAGGAAACACCATGGCTCGCAAGTTGAGCTTCAAGCTGGCCATCAATGAAGCCCTCGATCTTGAAATGCGCCGCGACCCCAGCGTCATCCTGCTCGGCGAGGATATCGTCGGCGGCTCCGGCGCGCCGGGCGAACAGGATGCCTGGGGCGGCGTGCTCGGCGTCACCAAGGGGCTTTATGCCAAGCACGGCAACCGCCTGCTCGACACGCCCTTGTCGGAGAGCGCCTATATCGGCGCGGCGGTGGGCGCGGCGGCCTGCGGCATGCGCCCGGTGGCGGAACTCATGTTCCTCGATTTCATGGGCGTGTGCTTCGACCAGATCCTGAACCAGGCGGCGAAGTTCCGCTACATGTTCGGCGGCAAGGCGACGACGCCGGTGGTCATCCGCGCCATGGTGGGGGCGGGCTTCCGCGCCGCCGCCCAGCATTCGCAGATGCTCACCCCCATGTTCACCCATGTGCCGGGGCTGAAGGTGGTGTGCCCCTCCAATGCCTATGACGCCAAGGGCCTTTTGATCCAGTCCATCCGCGACGACGATCCGGTGATCTTCTGCGAGCACAAGAACCTCTACGGCCACGAGGTGGACGTGCCCACCGAGGCCTATGCCATCCCGTTCGGCGAGGCCAATGTGGTGCGCGACGGCAAGGACGTGACCATCGTCAGCTATGGCCTCACGGTCCACCGCGCCATGGATGCGGCGGCCACCCTCTCGCGCCAGCACGGCATCGAGGCGGAGGTGATCGACCTGCGCACCCTCTCGCCCATCGACTGGGACACGGTGATCGAGAGCGTCGAGAACACCGGCCGCCTGGTGGTGGTGGACGAGGCCCATCCGCGCTGCTCCATCGCCACGGACGTTGCCGCCTATGTGGCCCAGCAGGCCTTCGGCGCGCTGAAGGCCGCCCCGCAGATGGTGACGGCGCCGCACACGCCGGTGCCGTTCTCCCCCACGCTGGAAGACCTCTACATCCCCACCGGCGAGGCCATCGCCGGCGCGGTGCTGCGGACGGTCCCCCACGCGCTGGCGGCGTGAGGGAGGGCTGCCGCTGCTCTCTCCACCCCGCACCAGTCGGCCCCCTCTCCCGCCCGAACTCGGCTGTTGCCGAGTTCGGCACTCAAGAGCCGAAGCCGGAAACATCCGGCTTCGGTGCGGGGGAGGGATGGGGTG
>NZ_JAIVFN010000179.1 GCF_030015065.1 Xanthobacter autotrophicus | reverse complement strand
TTCGGGCGAGGCGCAGCGCATGGAAACAACGGGGCGATCTCCGCCCAGAGGGCGTCGGGCAACAGCTTCTTGGCCATGCCCAACACAACGCCAAATATGGTTAACAAATCGTTTTGTTAGGCGCTCTAAATCCAGAGCGTCGCGCAAGAGCAGGGCGATGTGGCGGGCCTTGCGGCCGGAGCCGTGCTCGATCTGGTGGCGGCAGGAAAAGCCGTTGGCGATGAGCGGGGCGTCCTGCGGCGCCGCGCGCATGGCGGGCAAAAGGGCGAGTTCCGCCATCTGCATGGAGGCGTCGTAATGCTCGGCCTCCAGCCCGAAGCTGCCGGCCATGCCGCAGCAACTGGTCTCCACGATGTCGTAGGAGAAGCCGGGGATGAAGCCGAGCACCTTGCGCGTCGCCTTCATCACCCCGAACGCCTTCTGGTGGCAGTGGCCGTGCAGCACCGCCTTCGGGCCGGGCAAAGGCTTCAGCCGCATCCGCAGCCCCTTGTTCTGGTGCTCGCGGGCCAGGAACTCCTCCAGCAGGAACAATTGCTTGCCCAGCGCCCCCACCTCCGGCCCGAGGCCGAGGCTGTAGAGTTCATCGCGCAGGGACAGCAGGCACGAGGGCTCCAGCCCGATGATGGGCGTCTGCGCCGCGATCTCGCCGCGGAACGCCGCGAGCACCCGCTTGCCCTCGCTGCGCGCCTTCTCCACCATGCCGGTGGTCAGGTACGTGCGGCCGCAGCACAGGGGCCGGTCGGGCTCGGCGTCGGCGGGATCGGGCTTCGCGATGCGCACGGCGTAGCCGGCGTGGGTCAGCACCGCGTGGGCGGCCTCGGCCACCTCCGGCTCGAAATGGTGGCAGAAGGTATCCACGAACAGGATCACCTCGCCGCGCGGGGCTTCCGCCGGCATGGGCGCAGCGGCGGGCGCCGCATAGGGGCGCGGCGCCGGCTCGGGGATGGCGCGGCGGGCGCTGATGCCGAGCAGCTTTTCTGCGGCCTTGGTCAAAAGGCGCGAGCGGTTGCGCAGCCTGATGGCGAGGCGCAGCAGGCGGCGGTGGCGCCCGGTCCATTCCGGCACCCCGCCGAACAGCCGGGTGCGCCGGGGCACGCCTTTGATCTCGTGGCGCTGGGCGAGGTATTCGGTCTTGATCAGCGTCATGTCCACGGCGCTGGGGCATTCCTTCTTGCACGCCTTGCAGGACACGCACAGGTCCATGGCCGCGTCGAGCCGGGGGTCGGCGAAGGCGTTGGCGTCGGTGCCGTCGTTCAGCGCCGCCTTGAAGGCGGCGACGCGGGCTTCCGTGGAATGGTCCTTGTCGCCGGTGATGCGATAGCTCGGGCACATGACGCCCTTGCCGGTATTGCGACAATCGCGGCTGTGCATGCACACGGCCACCGCTTTCGCGTAGTTCCCGCCGGTGGCGGGAATGCCGGAATAGGCGTCGCCGATGCCGTATGTGTCGTAAGCCGACCAGTCGAGGAAGGTTTTCATGCCGCGGGCCCCGTTCGCGCCCGCAGAAGCAAGATGCGTACCCCGGAAAAGAGGGCCGGCTCCGGGCCGCACGAAGGGCGATGGCGTCCCGGAGCCGGTTCCGCGGTGCGTCACTGGACGACGCACGCACCGCAGCTCGGAAGTCGAAGTCAGAAGCGCGTGGTCAAGGTGGTGAGCCACGCCGGCGAGGCCGCCACCAGCGCGGCTTCCAGTCGCTTGTCGGCTCCGGTGAGGATCAGCATGCCCACCAGCGCCAGCACGAGGCCGAGCACCGCCTTCGCGCCCTTGCCGGCGCCCAGCAGGCGACCGCGCCAGCGCGCCAGCGCCGGACGGAACAAGGTCCCCAGCAGCGCCAGGGGCAGGCCGGCGCCGAGGCCGAACAGGGCCATCACCCCTGCCACCTGCGGCAGGTTCTGCCCCTGGGCCGCCAGCACGGACGCCGCCCCCAGTGTGGGACCGACGCAGGGGCTCCATACCGCCCCGAGCAGCAGGCCCACGGCGAACTGCCCGCCAATGCCGGTGCGGGAGAAGCCGTCGAGCCGGCGCGCGGCAAGATTGCTCAATGGCCCGCCGGCGGCGGCGAGGCGGGTCTGGAACTGCGGCACCGCGAGCACGGTGCCAATGCCCACCATCAACAGCGCCGCGAGGATGCGGAACACATCGCCTTCAAGGCCGATGGCATAGCCGATGGTGGCCACGAACAGCCCGATGGTGACGAAGGACAGGGCGACCCCCGCCGCCAGCGCCACCGGTGCGAGGCGATGCTCCGCCGCCGCTGCCCCGAGCACGATGGGCAGGAGCGGCACCACGCAGGGGGAGAGCACGGAGAGGACCCCCGCCATGAAGGCGAGGGCGAAGCTGCCAAAGGCCATATCCGGCCTCAGATGGCGTGGGAGAGCAGGGCCTCGATGGAGCCCTTGTGGGTGTCGCCCACGGAACGCCCGGCCTCGGTGGCGCCCTTGAAGGCGATCAGGGTGCTCTGCTCGCGCGCCTTGAAGCTCTTCACCGCGTCCTTCTGGCTGTCGAAGTCCACGCGGAACACCACCATCTCCTTGTACCGGGGCTGGCTCAGCAGCTCCGACAGGATGGGGGCCTGCGCCGCGCAGACCGGACACCAGGAGGCGTGGATCTCCACCAGGATGGGCTTGCCCGCGTGCTGGGCGGCTTTGAAGGCGGCGGGCGTGAAGGGGGTGTGCTCCGGCTCGGCGAAGGCCATGGCCGATGCGCCGGCAACGAGGGCGGCGGCAAGCGAGAAGGCGAGGGTGGCTCGACGGGTGAACATGTGTCTTCAGCTCCGCGTCCCGAAGATTTTCGTGCGGCGCACCCGCGCCGGCACGGCAGGCCCGGCGCTCAGAAGGCACCGGGGGCGGCCCTGCATGGGCCGACACCAGGATTTCGCCGGAGGGCCGCGCCGGGTTACAGGCGGGCGGGGCGGTCACACCGAGTTGATCTTCGGGGATCGGCCACGCCGGGGTCGCCACCTGCCGCCGCGCCCCGTTCACACGGCAGCGCCTTTCCGGTAGATGAGCGTCAGGCGCCGCCTGCGCTCCCTCTTTGGTTTCGAGGCGGATTTGCCGCCGGGGCGATCGAGGCCCTGGCGGATCCGGCTCTGGCTGGCTCGAAAGGTGTGTTCCGTGACCGATCAGGTGAAGCTCGTGCTTGCTTCAGGCTCGCCCCGCCGGCTGGCGCTGCTCAATCAGGCGGGGATCGAGCCGGACCTGCTCATGCCCGCCGACGTGGACGAGACCCCCGAACGCGGCGAGCTGCCGCGCCGCCTCGCCCAGCGCCTGTCGGAAGCCAAGGGCAAGCTGGTCGCCCAGCGCGCGAAGGACGCCGAGATGAACGCGCTGGTGCTCTCCGCCGACACGGTGGTGGCGGTGGGCCGGCGCATCCTGCCCAAGCCCGACCTGGAGGATGAGGCGGAGGCCTGCCTCCGGCTGCTGTCGGGCCGCACCCACCGGGTCTATACCGGCGTGTGCCTCGTGGACGCCAAGGGCCGCGCCCATACCCGGCTGGTGGAAAGCCGGGTGCGCTTCAAGCGCCTGTCGCGGGACGAGATCAATGATTACCTCGCCTGCGGGGAATGGCGGGGCAAGGCCGGCGGCTATGCCATCCAGGGCATTGCCGGCTCGTTCGTGGTGAAGCTGGTGGGCTCCTACAGCAACGTGGTGGGCCTGCCTTTGTCGGAGACCATCGGCCTGTTGTCCGGCCAGGGCTACGACGTGCGCGCCGGCTGGGTGGAGCGCGCCGCATGAGCGGCCCGGACCAGCCCGACGACCATAGGTCCAAGGCGGGCAAGGTCACGCCCGGGAAGGTCACGCCCGGCAAGGCGAAGCGCGGCGAGGCGCAGGACGCGCCGGCTGGGGCCGCCGCGGCCAAAAAGCCCGTGCCCCGGAAAGCGGCGGCCAAAGCCACGTCCCCCAAGGCCACGTCCCCCAAAGCCGTGCCACCCGAGGGTGCCGACGAATCCGGCGCGCAGGCCTCCGGGGCGGCTGGCGCGGCTGCTTCGGAGCTTTATTCCGCCAAGCCGTGCCCGATCTGCTCCAGGCCGTCCGTGAAGCGCTACCACCCCTTCTGCTCCCGGCGCTGTGCCGACGTGGACCTCCACCGCTGGCTCTCCGGCTCCTACGCCATCGCCGGGCGGGAGGAGGAGGACGAGGACGGCGAGGGCCAGGGCGGCGAGACCCGGTGACGGGGCGCCGCCCCCCATCTTGACGGCCCCCGGAGCGTCGCGCGAGGTTGTCCGCTCCCAGCGGTCGAGGAGCGCATCATGGCGGCGGCGGAACGGACGGCGGACACCTACCCATCCTTCCGGAGTGAGGCCCTGATCGACGGCGCCTTCGCCCCGGCCGCGTCGGGGCGCACCTTCGACGCCATCAATCCGGCCACCGGCAAGGTTCTCGCCCAGGTGGCGGCCTGCGACGGCGCCGATATCGACCGGGCGGTGAAGGCGGCCCGCGCCGCCTTCGAGGATCGCCGCTGGGCGGGCCTGCGGCCGGTGGAGCGCAAGCGCATCCTCCAGCGCTTCGCCGAGCTGATCCGCGCCCATCGCGACGAGCTGGCGCTCACCGAGACCCTCAACATGGGCAAGCCCATCGCCGATGCGCGCTCCATCGACGTGCGTGCGGCGGCGGACTGCTTCGCCTATTACGGCGAGTGCTGCGACAAGGTCTATGGCGAGGTGGCGCCCACCACGGCCGACAATCTCGCCCTGGTGCTGCGCGAGCCGCTGGGCGTGGTGGGCTGCGTGACGCCGTGGAACTTCCCCATGATCATGGCCGCATGGAAGGTGGCCCCCGCTCTGGCCATGGGCAATTCCGTGGTGCTGAAGCCGGCCGAGGAAAGCCCCCTCACCGCGCTGCGCCTCGGCGAGCTGGCGCTTGAGGCGGGGGTGCCGGCGGGGGTGTTCAACGTGGTGCCCGGCCTCGGCGTGGAGGCCGGCAAGGCGCTGGGCCTCCACATGGATGTGGACGCCATCGCCTTCACCGGCTCCACCGAGGTGGGGCGCTATTTCCTGCGCTATTCCTCCGACAGCAATCTGAAGCGCGTGTTCCTGGAACTGGGCGGCAAGACCGCCTTCGTGGTGGCCCACGACGTGCCCGACCTCGACGAGGTGGCGCAGGCGGTGGCCTCCGGCATCTTCTTCAACCAGGGCGAGATGTGCACGGCGGCCTCCCGGCTGCTGGTGGACAATCGCATCCGCGAGGCGCTGGTTTCCCGCGTGGCGGCGCTGGCCCCGCGCTGGATGCCGGGGGATCCGCAGGACCCCGCGGCCCGCGCCGGCGCGGTGGTGAGCTTCGAGCATCAGGGCCGCATCCTTGCCGCCATCGAGGAGGGCGTGACCTCCGGCGCGCGGCTGGTCACCGGCGGCACGGCGGTGCGGCAGGACAGCGGCGGCGCCTTTGTGGCCCCCACCGTGTTCGACGGCGTGGCGCCGTCCTCGGCGCTGGCGCAGAAGGAGATCTTCGGCCCCGTGCTCTCGGTGATCGGCTTCGACGGGCTGGACGAGGCGGTGGAGATCGCCAACGGCACCGTCTACGGCCTCGGCGCGGCGGTGTGGAGCGGCGACCTTGCCGCCGCGCACCGGATCGCGCGGCGCTTCAAGGCCGGTGTCATCTATGTGAACTGCTTCGACGCCGACGACATCACCACCCCCTTCGGCGGCGTGAAGCAATCCGGCTTCGGGCGCGACAAGTCCCTGCACGCGCTGGATAAATATTGCGACCTGAAGACGGTGTGGACGCGGCTTTAGAGCACCCGCCGATCAGATCGCGCCGCGATCTGATCGGATAACGCGTTCTCTAATCTTGAGTGAGAGCGCGATCCACCAGCGACAGGCGCCGCTGGCCGCATTTGTCGGACATCTCCGACGCCAGAAGTGATGCCATTTGAACGTGGTCGCTGGGACCGGACACGGCCTGAACCCTCTCCCGCTTGCGGGGGAGGGCAGGGAGG
>NZ_JAIVFN010000178.1 GCF_030015065.1 Xanthobacter autotrophicus | reverse complement strand
ACCGGCCGCGCTAAGATCAGGGGCCGATGAGTTTGACTCACCGGCCGCAGGTGCAAGCCCGCGCGGCGCTTGAGCGAGCCCCTCTCGGCAGCGGTCAAAGACAAAAGGCCGTTGGTATAAGTTGGCGCGCCGAGGTGACAGATGCGTATCCTGCTGGTCGAAGACGATCCCGTTCTGGGCACGGCCGTGCGTGACCAGCTGGTCGCGGACGGCCATTGCGCCGATTGGGTGACCCGCCTCGACGAGGCCGGCGCCGCCCTCCATGCCGCTGCCTTCGAGCTCGTGCTGCTCGACCTCATGCTGCCGGACGGCCGCGGCGCCGACTTCCTGAAGCAGCTGCGCAGCGCCGGCGACGTGACGCCCGTCATGGTGCTGACCGCGCGCGACCAGATCTCCGATCGCATCGCGGCCCTCGACGTCGGGGCCGACGATTATCTGGTGAAGCCGTTCGACCTGTTCGAGCTGAGCGCCCGCATCCGCGCCGTGGGCCGGCGCTATGCGGGCAATCCCAACCCGCTCGTCACCCTCGGAGAAATCGAGGTCGATCTCGCCGCCCGCTCGGTGCGGCGGGCGGGGCGCGTGGTTGCGCTCACCGCCCGGGAATGGTCCCTGTTCGAGGCGTTCGTGCAGCGGCCGCACCAGCTCATGTCGAAGCCGCAGCTGGAGGAACGGCTCTATTCCTTCGACGCGGAAGTGGAGAGCAACACCATCGAGGTCTATATCGCCCGCCTGCGCAAGAAGCTCGGCGCCGACATGATCGAGACCGTGCGCGGCATGGGCTATCGCCTCGGCACGCCGGGAGCGGGCGCGTGAGCGGCCCTCGCCAGTCCCGCCGGTGGAGCCTGGGCCGGCGCCTCGGGCTGTGGCTCGCGGCCTCGGTCGCGGCGCTGTGGCTCGCCGCGGCCACGGTGGCGGGACTGGTGCTGTGGCACGAGATCGGCGAGGTGTTCGACAGTGCGCTCCAGGAGGTGGCGCAGCGGGTGCTGCCGCTGGCGTATTCCGAGCTGCTCTCCCGCGAGGCCGGGGACGCCCCGCAGCACATGGCGCCCATCGGAGCCCACCGGGAATACATCACCTATGTGGTGCGCGATGGCGCGGGGCGCGTGCTGCTCCAGTCCAGCGACGCGGAGCTGATGGCGATTCCGCCGGGCCTCGCCCCGGGCTTCCGCACCACCGATCGCCTGCGCACCTATACCGAGGCCGCGGTGCGCGGCACCATCGTCGTCACCACGGCGGAGGAACTCGGGCACCGCGCCGCTGCGGTGCGGCGGGCCGTGATGGCGCTGATCTGGCCGCTCGTCGCTTTGGTGCCCATTGCGCTGGCCGGAGTCTGGCTCTCGGTCCGGCTCTCGCTCAAGCCGGTGCTGGCATTCCGGCAGGCCATCGCGGCGCGCGGCCGCGGCAATCTCACGCCGGTGCCGGCGGACGGCCTGCCGGAGGAGATGGCACCCGTCGCCGCCTCGGTCAACGCGCTGATGGAGCGCCTGCGCGGGGCGCTGGAGGCGGAACGGGGCTTCACCGCCAACAGCGCCCACGAACTGAGAACCCCCATCGCCGCCGCGCTGGCGCAGACCCAGCGCCTGCTGGCCGAACTGCCCGAAGGCGCCACCCGCCAGCGGGCGCGGGACGTGGCCGGCGCGCTCCGGCGCCTGACCCGCCTCTCCGAGAAGCTGCTGCAGCTGGCGAAGGCCGAAGGCGGCGGCCTTCTGGCCGAGCACCCGGCGCCGCTCGGCCCGGTGCTGCGCCATGTGATCGCCGAACTCGACCGCCAGACCGACCGGGGCGCCGACCTTGTGGTGGCGATCCCGCCGGACGGCGGCCCGGTCAGCGATCTCGACCCGGATGCCTTCGCGGTCCTTGCCCGCAATCTCATCGAGAACGCCCTGAAGCACGGCGCGCCCGAAACCCCCATCCATGTGCGGTTGAGCGATGAGGGCTTCGAGGTCGCCAATCGCTGCCCCGTGGTGCCGGCCGACCGGCTGGCGGCGCTGCTGCGCCCGTTCGAGCGGGGGCCGACCCAGGCGGAGGGTTCCGGCCTCGGCCTCGCCATCGCCGCCGCCGTGTGCCGTGGCGCCGGACTGAGGCTCGATCTTGCCTCGCCGATCCCGGCGGAGGCAGACGGCTTCCGCGTCACGGTGCGTTTTCCCGCCCCGATCCTGACGGGAAGCTGAACGCAATTCCACGGGCGCTTCAGGTCGCCGTCAGGTGCGTGCACGAGGGTGAACCCGGTCAACACCAACCAGCCGGGAGGCATCCATGAAAACGCGCACCCTGATCGGAGCGGCTCTTCTCTTGTCCACCACGGGCATCGGCATCGCCATGGCGGCGTCGGACCTCCCTTCCCTGTCGCTGTTCGGCCACGAGCGGCACGAGCGCCGGGAGGCTTCCGGCCCGGACGGCGCCATGCGCTTTGCGGACTCGAAGTCCGAGCACAAGCGCGATGGCGCGCACAATCGCCGTCACCGCGAAGATGATGACGACGATGACGACGATGACGACGACCGCCGCGGCGGCCGCAGCGCCCTGCCCCAGACCGGCCCCGCCGATCCCAACGCGCCGGTGCCCGACAACGGCCTCTTCAACGGCAAGGCCCGACCCAAGGTCGAGGTGCAATGAGCCCCTCCCCGCTTTTCCCTTCCAGGAGCCGACCGATGAAATTCGTTCTCCCCGCCGTGGCCGCCACCGCCGCGCTGGTGGCCCCCACCCTCGCCGAAGCCAGGCAGGTCACCTTCGAGACCGCGCTGAAGCGCTACGGCGGCAATGGCGCCTACGTGGTGCTCTACGTCACCGACGCCGCCGGGGCCTACAAGGGCACCTTGTGGATGGCCGGCGGCAAGGCGAAATACTACCGCCACCTCTCCGACTGGCAGCGCGCCTCCGGCGGGCGGGCGACCGAGATCGACGGTATCACCGGCGCCAGCATCGGCTCCGGCAAGACGCTGAAGATCACCCTCGACCTCGCCGACGCCATGATCGATGCCGGCTACAAGGTGCATGTGGACACCTCGGTCGAGGACGGGATGGACAATCCTTCCGAGGTGGTGGTGCCGCTCGCGGCCACCGCCTCCGGCAAGCCTTTTGCCGGCAAGGGCTACGTCAAGTCCCTCACCGTCACCTTCTGAACGACAGGGGTCTTTCCATGCTGCGCCGTCTTCATGGGTTGCCGGGCGTCGTGCTGGCGCTCGGCCTCACGGTGGTCGCCGTCACCGGTGCCGTGCTCTCGCTCCAGCCGGCATTGGATCGCGCGACCGCTCCCATGGTGCCTGCGGGCACCAGCGTCGCGGGCCTCGCGGCGCAGGTCGCCGCGCGCCACCCGGGCATCAGCGCCATCCGCCAGCGGCCGGATGGCAGCCTCACGGTGGCCTTCGACGACGGGGACGCGCGCGGCGTGGAGCGGGTCGATCCGGCCACCGGCACCGGGCTGGGACCCTATCAGGTATCCGAGACCACGCGCGTCATCACCAGTCTCCACCGCTCCTTCCTGGCCGGCGACGCGGGCCGGGCGGCGGCCGGGCTCGGCGCGCTGGCCATGCTGGCGCTGAGCGTGTCCGGCACGCTGCTGCTCGCCCGCCGGCTCGGCGGCGCGGGGGCGCTGCTGCGGCCCATCCGCGGCACGCCGGCCCAGCGCTGGCACGGCGAGCTGGGACGGCTGGCCGTCGCCGGCCTCGTGCTGTCCTCCCTCACCGGCCTGTGGATGTCCGCCGGCACCTTCGGCTTCATCCCCGAGGCGCAGGGGATCACGTCCCCCGTCACTGCGAGCGGCGGCGCGCCGGCACCGGTGGGCACGCTCGCCGCTTTGCGGTCCGCGCCGCTGGCGGAGCTGCGCGAGCTGAGCTTCCCCGATCCCGCCGACCCCACCGACGTCTTCACCTTGCGCACCGCCGCCGGCGAGACGCGGATCGACGCCGCCACCGGCGCGGCCCTGGCCTTCGCTCCGGCCACCACGCTGGAGCAGATCAATGACCTTGTCCGCACCCTTCACACCGGGCGGGGCGCCTGGCTGCTCGGCCTGCTGCTGGGGCTCGCCTCGGCCGCCGTGCCGGTGCTGGGCGCCACCGGCATCATGCTGTGGGCGCGCCGGCGGGCGGCCCGTCCGCGCGTCGCGGCGAATGCGCCCGCGCGCGGCGCCGATACGGTGATCCTCGTGGGCAGCGAAGGCAATTCCACCTGGGGCTTCGCCGGCACCCTGCATGCCGCGCTCACCGCCGCCGGGCACCGGGTACACATCGCCGCCATGAACGATGTGGGCACGGCGCATCTTGCCGCCGACCGGCTTCTGATCCTCACCGCCACCTATGGCGAGGGCTATGCGCCCGCCTCGGCCAAGAGCTTCCTGTCCCGCCTCGCGCGCTTGCCGGGGCGCTTGCCGGGACGTCCGCCGGTGGCGGTGCTGGGCTTCGGCGATCGCAACTTCCCGCACTTCTGCCGGTTCGCCCAGGAGGTCGCCGACGCACTGGAGACCAAAGGGTGCCCGCGCCTTCTGCCCATGAAGCGGGTGGACCGGCGCTCAAGCCAGGAATTCGCCCAATGGGGGCAAGACCTCGGCGCCGTGCTGGGGCACGATCTCACGCTCTCCCACGTGGCCGAGCCGCCGAAGACCGTGCCGCTGATGCTCGCCGGGCGTGAGCTTTATGGCGAGGCGGTGGGCACGCCGGTGGCGATCCTGCGCTTTGAGGCCCCACGCGATCCGCGCACCGGCGCGCCCGGCCGCCTGCCGTCCTTCGAGGCGGGGGATCTCGTGGGCATCGTGCCGCCGGGGGACACCATGCCCCGCTTCTATTCGCTCGCCTCCTCCACCCGCGACGGGGTGCTGGAGATCTGCGTGCGGCTGCGCGAAGGCGGCCTGTGCTCCACCTTCCTGCACGCGCTGGCCCCGGGTGGCGCGATCAACGCCTTCATCCGCGAGAATCCGGCGTTCCGCCCGACGGAAGGGCGCACGCCGCTGATCCTCATCGGTGCCGGGGCCGGCATCGGCCCGCTCGCCGGATTCGTGCGCGCCAATGCGGCGGGACGGCCCATGCATCTCTACTGGGGCGGGCGCAGCGCCGCCTCCGATTTCCTCTATGAGCACGAGCTGGCCCAGCATCTGGCGGAACGGCGCCTGACCTCCCTCAAGACCGCCTTCTCGCGGGATGTCGAAGGGGGCGCCTATGTCCAGGACCGGATCGCCGCCGATGCGCCGCGCCTGCGGGAATTGCTGAAGCAGGGCGCGCAGATCCTGGTGTGCGGCGGCCGCGACATGGCCGAGGCGGTGACCCGCGCCTTGGAGCCGGTGGTGCGCCCGCTCGGCCTCGACCTTGCCACCCTCAAATCGTGTGGACGCTATGTCGAAGATGTCTACTGATCTGGGTGCGATGGCGCTCCATCGCCACGCCCTGAGCGGCCCCGCCATGGGATCGCGCTGGTCTGCCGTGTTCCATGCGGGCGGCGATGTGGACGAGGCGGCGCTGACCCGTCGCCTCCAGGGCGCCGTCGAGCAGGTGGAGCAGCAGATGTCCACCTGGCGGCCGGAGTCCGATCTGGAGCAGCTCAACGCCGCGCCGGTGGGAACCTGGGTGGCGATCCCCCGCGAGCTGGCGCATGTTCTCGCCACGGCCCTGGAGATCGGCCGCCTGTCGCAGGGGGCGTTCGATATCGGCGTGGGCGATCTGGTCAAGGCATGGGGCTTCGGCGGCGGCTCGCGCGTGCCCGATGGCGGGCGCATCGCCGCGATTGCCGGCCGTCCCTCGTTCGAGCCGCCGAAGGCGCTTCAGCTCGATCCGGCAGGCTGCCGCGCGCGCCGGCTGGCGCCGCTGCGGCTCGACCTCTCGGGCATTGCCAAGGGCTTCGGCGTGGACGAACTGGCGCGGGAGATGAGGGCGGCGGGCCTGTCTTCCTGGCTGGTGGGCATCGACGGCGAGATGCGGGCCGAGGGCACGAAGCCCGATGGCCGCCCCTGGACCATCGCCCATGAAAAGCCCACGCCGGGGGAGCGGGAGATTCTCGGCGTGCTGGAGCTGT
>NZ_JAIVFN010000177.1 GCF_030015065.1 Xanthobacter autotrophicus | reverse complement strand
TCGCTCCGCCCGACTCCGCAAGCACCTTCGTGATCGCCGCCGTCAGCGACGTCTTGCCGTGATCAACGTGACCGATCGTGCCGATGTTGCAGTGCGGCTTCGAGCGGTTGAACTTCTCTTTGGCCATGGGACTCTCCGTTGGGTCTCTCTGGCGAACCTGAAGGGTGAAAACTCGTAAGGCTCAGGCCGACGCTCACGCGTATTTGGCCTGGACCTCCTGGGCGACGTTCGACGGCACCTGCTCGTAGTGGTCGAACTGCATGGTGAAGGTGGCGCGGCCCTGACTGAACGAGCGCAGGGTGTTCACGTAGCCGAACATGTTGGCCAGTGGCACCATCGCGTTGATGACGTTCGCATTGCCACGCATGTCCTGGCCCTGGATCTGGCCACGGCGGGAGTTGAGGTCGCCGATGACGGAGCCGGTATAGTCCTCCGGCGTCACCACCTCGACCTTCATGATGGGCTCGAGCAGCACCGATCCGCCCTTCTGGAGGGCCTCGCGGAAGCCGGCGCGGGACGCGATCTCGAACGCCAGAGCGGACGAGTCCACTTCATGGAAGGCGCCGTCGACGAGCTGCACCTTCACGTCCACCACCGGGAAGCCCGCCAGCACGCCGGCGCCGAGCACGCTCTCGAGGCCCTTCTGGACGCCCGGAATGTACTCCTTCGGCACCGCGCCACCGACGATGACGCTCTCGAACTGGAAGCCCTTGCCGACCTCGTTCGGCTCCACCACGAACTTCACCCGCGCGAACTGGCCGGTACCGCCGGTCTGCTTCTTGTGGGTGTAGTCCACCTCGGTCTTCTTCGTGAGGGTCTCACGATAGGCGACCTGGGGGGCGCCGATATTGGCGTCCACCTTGTAGGTGCGCTTCAGGATGTCGACCTTGATGTCGAGGTGCAGTTCGCCCATCCCCTTGAGGATGGTCTGGCCGCTCTCGTGGTCGGTGGACACGCGGAAGGACGGATCCTCGGCAGCCAGCTTGGAGAGGGCGATGCCCAGCTTCTCCTGGTCGGCCTTGGACTTCGGCTCGATGGCGATCTCGATGACCGGCTCCGGGAATTCCATCTTCTCCAGGATCACGGCCTTGTTGGGATCGCACAGCGTATCGCCGGTGCGCACTTCCTTGAGGCCGGCGAGGGCGACGATGTCGCCCGCATAGGCCTCCTTGATGTCTTCCCGGTTGTTGGCGTGCATGAGCAGCATCCGCCCGACGCGCTCGCGCTTGTCACGGGTGGAATTCAGCAGGCCCATGCCGGTTTCCATCACGCCCGAATAGACGCGGCAGAAGGTGATGGTGCCGACGAAGGGATCGTCCATGATCTTGAACGCCAGCACCGACAGCGGCTCGCTGTCCGACGGCTTGCGGTCGGTCTCTTCCTCGGTCTTGAAGTCGATGCCCTTGATGGCGCCGCGATCAATGGGGGACGGCAGATAGTCCACCACCGCGTCGAGCAAAGGCTGCACGCCCTTGTTCTTGAACGCGGAGCCGCAGAACACGGGATTGAACTTGCGGCCGATGACGGCGAGGCGGATCAGCTTCTTGAGGGTCGCCTCATCCGGCTCGGTGCCGTCGAGATACGCAGCCATGGCGTCGTCGTCGAGCTCGACGGCGGCTTCCACCAGCTTGTTGCGGTATTCGGCAGCCTTGTCGGCAAGATCCGCAGGGATCTCCTCATCGTGATACTTGGCGCCGAGGGCCTCATCTTCCCACACCACCGCCTTCATGCGGACGAGGTCGATGATGCCCTTGAAGTTGTTCTCGGAGCCGATGGGCAGCTGGCAGCACACGGGGTTGCCGGCCACGCGGTCCACGATCATCTCGACGCAGCGGTAGAAGTCGGCGCCGATCTTGTCCATCTTGTTGACGAACACGATGCGCGGCACGTTGTACTTGTCCGCCTGGCGCCACACGGTCTCGGTCTGCGGCTCCACGCCCTGGTTGCCGTCGAGCACGCACACGGCGCCGTCGAGCACGCGCAGGGAGCGCTCCACCTCAATGGTGAAGTCCACGTGCCCGGGGGTGTCGATGATGTTCAGGCGCTTGCCCTGCCAGAAAGCGGTCGTCGCGGCCGACGTGATGGTGATGCCGCGCTCCTGCTCCTGGGTCATCCAGTCCATGGTGGCAGCGCCATCATGGACTTCACCGATCTTGTGGCTCTTGCCGGTGTAATAGAGGATCCGCTCCGTGGTCGTGGTCTTGCCGGCGTCGATGTGCGCCATGATGCCGAAGTTGCGGTAGTCCTCGATCGCGTGAGTACGGGGCATGGAAGTCGTCCTCTCCGATCACCAGCGATAATGCGAGAAGGCGCGGTTGGCTTCCGCCATCCGGTGCGTATCTTCGCGCTTCTTCACGGCAGCGCCGCGATTGTTGGCCGCGTCGAGAAGCTCGGCGGAGAGACGCTCCACCATGGTCTTCTCGTTGCGGGCACGCGCCGAGGCGATGAGCCAACGGATCGCCAGGGTCTGGCGACGCTCGTTACGCACCTCGACCGGCACCTGATAGGTGGCGCCACCGACGCGGCGGGAGCGAACCTCCACCGCCGGCGCCACGTTCTCGAGCGCCTGAATGAACACGTCCACCGGGTCGTGCTTGGCCTTGGTCTCGACCACGTCGAGGGCGCCATAGACGATGCCTTCGGCGACCGACTTCTTGCCATCGCGCATCACGGAATTCATGAAGCGCGACAGGATGGTGGACCCGTACTTGGGATCCGGAATGACTTCGCGGCGCTCGGCCTTGTGACGACGGGACATCGTTCAGTTCCTTGAGGTTCGCCGGATCACTTCGGACGCTTGGCGCCGTACTTCGAACGGCGCTGCTTGCGGTTCTTGACGCCCTGGGTGTCGAGCACGCCGCGCAGGATGTGGTAGCGCACGCCGGGAAGGTCCTTCACGCGGCCGCCGCGGATCATCACCACGGAGTGCTCCTGAAGGTTGTGGCCTTCGCCGGGGATGTAGCCGATCACTTCGTAGCTGTTGGTGAGCCGCACCTTGGCGACCTTGCGCAGAGCCGAGTTCGGCTTCTTCGGGGTCGTGGTGTAGACGCGGGTGCACACGCCGCGCTTCTGGGGGCTCGCCTGCAGCGCCGGCGCCTTGTCGCGCGCCTTCTGCGCTTCACGCGGCTTACGGATCAGCTGGTTGATCGTCGGCATGTACGCCTTCGCCTCGTCCTGATCTGCGGCCGGGGGCCGCATTCTTCATTCGACGACCTTTTTCACGGGCCGCCACGACCGGCCCCGAGGGGCCACAAATTCCGTTCGCACCAACGAACGCAAAAGGCGCCGTCCACCCCCGCAAGGGAGCGGACACGCCTTTCTCGCGACAGAGGATCACAGCGCGCATTTCCCGAAAACGGGACGGCGCCGCGATCATGCACCTGAAGTTATCGCAGTGCTGTTCCTGGCAGCGTTTCGGCTCTTGGGATCGGCCCATCTCAAGCCGGACAGCCTGAAAAGATGAAGGACCGATCGCTGAGGCGCCGACCGCCTGCCGCGAAAGTGGTGCGCTTCTAGCCTCAGAGTCGCTTCGCGTCAAGCCTTCGTTGACGTTCGAGCCGAAAGAAACGCCCGTTTCATCGGCCTTCGCAACCCGTTCGAGGCGCTCCGCCCGGCCCGGAACGGCGCGCAAGGCGCCACCGGGCCGAAAACTGCCTGAGCAGGAGGCAGGGAGCAGGCGCGCCCAAAGAGTGGGCGACACCCGTTCCGCCCGTGGGGCGCACGCCCGGCCGCTCGGCAGGTGCCGAACGACCGGGGCGCGAATCCCCGACTCAGCCCAGCAGAGCGGCGACGCCGTCGCGCTCTTCGAGCAGCTCGGTCAGGGTCTTGTCGAACATGGCCTTGGAGAAGTCGTCCATGGGGAGGCCCTGGACCACCTCGTAGGCGCCGGCGGTGCACACCGCCGGCATGCCGAACACGATGCCTTCCGGAACGCCATAGGAGCCGTCCGAGGCGACGCCCATGGAGACCCACTTGCCGGCGGTGCCGTGGATCCAGTCATGCATGTGGTCCACCGCGGCGTTGGCGGCCGAGGCGGCCGACGACAGGCCGCGGGCCTCGATGATGGCGGCGCCGCGCTTGCCCACCTTGGGCAGCAGCGTCTCGCGGTACCAGGTCTCGTCGTTGATGAGCTCCGGCAGCGGCTTGCCGTTCGCGGAGGCGAAGCGGTAGTCGGCATACATGGTCGGGGAGTGGTTGCCCCACACCGCCACCTTCTCGATGTCCTGGGTGGCGATGCCGGCCTTGGCCGCGAACTGCGACAGGGCGCGGTTGTGGTCGAGGCGGAGCATGGCGGTGATGTTCTTCGCCGGCAGGTCCGGGGCGCTCTTGGCGGTGATGTAGGCGTTGGTGTTGGCCGGATTGCCCACCACCAGCACCTTCACGTCGCGCTTGGCCACCTCGTTCAGCGCCTTGCCCTGGACCTTGAAGATCTCGGCGTTGGCGGAGAGCAGGTCGGCGCGCTCCATGCCCTTCGAGCGCGGACGGGCACCCACGAGCACGGCGGCGTCAATGTCCTTGAACGCGACCTTGGGGTCGTCGGTGATGACCACGCCGGCCAGGTTCGGGAACGCGCAGTCCTCGAGCTCCATCACGACGCCGCCGACGGCAGCCTGCGCCTGCGGCAGGTCCAGAAGCTGGAGGATGACCGGCTGGTCCTTGCCGTACATGTCGCCGTTGGCGATGCGGAAAAGCAGCGAATAGCAAATCTGACCGGCGGCGCCCGTGACAGCGACGCGAACGGCGGGTTTGGTCATGAGAAGAAGCCCTTTGCCTTAGGTCGAGCCCCGAAGGCTCGGGCGCGCAATCTATGCCGCAGCGCCGCGGAAGGAAAGCCGCGTCACGAGGCCGATTCGGGCCTTGTCATGGAACCTTGGTCTTAAGCGCCGGCGGCTTTCCGGCGCCGCCGGCGGACGGGCGTTCAGGCCCTCGGAAAGCGGGCTTCCCGCAGGAACACGCCGGCCTCGGCGAAATCGGCCTCGCCCACGGGGTAGCGCTGGTCCGACACGAAAGGCAGCAATATGACGACCCCCCGCCCTCACCCACGGCCTCGAAGCGGCAGCCCACCGTCGGATCGAACGGTCCGGGCAGGTCCGCCTTGCAGACCATGGCGCCATCGGCGGCGCGGATGGCGTAGAGCGTATAGGCGTGGAGGCGCTGGGGCGGCTGGACCGAGGGATTGCGGTCCCTGGCCCAGGCGGCGATGCGGATCAGCGCCTGATCGCTGCCGGTCTTCTCCAGATAGATCTGAATGGTTTCACCCTCGCCACCGCGTGACCAGATGGTTGCCATCGGCATCCGCCCCTCCCCCGGCCCGGCGAAACCGCCACGACTGACCGTGACCTGCGACGGGCGGGCAGGACGCCAAGCCATCGCCCGCTGCCGGGCCGGAGCGGGCGATGGCTGCTATTCTGGGTTTATTATATTCTTTTATGCAACCATACCCGCCCGGAGACTGCCTTACAGCACGATCACGTGGTCCGGGAGGGCATTGGTCTCGCCCGCGCGATGCGGCAGGGGACCGGAAAGCAGCGCGCCGGCCTGCTCCACGCCCGCGACGAGGCCATCCACCAGGCTCCCCTTGCCCGCCTGTTCGGTGACGGCGTCGCAGATCGCGCTCCAGGCGGCCGGACCGAGCGGGCCGTGGAGGGCCTCGTCCGCCACCACCTCCACCAGCCGCTCGCGGGCGGCGGCGAAGATCAGAAGCCCGGTGCGGCCCGGCGTCTGGGGAATGCCATAGGCGAGGAAGGTCTCGATGGCGGCGCTGCGGGCCGCCGCCTTGAGGGCGAGGCGGGGGATGACGCGCTGGGACACGCCCGGCAGCATCAGCAGCGCGCACAGCACCACGAACAGCACCGCCTGCGCCGAGAGCGTGGTCAGCGCGGACATGGGGGCCAGAAGAAACGGGACGAACGGCTCCGCCAGGACCAAGAGCCACGGCGCCACCAGCGCCACCAGCGAGGCCCAGAGCACCGGGAAGAAGGAGTGCTGCACCAAAGGCGCGCGGGCGACCACCACGCGGATCTCGGCCGCGGTGCGCGCCTCGGCCGCCGCCACGGCTTCCGCGATGCGGCGCCGCGCGGCCTCGGTCAGGCCGAACGCCGCGGCGTCGGCGGCGGACGGATCATCTGCAACGATGCTCATTCCGGCTCCCCTGCGTGTGGCCGAAGGTGCCCCGCCCCGGCCGCCCCCGCCATAGCATGGCCGGGGCGGGGCACCTTCGGCCACACGCAGGGG
>NZ_JAIVFN010000176.1 GCF_030015065.1 Xanthobacter autotrophicus | reverse complement strand
ACCCTGCCCTCCCCCGCACCGAAGCCGGATGTTTCCGGCTTCGGCTCTTGGGGAACCGAACTCGGCAATAGCCGAGGTCGGGCGGGAGAGGGTCAGCACCGCTCCCGGCCACTGGGCCGGCGAGCGGAAAGGCAAGCACACAGACACGGGAGCCAACGCCATGCAGGTCTATACCCCTCCGCTGCGCGACATGCGCTTCGTCCTCCACGAGCTGCACGGCAGCGAACAGCTCTCCACCCTCAAGGGCCTGGAGGAGGTCACGCCCGACCTCATCGACGCCGTGCTGGAAGAGGCCGGGAAATTCGTCACCGAAGTGCTCGCCCCCCTCAATCAGTCCGGCGACCTTGAGGGCTGCACCTACGAGAACGGCGTGGTGCGCACGCCCACGGGCTTCAAGGAGGCCTACAAGGCGTTCTGCGAGGGCGGCTGGAACGGCATCGCCTGCGATCCGCAATATGGCGGGCAGGGTCTGCCGGCGAGCCTGAACAAGCTGGTGGAGGAGATGCTGTGCTCCGGCAACCTCGCCTTCGGCATCTGCCCCGGCCTCACCCACGGCGCCTATGAGGCGCTGAAGAATCACGCCTCGCAGGAACTGAAGGACCGCTTTCTGCCGAAGATGGTGGATGGCGTGTGGTCCGGCTCCATGTGCCTCACCGAGCCCCAGTGCGGCACCGACCTCGGCCTCGTGCGCACCAAGGCCGAGCCTCAAGGAGACGGCAGCTACAAGATCACCGGCAACAAGATCTTCATCTCCGCCGGCGAGCACGACATGGCGGAGAACATCATCCACCTGGTGCTGGCCCGCCTGCCGGACGCGCCCAGGGGCATCAAGGGCATCTCCCTGTTCCTGGTGCCGAAATTCCTGCCGCGCGAGGATGGGTCCGTGGGCCCGCGCAACGGCGTCACCTGCACCGGCATCGAGCACAAGATGGGCATCCACGGCTCGTCCACCTGCCAGATGTCGTTCGACGAGGCCACCGGATGGCTTGTGGGCGAGCCGAACCGGGGCATGCGCGCCATGTTCTCCATGATGAATTCCGAGCGCCTGTCGGTGGGCACGCAGGGCCTCGGCCTCGGCGAGGCCGCCTATCAGGCCGCCGTGGCCTACGCCAGGGAGCGGCTTCAGGGCCGCTCGCTCTCCGGCACCAAGCATCCCGACAAGCCGGCCGACCCCATCATCGTGCACCCCGACGTGCGGCGCACCCTGATGACCATGCGCGCCTATAACGAGGGCTGCCGGGCGCTCGCCGGCTGGGTGGCCCGCGCCCTCGACCTCATGGAGCATGCGCAGGACCCGCAGGAGCGCCAGCGGGCGGAGGACTTCACCGCGCTGATGACCCCCATCGTGAAGGCGCTGTTCACGGATCTCGGCTTCGAGACCACCTCCATGGGCATGCAGGTCTATGGCGGGCATGGCTACATCCGCGACCATGGCATGGAGCAATATGTGCGCGATGCCCGCATCGCCATGATCTACGAGGGCACCAACGGGGTGCAGGCCCTCGACCTCGTGGGCCGCAAGCTGCCGGCGCACATGGGGCGCTACCTGCGCTCCTTCTTCCATCCCGTCTTGAACTACATGGACGCCAAGCTCGACGACGAGAATCTCGGGCCGCTCATCACCCCGCTGTCCAAGGCGTTCGGTGCGCTCCAGCTCGCCACCGCCCACATCGCCGAGAAGGGGCTGAAGGACCCGGAAGAGGCGGGCGCGGCGGCCACGCAATATCTGCGCCTGTTCGGCATGGTCGCGCTGGGCTACATGTGGGTGCGCATGGCCGAGGTGGCCTTCGAGAAGCGCGTCTCCAACCCGGACGACGCCGCCTTCTACGACGCCAAGATCGCCACGGCGCGCTTCTTCATGGAGAAGCTGCTGCCGGACGTGGCGGCGCTGTGGGGGTCCATCAAGGCCGGCAAGGCGTCCATGATGGCCCTCGACGAGGCCATGTTCTGAGGGGCCATGTTCTGAGGGGCCATGTTCTGAGGGCCTTCGCGCCCCGGAACCAGACGTACCGATTCTCGACTTCCTCCCACCGCCCCGCTTCCGGGGCGGCTTTTTTGAGGTGACACGGATGGCCGATCTTTCCTCCCTCGTCGAAGCCATGCGCGAGCGCTCGGGCGCTTTGTCCGAACTCGGCTACAAGGTGCGCTTCGAGCTGACCGACACCGGCGAGGCCATCCTGCTGGATGCCACCGGCGCCGCCGTCGAGGTGGGCGAGGGCTCGGGCGAGGCGGATGCGGTGCTCAAGCTCTCCACCGACACGCTGGACAAGCTCATCACCGGCCGCATCGGCCCGCTGATGGCTTTTTCCACCGGGCGGCTGAAGGTGGAGGGCTCCCAGGGCGTCGCCCTCAAGCTCGCCGGCCTGCTCGATCAGGATTGAGTCACCACGCCCGCGCGGCCCCGCCTCTCACCGGGGCCGTTGCCAGGCGTTCCATGCCAAGGGGCCCCGCCGGCCCGCTTCAGCGCAGGGCGGGTTGCTGGGCCGGCCCGCTCGCCTGCTGGGCGCTGCCGGCCGCGCGCAGCGCGGCGCCGAGATTGATGGCGACGGCGGCGCTGCGCGACCCCACCATGCTGAGATGGTTCGGATCGCGATAGAGCAGGTCGCCGCCCGCGCTGGCGTCGCAGGTGCTGGGGCCGCAGAAGCGCTCGGAGAGCAGCACGGCGGTCACCCGCGGATTGGCCTTCGCGATGTCCATCAGCACCGCGTTCGCGTAAGCGAGGGCGGACAGGGCCTTCTCCCGGTCCTGCGTCAGGCAGCGGGCGATGTCGGTGCCGGAGAATTCGGCGCGGGTGATGCAGGTGGGCGGCGAAAAGCCGAATTCCGGCACCTGCCCCACCAGCACCACCGGAATGCCCAGGCCGGTCACCCGGTCCACGCTGCGCGTCAGCCCGCGGACGAATTCGGCGCGGGCCTCGTCCACGCTCAGATAGCGGTCCTGGGCGTCGCGCATGGCGAAGCCGCGCGGCAGGCTGGTCCAGGGCGACCAGCGGCCGGCCATGATGACCACCTTGGGGCGGTTCTGGGCGATGAGGTCCAGCACCGCCTGGTTGAAGGCCGGGCACTGGCGCTCCAGCCCCTTCACGCTCTCGTTCAGCGGCACCACCTCGCTCAGGGGCGGGCAGGACGGCAGCATGACGAGGCGGATGGTGGCGTCGGCCTGCGCGGCGGCCTCCGCAAGCCCGGCCATGAGCGCGCTGGCATGGGAATCGCCCCACAGCAGCACGTCGAACGCGCCCGATGCCTGCGCCGCCCCCTCAGATCCCACCTGCTTGCCGGCGATGCACTGGGGCTTCGCCGACAGCCGCATGGGCCCGCTCAGCGATGCGCTGCACCAGGACATGAAGGGGTCCGTCGCCCGCGCCTGCGCATCGGCCTCACGGGCGAAATCGGACATGGGCCAGAACCGGCCGTCGCGGACGATGGCGGTTACCGCGAAGGCGACCACCAGAGCCATGGCGGCCCCGCCCGCCCATACCGGCGTCCAGGGGCTGGCGCCTGCCTGCCGGGGTTTGCGGAACGGCGCTTCCACATAGAACAGGGACAGGCTGGCAAGGCCCACGCTCAGGGCGGCGACCATCAGGCCCTCGGCGGGCGACAGCCGCCGTTCCAGCCAGTAGGCGGCGAGCACCAGCGCCGGCCAGTGCCACAGATAGAGCGAATAGGAGATGCGCCCGAAATAGACCGGCACCGCCGACGACAGCACCCGCTGCACGATGCCGTTGGCGCCCGACGCCCCGCCATGGAGGATGAAGGCGGCCCCAAGGCACGGCGCCAGCGCGGCGAGGCCGGGAAAGCGCGTGTGGCGGTCATACAAGACGATGGCGAACACGATCAGGCCGAGGCCCGCCAGCGACAGCGCGGCCCCCTGGCGCGGCGACACGCGCGGCACCAGCCCGAGCGCGAGGGCGGAGCCCAGCAGCAGCTCCCACGCCCGCGTCGGCAGCGAGAAGAAGCTCTCGATGGGATTGCGCGACAGCCGGATCTCGGCATAGGCGAGCGAGGCCGCGATCAACGCCAGGATGGCGGGCCGCAGCAGGCTCGGCCGCACCCAGCGGATGAGGGCGAACAGGATGAAGGGAAAGACGATGTAGAACTGCTCCTCCACCGCCAGCGACCAGGTGTGTAGCAGCGGATTGGAATCGGCCTCGGGCTGGAAATAATTGATATTCTTGGAAAAATAGATGTTTGAGAAGAACAGCGTGGTGGCCCTGAGGCTGCGCGCATAGAGCAGCAGGTCGGATGGCACCATGAGGAACAGCGCCGCGGCGGTGGTCGCGGCCAGCACCACGAACAGCGCCGGGAAGATTCGGCGGATGCGGCGGTCGTAGAAATCGAGCAGGCTGAAGCGGCCCGCTTTCATGTCCCGGTACAGGATCGCGGTAATGAGGTAGCCTGATATGACAAAGAAGATATCGACGCCCACATACCCGCCCGAGAAGGCCGACAGGTGGACGTGGAACAGGACAACAGGCACGATCGCAAGCGCCCGCAGGCCGTCCACGTCGGCCCGGTAAGCCAAACCCATTCTTTACCGCCTTGATCCGTGACGTTTTCACGCCTCGCCGCTCACTTTCCATAGCCCACGGGGCCGAAGCCGGCAAATCCGGGGCCCTGCGGGGGTGGCACGGCCCGCGCGGGCCGGAGACTGCGCCCTGCTCCATTGCGTGCGGGTGGAGAGATAGGGGCCTCCCTCTCCCGCTTGCGGGGGTGGGGGCGCTCCGTCCCACCAACACCGCCACCGGGTGAAGAGGCGCCAGCCCCCTCCCTCCCCACGCCGAACTCGGCCGTTGCCGAGTTCGGCAACGGCCGAGTTCAAGCGGAGAAGCGCCCCTGTCATGGAACGGTAACGCAACGACTTCATCCATCCGGGTCTGACGCGGGCCGCACGGCACCGCCGCTCTCCCTGGAGGCACGCATGGTCCATTTTTCCCGTCGCGGCTCGTTCAAGGCGCTGCTGGCTTGCGCCTTTGCCGCCGCCCTCGCCCAGCCCGCGGCTGCACAGACCCAGATCCAGTGGTGGCACGCCATGTCCGGCCCGCTGGGGGAGAAGCTGGAAAAGCTCGCCGCCGATTTCAACGCCACCCAGGGCGATTACGCCATCGTGCCCGTTTACAAGGGCAGCTACCCCGAGACCATGACCGGGGCCATCGCCGCCTTCCGGGCGAAGCAGCACCCGGCCATCGTGCAGGTGTTCGAGGTGGGCACGGCCACCATGATGGCGGCCAGGGGTGCGGTCTATCCCACCTACAAGCTCATGGCGGAGGCCGGCGAGCCGTTCGATCCCAAGACCTACCTGCCCGCAGTGACGGGTTATTACACCGACACCGCCGGCAACATGCTGTCGTTCCCGTTCAATTCCTCGACGCCCATCCTCTACGTGAACAAGGACCTGTTCCGCAAAGCCGGGCTCGATCCGGAAACCCCGCCGAAGACCTGGTCCGAGGTGGAGGCGGCGGCGCTGAAGGTGCAGGCGGCCGGGGTGCCGTGCGGCTTCACCACCCAGTGGCCGAGTTGGGTGAACCTCGAAAACCTCTCGGCCTGGCACAACGTGCCCGTGGGCACGCTGGAGAACGGGCTGGGGGGCGCCGGCACCAGCCTCACCATCGCCAATGCCCTGACACAGAAGCACTGGGAGGCGCTCGCCCGGTGGCAGAAGACCAGGATCTTCGACTATGGCGGCCGCCAGTCGAAGGCCGACCCCAAATTTTTCTCCGGCGAATGCGCCATGAGCATCGGTTCCTCGGCGGCGCGGGCGGGCATCCTCGCCAATTCCAAGTTCGAGCTGGGCTACGGCATGATGCCCTACTGGCCCGACGTGACCGGCGCGCCGCAAAATTCCATCATCGGCGGGGCCACCCTGTGGGTGCTCACCGGCCGTCCGGCGGCGGAATACAAGGGCGTGGCCAGGTTCTTCAGCTACCTGTCGCGGCCCGAGGTGCAGGCGTGGTGGCACCAGAACACGGGGTATCTCCCCATCACGAAGGCCGCCTACGACCTCTCCCGCGCCCAGGGCTTCTATGAGAAGAACCCCGGCACGGACGTTTCCATCCGTCAGATGACGCTGAAGGCGCCCACCGCCAATTCCAAGGGCCTGCGCTTCGGCAATTTCCTCCAGATCCGCGACGTGATCGAGGAGGAGCTGGAGGCGACGCTCTCCGGCCAGAAGAGCGCGCAGGCGGCCCTTACCGCCGCGCAGGCGCGCGGCAACGAGCAGTTGCGGGCGTTCGAGAAGGCCAATCCGTGAGGAAGACCGCTCTTGTGTCCGGGCGCCGTCGCCCCCTGCGCGACGCGCCCCCTCTCCCGCTCGCGGGGGAGGGCTGGGGAG
>NZ_JAIVFN010000175.1 GCF_030015065.1 Xanthobacter autotrophicus | reverse complement strand
GGGTGGGGGCATGGCGGCGAGAACCGGGAAGCGTGCCAAAACCCCCTTTTCCGCCCCCTCATGCCGCCCGGGCAAGGCTCCTGGCGTGGTCCAGGGCCATCTCCAGCCGGTCGTTGCCCCAGAACAGATCCCCGTCCGCGGTTACGAAGCTCGGGGCGCCGAAGATGCCGCGCTGCTTCGCCTCCTCGGTCTGGTGCCGCAGGCGGTCCTTGTTCTCCTGTTGTTCCGCCTCCGCGATGACGTCGCCGTAGAAATGGCCGAGGCCCGCGAGAATCTGGCGCAGGGTCTCGCGGTCCGAAATGTCGCGGCCCTGGGCGAACTCGGCGTAGAACACGGCGCGGGTGAAGGAAGGTCGGCATGCGTCGTTGAGATAGACGGCGAGACGCGCGGCCAGAAGCCCGTTGGCCGGAAAGGGGTCCGGCTTCGTCACCGGCGGCAGGCGCGCCTGCACAGCGAGGCGGTCCAGATCCCGCCACATATGGGCGCCCTTGAGCGGGTAGGTGTTGAAGGGCGAAGTGGTATAACCCTGGCCCGCGAAGATGGGGCCGAGCAAGAAGGGCTTCCAGGCCACCTGCACATCCGCCAGCTCGGCCAGCGCCGTAATCCGGGTAGCGGCGAGGTAGGAGTAGGGCGAGGCGAACTCGTAATAGAAGTCGAGGGTGCCGCTGGCCATGGGCGCGTCCTGCCTGTACATCGCTGCGTCAATCTGCGGCGGGGTGGCGCCCTTTCGCAAGCGGTTGAGTCAAAGTCGGGCCGGAGGTCGGGTGACGCCTTGAAGTGGGTGCTGTTCTTCGCGCTGGTGATCGGCGCCGCGGTGGCGATCCTGTTCACCGTCTTTCCGGACTGGGACATGGCCATCGCCGGCCTGTTCTGGGATGCCTCCGGGCGCCATTTCATCCTCGCCGGCGCGCCCTGGGCGCAGACCGTGCGCAACCTCGCCAACTGGATCCCCTGGGCCATCGCCGCCCCCGCCTTCGCCGCCATCGTGCTGAAGCTCCTCTTCCCGCGCCGGAAGATGTTCATGCCGGCGCGGGCCGCGGTGCTCCTCGCCTTCACCATGGCGATGGGGCCGGGCCTGCTGGTCAACGGCATCCTGAAGCAGGAATGGGGGCGGCCGCGGCCGGTGCACGTGGACACGTTCGGCGGCCGGGATGCCTTCAAGTCCTGGTACGAGACGGACGGGACCTGCCCCGGCAATTGCTCCTTCGTCTCGGGCGAGGGCGCGCTCGGCTTCTGGATGACGGCCCCCGCCAGCCTCGTGCCCGGCCCGGCGGGAGCGGTGGCCATGGTGGCGGCGGTCGCCTTCGCCAGCGTGGCGGGGGGCCTGCGCATCGCCTTCGGCGGCCATTTCTTCACCGATGTGGTGTTTTCCGGCGTGCTGGTGATCGTCCTCGTGGTGCTGACGCGCTATGTCCTCTACGACCGCAGGCGTGCCCCGAGCGACGCCGCGGTGGAGCTGGCCATCGGCCGGACCGGGCTGAAGCTCAGGTCCCTCCTCGTGCGCGCATGGCGCCGGGTCTGGCGCCGGGCCTTGCCTCCGCGTCGCACGGGCCTATAGTCCGCGCCGCCCTTCCTATCCCTACAAAACTCCCGAGAGACCTGATGGCGCGTGACGTGAAGAAGGTGGTGCTGGCCTATTCCGGTGGCCTCGACACCTCCGTGATCCTGAAATGGCTCCAGACCACCTACAATTGCGAGGTGATCACCTTCACCGCCGATCTCGGGCAGGGCGAGGAGCTGGAGCCCGCGCGCAAGAAGGCCGAGCTTCTGGGCATCAAGCCCGAGAACATCTTCATCGAGGACGTGCGCGAGGAATTCGTCGCCGACTACGTCTTCCCCATGTTCCGCGCCAACGCGGTCTATGAGGGCCTGTACCTCCTGGGCACCTCCATCGCCCGGCCCTTGATCGCGAAGAAGCAGATCGAGATCGCCCGCAAGATGGGCGCCGACGCCGTCTCCCACGGCGCCACCGGCAAGGGCAACGACCAGGTGCGCTTCGAGCTCGGCTATTACGCGCTCGAGCCGGACATCACCGTCATCGCTCCCTGGCGCGAATGGGACCTGACTTCCCGCACCCGGCTGCTGGAGTTCGCGGAAGCCCACCAGATCCCCATCGCCAAGGACAAGCGCGGCGAGGCCCCGTTCTCGGTGGACGCGAACCTGCTGCACTCCTCCTCCGAGGGCAAGGTGCTGGAAGACCCGGCGGAGGACGCGCCGGACTATGTCTTCCAGCGCACCATCTCCCCCGAGGAAGCCCCGGACGAGCACACCCTCATCACCATCGCCTTCGACAAGGGCGACGCGGTGGCCATCAACGGCGAGGCCCTGTCCCCCGCCAGCCTGCTCACCCGCCTCAACGAGCTGGGCAAGGCCAACGGCATCGGCCGCCTCGATCTGGTGGAGAACCGCTTCGTGGGCATGAAGTCCCGCGGCGTCTACGAGACCCCCGGCGGCACCATCCTGCTCGCCGCCCATCGCGGCATCGAGAGCATCACGCTGGATCGCGGCGCGGCGCACCTCAAGGACGAGCTGATGCCCCGCTACGCGGAGCTGATCTACAACGGCTTCTGGTTCTCGCCCGAGCGGGAGATGCTGCAGGCCGCCATCGACCACTCCCAGGCCTATGTGACCGGCGAGGTGACCGTGAAGCTCTACAAGGGCAACGCCACCGTCATCGGCCGCAAGAGCCCCTATTCGCTCTACAACCAGGAACTGGTCACCTTCGAGGAAGGCGCGGTCGCCTACGACCACCGCGACGCGGCGGGCTTCATCAAGCTCAACGCCCTGCGCCTGCGCACCCTCGGCAGCCGGGCGCGCAAGATCTCGGAGTGATCTGAGCTTCCGCAGCAGGGGACACATGCAAGGCCGGTCGCTCCGGGAGGGCGACCGGCCTTTTTGCGCCGGACCCGACACCTGTCGGGCCGTCATGGCCGGGACAAGCCCGGGCATGACCTCGCGAAGAAATAACGCGGGGGATTCCTTCCCCTCCCGCGCTGCCGCTCACCCCTCCCCCGGTCCGGGGATCAGCACCCTGAGGGCGTTGAGGATCACGGCCACGTCGATGGCCTCCTGCAGCAGCGCGCCGGCCACCGGCTCCAGAAGGCCGAAGGCGGCTGCCACCATGCCCATCAGCGACAGGCCGATGCCGATGAAGACGCTCTGCCGCGCGATGGCCAGCGCCCGCCGGGCAATGGCCATGGCCTCGGCAAGGCGGTCCAGCCGGTCCACCAGCAGCACCACGTCTGCCACCTCGGCGGATGCGGCGGCGCCGCGCGCGCCCAGCGCCACGCCCACGTCGGCGGCCGCCAGCGCCGGAGCGTCATTCACCCCGTCGCCCACCATCATCACGGTGCCGCGGGCCAGCCGGGCATGGGCTTCCACCACCTGAGCCACCTTGCCCTCCGGCTGAAGGTCGCCCGCCCAGCTGTCGAGGCCAAGGCGCCGGCCCAGCGCCTCCACGGCCTCCATCCGGTCCCCCGAGGCGAGGGCGATATGCTCCACCCCGCCGGCCCTGAGCGCGCCGAGCATGGCCGCCGCATCGTCGCGGACCCGGTCGGCCAGCAGCAGCAGGCCGGCAAGCCGTCCGTCCAGTCCCACCGCCACCACGGCGCTCATCGCGCTCAGGCCGTTGCGCAAGGCCGCCGGATCACCCTGCGTGCGCGCCGCGACGAAGCCGCAGCCCCCGACGACCACGTCCCGCCCCTCCACCCGCCCGGAGATGCCGATGCCGTCGTCCTCGACAGCACGCTCCGGCGGCGCGAGGACCAGACCGCGCGCCTTGGCCGCCTTCACCAGAGCCGCCGCCACCACATGGGCCGAAGCCTGATCGAGGGCGGCGGCGACGCGCAGCACCTCGTCGGCGTCGCAGCCGGGCGCCGCGCGGATCTCCTGCAGCTCGGCCCGGCCGTGGGTGAGGGTCCCGGTCTTGTCGATGACGAGGGCGCGGACGGCGGCCAGCTTCTCCAGCGCCCCGCCGCTCTTGACCAGCACGCCGCGCTTGGCTGCCCGCGACAGGCCGGCCATGAGCGCCACCGGCACCGCGAGGATGAGCGGGCACGGGGTCGCCACCACCAGCACCGCGAGGGCCCGCCGCGGATCGCCGGAGAGGAAGGCCGCCCCGAGCGCCAGCGCCAGCGAGACGACGAGGAAGGCGAGGGCATAGCGATCGGCCAGGCGCGCCATGGGCGCACGGCTGGCGGCGGCGGCCTCCACCAGGCGCACGATGGCCGCGTAGGTGCTTTCGGCCGCCGGCCGGAGCACCCTGATATCAAAGGCGCCGCCCACATTGACGGCGCCGGACGGCGCCTCCTCCCCCGCATCGAGCCGCACCGGCTGCGCCTCGCCGGTGAGGGACGACTGATCGAGCACGGCCGCCCCGCCGACGATGCAGCCGTCGGCGGGAATCGTGTCTGCATGCCGCACGAAGACCACGTCGCCACGCTTCAGCACATTGATGGGCACCTCGGAAAGGCTCTCGCCCTCCCGCCGCAGGGCGGAGCGGGGCGCACGGGCGACGAGCGCGGTCATCTCCCGCCGGGCGCGCCCTTCGGCGAAGCGCTCCAGCTGCTGGCCGCCCGCATACATGAGGGCGACCACATTGCCCGCCAGCGGCTCGCCGAAGGCCAGCGCCGTCGCCATGGAGAGTGCCGCCAGCAAATCGAGACCGAACCGGCCTTCCCCCAGAGCCAGCGCAATGTCGAGGACGAGCACGGCGAGCACCGGCACGGTACCCGCCACGAAGGCGAGGAAGGCCCCCCGCTCCTGCCCCGCCGCCAGCAAAGCGAGGCCGGTCAGCAGCGGCAACACGGCGGCCGTCAGCAGGAGGTAGCGGTTGCGTGCCAGGCCGACGCCCATCACTGTCGGTACTGCCCCGGGCATCCGTGTCTCCTCGCCCGTGGCCATGCGGTCGCATTGCCTTTGCGGACCATCGCTAAAATAATGTTAGAAATATTCTAATTTGGAGTCATCCGGGATGTCGCGCTTTTTCCCCGGCCGCCGTCGCTTCGCCGATCTGTCCGAGCAGGAAGTTCTCGCCCTCGCCATTTCGTCCGAGGAGGACGACGCCTACACCTATTCCGACTATGCCGAGACCCTGCGGAAGGATTACCCGGACACCGCCAAGGTGTTCGAGGCCATGGCAGCGCAGGAGCGTGGCCATGCAACCAGCCTCACCCGCGAATATGAGCGCCGCTTCGGCCCCCATGTGCCGCTGATCCGGCGTGAGAGCATCGCCGGCTATTACCATCGCCGCCCGGTCTGGGTTGTCGCCAATCTCGGCATTGAGCGCATCCGCGCGGAAGTCGGGCGGATGGAGGACGAATCCGCCAATTTCTATCTCCAGGCCCAGAAGAAGGCGTCCGATCCCGGCACCCGCGCACTGCTGGAAAGCCTCTACCGGACCGAACTGCAGCACGAGGAGATCGCGGGCTCCCTGGCGGACCGTTACCTGCCCGTGGACAAGCGCACGGAAGAGAACGAGAAGGCCCGGCGCCAGTTCGTTCTCACCTGGGTGCAGCCGGGCCTTGCCGGCCTGATGGATGGCTCGGTCTCCACCCTCGCCCCGATCTTCGCCACCGCCTTCGCCACGGAAAACTCCCACACCACCTTGCTCGTGGGCCTCGCGGCGGCGGTGGGCGCCGGCATCTCCATGGGCTTCACCGAGGCGGTGCACGACGATGGCGTCATCTCCGGCCGCGGCTCGCCCATCAAGCGCGGCATCGCCTCCGGCGTCATGACGGCGGTGGGCGGCCTCGGCCACGCTTTGCCCTACCTCATCCCCCAGTTCTGGACCGCGACCGCCATCGCCATCGCCGTGGTGTTCGTGGAATTGTGGGCCATCGCCTTCATCCAGAACCACTACATGGAAACGCCGTTCTGGCGCTCGGTGATGCAGGTGGTGCTGGGCGGCGCGCTGGTGCTGGCGGCGGGCATCTTCATCGGCGGCAGCTGACGGCGACGGCGCGGCCTGCACCGTTGGGCGGTGCCTCGGTTCGAAAGTGCGCGGCTTCGACCGGACACGATGGAAGCCCTCCCCCGCAAGCGGGAGAGGGGGCGACGACGCCACTTGCTCAAGATCATTGGCGCGGCCGGCGCAAGGGTGCGAACCTTCCTTCGTATTGGGGGGAGGTCCGCATGCTCGCCATGGTCCTGAAGCGGAGCGGGGAGAAGCTGGTCGCGGAGGAACGGCCCGACCCGGTCGCGGGGCCGGGCGAGGTGGTGGTCGCGGTTGCCGCCTGCGGCGTCTGCCGCACCGACCTTCACGTGGTGGACGGCGAACTGCCCCAGACCGTGCTGCCCATCGTTCCCGGCCACGAGATCGTCGGGCGGGTGGCCGCGC
>NZ_JAIVFN010000174.1 GCF_030015065.1 Xanthobacter autotrophicus | reverse complement strand
CCCGCCCCTCCTTCCCGAGCCGCGCCGGCGGACGACCCGGCGCGCCGGGAGCGCCGCGCTGGGCCAAGGGCGGCGGTGGAGGCGGCAAAGGCGGCGGCGGAAAGGCTCCGCCCTGGGCCGGGGAGGACGATGTCGCCCTGCTCTATGGCTGGCACACCGTGGCGGAGGCCATCGGCAACCCCAAGCGACGCTTCCGGCGGCTGCGCGCCACCGAGAATGCGATCCACCGCCTCGCCGAGGAGGGCCTTACCCCTCCGATCGCGCCCGAGATCGTGCGCCCCGGCGACATCGACAAGCTGCTGGGGCCGGACGCGGTGCACCAGGGCCTGCTCGCAGAGGTGGACCACCTGCCCTCCCCGCGCCTGAAGGACATCGCCAAGACCGATCTGGTCCTGGTGCTGGACCAGATCACCGACCCGCACAATGTGGGAGCCATCGTGCGTTCGGCGGCGGCCTTCGCGGTCAGCGCCATCGTCACCACGGCCCGCCACAGCCCGGCCGCCACCGGCGTGCTCGCCAAGAGCGCGTCGGGCGGACTGGAGCACGTGCCGTTCTGCCTCGTGACGAATCTCGCGCGCGCCCTAACGGAGCTGAAGGACAACGGCATGCTGGTGGTGGGCCTCGACAGCGAGGGCCCCGCCGACCTGGAGGACACGCCCATGCGGGCGCCCCTCGCCCTGGTGCTGGGCGCCGAGGGCAAGGGCCTGCGCCAGCTCACCCGCGAGACCTGCGACGTGCTGGCGCGCATCGACCTGCCGGGCGCCATCAAGAGCCTCAACGTGTCCAACGCCGCGGCCCTGTCGCTGGGCATGGCGCGCCGGGTGATGAAGCGCGCCTGACCGCCCGGCCCGGGCGGCGGACGGCCATATGCAAACCGCCAGCGGGCCTGAGTTCGGGCCACCCCGCGATGCAGCGCAGCCCCTTCGCGGTTGCACCTAAGACCATTGACCAATCGCCACTCCGCCGCGCCTTCGCCATGGTATTGACATGGCGCAAATTGCGCCAAGAGCACGCGCCGGCGGATTTGCCCGGCAAGCCCATCGGAAAACGCGTTCTCTTATTCAAGTGAGAGACGGATTCGCCGGTCAGACTGATCGGATCCGGCTCGAGCCTGCCGGAACAGATCCGCACGCAGAGGCGGAAACGGCGGGCCGACGGAGGAACGCCAAGGGACCCCGCCGCACATTGTGCGCGCGGATGCCTTGCGTTGTGCCGGCGCGGCCCGCCTTCCGACAGATCGTGTTCAGTTCGACATCCGCCGGCGGCGGAGCCCTGATGCGACGGGAGGGACCCATTCCATGAGCGTGACGACTGCAGGAGCGGCCGCCAAGCCGCGTCCCATGACCCGGGAGGAGAAGAAGGTCATCTTCGCGTCCTCCCTCGGCACTGTATTCGAGTGGTACGATTTCTATCTGTACGGCTCGCTTGCCGCGATCATCGGCGCCCAGTTCTTCAGCGCCTATCCGCCGGCCACCCGCGATATCTTCGCCCTGCTGGCCTTCGCCGCCGGCTTCCTGGTGCGCCCGTTCGGCGCCATCGTGTTCGGCCGCATCGGCGACCTGGTCGGCCGCAAATACACCTTCCTCGTCACCATCCTGATCATGGGCCTGTCGACCTTCATCGTCGGCATCCTGCCCAATGCCGCCTCCATCGGCATTGCCGCGCCCATCATCCTCATCGTCCTGCGCCTGCTCCAGGGCCTCGCGCTCGGCGGTGAATATGGCGGCGCCGCCACCTACGTGGCCGAGCACGCGCCCCACGGCCGCCGCGGCTTCTACACCTCGTGGATCCAGACCACGGCGACGCTGGGCCTGTTCCTGTCGCTGATCATCATCCTCTTCACCCGCACCCTCACCGGCGAAGAGGCGTTCCGCGACTGGGGCTGGCGCATTCCGTTCCTGGTCTCCATCGCCCTGCTCGGCGTCTCGGTCTGGATCCGCCTCCAGCTCTCCGAATCGCCGACCTTCCAGAAAATGAAGGAAGAGGGTACCACCTCCAAGGCGCCGCTGTCCGAAGCCTTCGGCGCCTGGGGCAACCTGAAGATTGTGCTGCTCGCCCTGTTCGGCCTCGTCGCGGGCCAGGGCGTGGTCTGGTACACGGGCCAGTTCTACGCCCTGTTCTTCCTGCAATCTATCCTGAAGGTGGACGGCTACACCTCCAACCTGCTGATCGCGTGGTCGCTGGTGTTCGGCACGGGCTTCTTCGTGTTCTTCGGCTGGCTCTCCGACAAGATCGGCCGCAAGCCCATCATCCTGGCGGGCTGCCTGATCGCCGCGGCGAGCTACTTCCCGCTGTTCAACATGATCACCTCCTACGCGAACCCCGCGCTGGAGAAGGCGATCCAGAACGTGCGCGTCACCGTGGTCTCGGACCCCGCCAATTGCGGCAGCCTGTTCAATCCCGTGGGCACGCGCATCTACAACCAGCCCTGCGACATCGCCCGCGACTTCCTCGCCAAGTCGTCGGTGAAGTATTCGACCGAGGCAGGCCCCGCCGGTTCACCGGTGCAGATGAAGGTGAACGACACGGTCGTGCCGTACTCCGCCGATTTCGCCAAGTCGGCGACCGCCGCCCTCCAGGCGGCCGGATATCCAAGCGCGGCGACGAACAAGGACGTCATCAAGATGGCGCACCCGTTCGACATCTTCCAGCCGCGGGTGGCGGCGGTGATCGGGCTGCTGTTCATCCTGGTGCTGTTCGTGACCATGGTGTACGGGCCCATCGCGGCGGCGCTGGTGGAGCTGTTCCCGGCGCGCATCCGCTACACCTCCATGTCGCTGCCCTACCATATCGGCAACGGCTGGTTCGGCGGCCTGCTGCCGGCCACCGCCTTCGCCATGGTGGCGGCCACCGGCGACATCTATTACGGCCTGTGGTACCCGATCGTGATCGCGCTGATGACCTTCGTCATCGGCCTTCTGTTCGTGCCCGAGACCAAGGATCGCAACATCGATCACTGGCACTGACGCCGGCGCGCGGCTCCCCCGCGCCGCGCCCGGCCCGACCGGACGGCCCCGCCCCCAAAAGGCGGGGCCGCTCCTTTTCGGGGCGCTTGTTCCGTCGCCGAAGCGCTGCTAGAGCAAAAGCACGGGGCCGGATTAGCACAGCGGTAGTGCAGCGGTTTTGTAAACCGAAGGTCGGGGGTTCGATCCCCTCATCCGGCACCATTTCCCCGTCGACTGGCGTCGATCGCCGTCGCGGAATTCCAGAAATCAAAGGATTTCTAGGCTATCAGTGTCGGCCAAGGTCGGCCTTAGCCTGTTGGCATCATTGTTGGCATCTGAGCATACTAACAGCTCCGGATGCCAACACATGGCGCTTTCCGATGTCGCCGTCCGATCTGCCAAACCCCAGCCGCGCCCGGTGAAACTATCCGACGGCGGTGGCCTCCACCTGCTCGTGCCCCCCGCTGGTGGCCGGCTCTGGCGCTTGGCGTACCGGTTCGATGGCAAACAGAAGCAGCTCGCACTCGGCGCCTATCCGGCGGTTGGGCTCGCCGACGCTCGGAAAGCGCGGAATGCCGCGAAGTCGGGCTTGGCAGCAGGCGTCGACCCACCACCTCGTTCGCGAGCAATCCGGTGGCGCAGAAGGTCGCGGCGGCGGCCACGGCGGCGGGCCTGCCGCTGGACATCGTGATGCCGGTGGTGGCGCAGGAGAGCGGCTTCAACGCGGCGCTG
The DNA here is from genome assembly GCF_030015065.1 of Xanthobacter autotrophicus. Taxonomy (GTDB): domain Bacteria; phylum Pseudomonadota; class Alphaproteobacteria; order Rhizobiales; family Xanthobacteraceae; genus Xanthobacter; species Xanthobacter autotrophicus_D. Next base: position 2,661 of record NZ_JAIVFN010000174.1, on the reverse strand, counting down.
CGGCCGGTGGGCAAGGATGGGCGCCAATTGTCCTCGGCGCTGGGGGTATTCCAGCTCCTCAAGTCGGAGCGCGACGCCGCCGGCATCGGTGACAGCACCGATGTGGACGCACAGATCCCGGTGGGCATCCGCAAGATGCAGTCGGTCTATGCGACGGCGAAGGCGACGCTCGGGCGCGACCCGACGCCGGGCGAGTTCTATGCGGTCTATTATCAGGGCGAGGCTACCGGGCCGAAGATCCTGAAGAATCCGGATGGCGACTTCGTCGCGACGGTCGGGCAGAAGGTGATCGACGCCAATCCCTGGCTGGCGAACATCAAGACCAACGGCGACTTCGTCCGCTGGACCACCTCACTTCGGCCTGACTGCGGTTGCGCATCATCGTCGAAACTATAGAAATGCGGCTCCAAGGAGTTCGCGAACGTGTCCCCCGAAGGCCACATCCTTATCGTTGACGACGATGCAGAAATCCGGCGCCTCGCCGGCAAGTTCCTGCGCGAGCACGGGCACAAGGTCACGGCCGCGCAGGATGCCCGCGAGATGCGGGAGGCGATGGTCGCCGGCACGGTGGACCTCGTCATTCTCGACGTCATGCTGCCGGGGGTGAGCGGGCTCGATTTGTGCCGGGACATCCGCCGCACATCGAACCTCCCCATCATCATGCTGACCGCGCGCGGCAGCGACGTGGACCGGATCGTCGGGCTGGAACTGGGCGCCGACGATTATCTGGCGAAGCCCTTCAACCCGCGCGAGCTGCTCGCCCGCATCCATGCCGTGCTGCGGCGGACGCGGCTGTCCGACCCCGCCGCTGCTAGCGGCGGCACCTGCCTGACGTTTTCCGGCTGGACCCTCGACACCCGGCGGCGGGAGCTGACCAATCCGGAAGGCGCCATCGTCGATCTCTCCACCGGCGAATACGACCTGCTGCTGACCTTCCTGGAGCATCCCCAGCGCGTGCTGACGCGCGACCAGCTGATGGATGCCGCGAAGAACCGCATTGCCACCGGCTTCGACCGGGCGATCGACATCCAGGTGAGCCGGCTGCGCCGGAAGCTTGATTCCAGCGACGGGCCGGAGATGGTCAAGACGGTACGCGGGACCGGCTATTTCTTCATTCCGGAGGTGGTGCGCTCATGATCCGCGCCCTCGACAGCCTCGCCCTGCGGACCGCTGTCGTGGCCGTGCTCGGAATCGTCGTGGTCCATGTGCTGAGCCTGTGGACCTACGAGCATGCCATGGAGCGCGAGCGCCATGCGGCACATGCCGTCCGCCTTGCCGACCAGGTCGTGGCGCTGCGCCGGTCGCTCGCCGCCGCCCCCCCGGAGCGTCGGGAAGAGGTGGCCCATGCCCTGTCGGGGGGCGCCATTGATGCCCATTGGGGCCGCAAGGCCATGGCGGCGACGGGGCCCCACGCCGACGCGTCCGCCCAGCGCCTCGCCGCCGAGGTTCGCGCGCTCGCACCGGACCTTGCCACAACGGACATTCTGGTTGGCGCCGGGCCCGATCCACACCTCAGCCTCGTGGCCGTGCGCCTGCCCGACGGGAGCTGGCTGAATGTGCGCCTGTTCGCCTCGCTGCCGCAGACCGCCGGGGGCCACGGTTCCCTGCTCTCCACCACGCTGATGGCGGCGGGGGTGCTGCTCCTGTCCCTCGCCATCGCCGCATGGCTCACACGGCCCCTTCGGGCCATGGCGCGCACCGTCGCGGCCCTGCCGCCGGACGCGGCACGCGTTCACCTCCCCGAGACGGGCCCGAAGGAGGTGCGGGAGCTGGCCCATGCCTTCAACGGGATGCAGGCGCGCATCGCCGGGCTGGTCGAGCGGCGCACCCAGGCCCTCGCCGCAGTCTCCCACGATCTGCGCACGCCCATGACGCGCCTGCGCTTCCGCCTCGAGGATGTGAGCGACCCGGCGCTGCGCGATGCCATCGCCGGGGACGTCGCGGAGATGGAGCAGATGGTCGAGGCCACGCTCTCCTACCTGCGCGGCGAGGCGAGCGAGGAGCCCGTGCGGCCGCTCGATCTGGTGGCCCTGGTGGAGACCATCGTGGACGACGCGCGGGACCGGGGTCTGCGGGCCGATCTTTCGGCGCCGCCGCGCCTCGTCGTCGCGGGACGGCTCGTCAGCCTGAAGCGGATGGTGGGCAATCTGGTGGAAAACGCGCTTGCCTATGGCGGCTCCGCGCATCTGGCCATCCAGGACGAGGAGACGGACGCCGTCCTGACGGTGCGGGACGAGGGACCGGGCATCCCGGAGGGCCAGCTGGCCGCCGTGCTTGAGCCGTTCGTGCGGCTTGAGGCCTCGCGCAGCCGCGCCACCGGAGGCGTCGGGCTCGGCCTCACCATAGCCCGCAGCGTGGCGGAAGCGCATGGGGGAACGCTGACCCTCGCCAACGCCACGGGCGGCGGCCTCATCGCCACGGTATGTCTGCCCAAGGTCCAGGCTGAAACAAACTGATACAGAAGCGATACGTGGCGTGACGCGCCGCGCGCTATCGCTCTCCCGTACCGGAATCGCGAGCGGACGGGTTGAGGCATGGCGCGCCATTTCTTGCGGAAAGCCGTCTTCGGCCTGTGCGGGCTTCTCGCCGGTGCGGCGCTGTCCGGCCCCGCTGCGGCCCACGAAGGCCACGACCACGGCGCGCCCCCGCCGCCCCCGGGGA
>NZ_JAIVFN010000173.1 GCF_030015065.1 Xanthobacter autotrophicus | reverse complement strand
CGACCACACCCCGTCATTGATATAGAGCCGCTGCCCCTTCTTCAGCAGCACCCGGACAATGACCGAGAAGGCCCGCGCCACGATCACCCGTCCCGGCTCGGCCACCAGCGGCGTGCCGGCAAAGCCGTGCCGCTCCACCGCCCCCATCAGGCCTGAAACGATGTCGCCCAGAGGCGGCATGGGCGGCGCCGGGCGGCGGGGGTCGCGGGCATAGGCGGCGGGAAAGCCGCCCCCCACGTCCAAAGCGGCAATGGGCACGCCGGCGGCCGCGCGCACCTCCCCCGCCACCGCCACCGCGCGGGCATAGGTGTCCGGGTCCTCCACCTGGCTGCCCACATGGAAGCACAGGCCGCATCGGATGCCGATGCCGTGGATGCGCTGGAGCAGCTCCGCCGCATGGCCGGGCGCCGCCCCGAACTTCTTGGACAGCTCGTAGGCCGCATCCCCCTTGGAGGCGATGCGGACGAACAGGGTGAGGTCGGCCGGGTCCAGATCCAGCGCGCGCACGATGCGCACGATCTTGGCCACCTCGTCCTCGTGGTCGAGGGCGGTGGCGCGGATGCGGTACTGCTCCAGCGCGAGGCGGATGTCCGACTGCGCCTTCACCGGGTGCATGTAGAGCAGTTCCGCCCCCGGCGCCGCGGTGCGGGCGGCGGCGAACTCGGCGGGGCTGGCCACGTCGAAGGCGGAAATACCGGCCCCGGCCAGCACGTCCAGCACCATGGGCTCGCCATTGGTCTTCACCGCATAGGCGGTCTTGCCGGGAAAGGCGTCGAGGAAGGCGCGGGCGTCGGCGGCCAGCACATGGGGGCGGAAGCAATAGACCGGCTGGTCCGGCCTCAGCTCCAGCGCCGCCTCGCGTCCCGAGGCGAAGCGGGGCGCCGCGACGGCGGCGGGCGGCGGCGGGCTGGCGAAGCGGGACTGCGACATGACCTCTCCCGGTCGGCCGGCGGATGCTGAAACGCCCTCTGAAGGCGAAGAAGGAGAAAGCGCTGTCCGGTCTGATTGCGATGCAATCTGATCGGCGCGCGCTCTAAATTCAAGAACGGGAACGCCCGCTCCCGGACATGCCGCGCTTTTCCGGCGAGAGCACGACAAGCGCTTCGTGTTAATTTTCTCGCAAGGTGTTGCCGCCGTGTCCTTGACCGCGCGGAAGCGCCGCCGCATCGTCCCCCGACAAGTTCGCCCGCCACGGGCGGGGGGCCGGAAGTGGAGAGGACCATGGTGAATCGGGCACAGAGCGCGGCGGCGAAGGCGAGGCGCTCGATGTCTCTGGTTGTCGCTTCTGCCGTGGCTGGCCTTGCGCTCCTCGCCCTCGGCGGCGCGCCGGGCGCCCATGCGGCCAGCCTGCTGGAAAAAAACTTCTGGCTCTCGGGCCCCAATTATTCCGGCGTCGTCCCCGCCTGCGAGGACCAGCAGGCCCTCGACCTGATCGCCACCCGCTTCGCCGAGACCGAGCGGATGTACTGGGCCTCCGCCCTGTCCATCACCGGCTTCGAGAGGGTCCACGAGATCGCCTTCCGCCCGTGGGGGCCGGAATACCAGCCGCGCCGCTACTGCAAGGGCACCGTCTTCACCAACGACGCCCGCAAGCGCGCCATCTATTATTCCATCATCGAGGATGGCGGCTTCATCGGCGCCAGCTGGGGCGTCGAATGGTGCGTGGTGGGCCTCGACCGCAGCTACGCCTATGCCCCGTCCTGCAAGATGGCGGGTCCGTGAGGCGGCGCCTGGCCTTCCTCGCGCTGTTCGCAGGCCTTCTCCTCACCGCGCTTGCCGGGGCCCTGACGGGACCGGCGGCGGCGCAGGAGCACGCGCCCGGCCGATTCGATTTCTACGTGCTGTCCCTGTCGTGGTCGCCCACCTATTGCGAGGACAAGGGCCCCAGGGCGGACAACGAGCCCCAGTGCAGCCGCACCCGTCCCTATGCCTTCGTGGTGCACGGCCTGTGGCCCCAATATGAGCGCGGCTTTCCCGAAAACTGCCAGCGCCCCGCCCCCTACGTGCCCAATCCGCTGGTCAACAGCATGCTGGACGTGATGCCGAGCCGGGGGCTCGTCATCTATGAGTGGAAGAAGCACGGCACCTGCTCCGGCCTGTCGCCCGAGGCCTATTTCTCCCTCGTCCGCGCGGCGCGCCAGAAGGTGGCCATTCCCGCCGAGTTCGCCCGGCTCGACGATTACAGGATGGTGTCGCCCGCCGAGGTGGAAAGCGCCTTCCGCGCCGCCAATCCCGGCCTGTCGCCGGACATGTTCGCGGTGCAGTGCGACCGGCGGCGGCTGACGGAGGTGCGGGTCTGCCTCAGCCCGGACCTCGCCTTCCGGACCTGCCCCGACGTGGACCGGCGCGCCTGCCGCCTCTCCCGCATGGTGATGCCGCCGGTGCGCGGCGGCAGGTAAGGCGGGTCAGTCCGGCATCATGAATTACCGCCACGCCTTCCATGCGGGCAACCCCGCCGACGTGATGAAGCACGCCGCGCTCGCCCGCGTGCTCGCCTATCTCGACAAAAAGGAAAACGCCTACCGCGTGCTCGACACCCATGCGGGCGCGGGCCTCTACGACCTCGACGGCGCCAACGCCCAGCGCACGCTGGAGGCGGAGGCCGGCATCGAGGCGGTGCTGGCCGCCGACCTCGCCGGAACCCTGCCGGAACCCGCCGCCGCCTTGCTCAAGCCCTATCTCGACGCGGTGCGCGCCACCCGCGCCGGCGGCCGGCGGCTTTATCCCGGCTCCCCCGCGCTGGCGCTGGCCCTGTCGCGCCCGCAGGACCGCTTCCTGTTCTGCGAGCTCCACAAGGAAGAGCGCGCCAAGCTGGAGAAGCGGCTGGGCGAGGATGCCCGGGTGAAGATCCTGCCCCAGGACGGCTGGCAGGCACTCAGCGCCCACCTGCCCCCGCGGGAACGGCGCGGGCTGGTGCTGGTGGATCCGCCGTTCGAGGAGCCGGGCGAGTTCCAGCGCCTGGTGACGGGGCTCGAAGCCGCCTACCGGCGCTTCGCCACCGGCATCTTCATGCTCTGGTATCCCATCAAGGACCTGCGCGCGGTGGACGCCTTCCGCCGCGACGTGGCCAAGCTCGGCCTGCCCAAGACGCTCCGGGTGGAGCTGGATTTCGCCACCGTGCGCAGCCTCGACACCCTTTCAGGCTCGGGGCTCATCATCGTCAATCCGCCGTTCACGCTGGCGGACGAGATGCGCACCGTGCTCAACGCCCTCGCCCCGCTGCTGGCCCGCGACGGGCAGGGACGCGCCCGCGTCTCCTGGCTCACCGCCACGGGCTGAGGCCGGCAGGCCCGGAGTACGGCCGCTGGGGCGCGGGCAACCCATTCACGCCGTTGATGGCGAGGCCCGCGGGTTTTGACTTCCGGCGGCGCGGGCGGCGCGCTATCTGGGGGGTCCCTCCTCAGCCCCGGACCCACCCCATGCTGCTGCGTTTTTCCGCAACCTCGCCGTTCGTGCGCAAGGTGCGCGTCGCCGCCGCGATCCTCGGCCAGACCCTTGAGATCGAGCCCGCCGACACGCTGGACCCCAACGATACCCTGCGCAGCCAGAACCCCCTCGGCAAGGTGCCGGCGCTGCTCACGGACGACGGGCAGGTGCTGTTCGATTCCTCCGTCATCCTCGCCTATCTCGACATGCGCGCCGGCGGCGGCCGCATCCTGCCCGCCGACCCCAGGGCGCGCATCGCCGCCCTGCGCAAGGAGGCGCTGGCGGATGGCATGATGGATGCCGGCATCCTGCTGATCTATGAGGGCCGCTTCCGTCCGGCGGAGAAGCACGAGCCCCGGTGGCTGGAGCATCAGGAAGGCAAGAAGGCCCGCGCGCTCGCTGCCTTCGAGGCCGATGCCGCCCCCTTCGACGGAACCATCACGGTCGGCGACATCGCGCTCGCCTGCGCGCTGGGCTGGTTCGATTTCCGCTTCGAGGGCAAGTGGCGGGCGGACCATCCCAGGCTGGTGGCCTGGTACGAAGGCTTCGCCACCGCCTGCCCCGGTTTCGCGGACAGCAAGCCGGTGGCGTGAGGGTTTGACCCCGGCGCGCACTTCGCAAGTCTTGCGCGCCGCTCACGCCGAAGCGTGGGACATGCGCGCCGGGATGCGCGGAACCGGAACCATCATCCCGCGTTTGTGCAATTCCGCATAGGTGAGGTCCAGCACCCGCCAGACGATGGCGACCAGTTCGTCCGCCTCCTCGTGGGACAGGGTGAAGGGCGGGGCGAGGATCATGCTGTCGCGCACCGCGCGCATCACCAGCCCTTCCCTGAACGAGAAGTCGCGGCAGATGAGGCCCACCGTGCCCTCCTCGGCGGCGAAGGCGGCGCGGGTGGCCTTTTCGGGCGTCAGCTCCAGCGCGCCGATGAGGCCCACCATGCGCGCCTCGCCCACCAAAGGATGCCCGGCGAGCTTCAGCCAGCGCTCCTGCAGATACGGCCCGATATCGGCGCGCACCCGCTCCACCAGCTTTTCCTCGTGCATGATCTTCAGGTTGGCAAGCGCCGCCGCGCAGCCGCCGGGATGGCCCGAATAGGTGAAGCCGTGGTTGAAGTCGCCGCCGTGTTCGATGAAGCCTTCCGCCACCCTGTCGCCCACGATGACGCCACCGAGGGGAAAATAGCCGGAGGTGACGCCCTTGGCGAAGGTGACGAGGTCCGGCTTCACCCCCATGAAATCGGCGCCGAACCATCGCCCGGTGCGGCCGAACCCGCAGATCACCTCGTCGCACACCAGAAGAACGTCGCGCTCGCGGCAGATCTTCTCCACCTCGGGCCAGTAGTTCGCCGGCGGGATGATGACGCCGCCCGCCCCCTGGATCGGCTCGCCGATGAAGGCCGCGACGTTTTCGGGCCCCGCCTCGTCGATGGCGCGGGCCACCTCGCGGGCGGCGAAGAGGCCGAACTCCTCGCGGCCCATCTCGCCGCCCTCGGCCCACCAGTAAGGCTGCGCCACATGGATGATGCCGGGAATGGGCAGGCCGCCCTGGGCGTGCATGGGCTTCATGCCGCCCAGCGAGGCCCCGCCCATGGTCGAGCCGTGATAGCCGTTGCGGCGCGAGATGAAGATGGACTTTTCCGGCCTGCCCAGCGCCGCCCAATAGTGGCGCACCATGCGCAGCACCGTATCCACCGCCTCCGACCCGCCGGAGGTGAAGAACACGTGGTTCATGTGCGCGGGTGCGACATCCGAGATGGCGGCGGCAAGCTCGGCGGCGCCGGGATGGGTGGTCTTGAAGAAGGTGTTGTAATAATCGAGCTGGTGAAGCTGGCTCGCGATGGCGTCCACGATGGACTTGCGCCCATGGCCAACCTGCGAGCACCACAGGCCCGACATGCCGTCGAGGATCCGGTTGCCCTCGCTGTCATACACATAGACCCCCTCGGCCCGCGTGATGACCCGGACCCCCTCGGCGTTCAGCGCCTTGGTATCGGAGAAGGGGTGGAGGTGGTGCGCCGCATCCAGCGCGCGCCAGTGGGCCGTCGAGTTCGAGAGGGGGGCGGATGTCACGATGGGCTGCTCCGATGAGGACCACGCAAAGACTGTGTGGAAAGTCATATCGTGAAAGCGGGGCCGCGCCCATATGTCCCGCACGCTTGCGCGGGCGGCCGGCATGGGCGATCTGGCAGGATGAAGGCAAGGGGAGCCGCGGATGGAACCGGATTTCTGGCACGCGAGGTGGGAAGGCAAGCTGATCGGCTTTCATGAGGGCAAGGCCAACGCCTTCCTGGTGAAGCATTTTTCCCGCCTGCCCGTGGCGCCGGGCGCACGCGTCTTCGTGCCCCTGTGCGGCAAGACGCGGGACATCGCCTGGCTGCTCGGCGAGGGATTTCGGGTGGCCGGCGCGGAACTGAGCCGCATCGCGGTGGAGGAATTGTTCGCCGAGCTGGGCGTGGTGCCGCAGGTGAGCGCGGAAGGCGCGCTGACGCGCTTCAGCGCCCCCGGCCTCGACATTTTCCAGGGCGACATCTTCGCGCTCACCCGCGACATTCTCGGCCCGGTGGATGCGGTGTGGGACCGCGCCGCCCTTGTCGCCCTGCCGAAAGACATGCGCGCCCGCTACGCTCCCCACCTCGTGACGCTGACGGACGCCGCCCCGCAATTGCTTGTGTGCTTCGTGTACGACCAGTCGCTGGTGGCTGGCCCGCCCTTTTCCGTGGCGCCGGACGAGACCCGCGCGCTCTACGGCGCCGACTACATGGTGGCGGAGATCGAGGCGGTGCCGGTGGCGGGCGGCCTCAAGGGCCAGTGCCCGGCGATGGAGCATGTGTGGCTGCTGGAACGGGCGTGAGGGGCTGAGGCTCGGTCTGAGTCAAGCGCCATCGCCCCCTCTCCTGCTTGCGGGGGAGGGGGCGGGAGTGCCGGGGA
>NZ_JAIVFN010000172.1 GCF_030015065.1 Xanthobacter autotrophicus | reverse complement strand
GTCGTCGGCAGCGTCAGATGGGTATAAGAGACAGGCCCTGCCCCGCGTGCCGGACGCGAGCGCCGGGGAAGACGGAACGCCCGATCGGGTTTCAGCCATGCTTGTGGCCGGCATGGCCATGGTCGTGAGCATGGTCATGGTCGTGAGCATGGTCATGGCCGCAGCCCGGGCCGTGAACGTGGCCCGGCTCCCCATGCGCGGCATGAGCTTCACCGTGAGGCTCGCCGCCAGGGGAATGATCGTGATGGGCATCATGGGCGTGGTCATCGTGGGCGTGATCGTGCCCGCAGCCCGGCCCATGCACGTGCGCTTCGGGGCGGGCCTCGCCATGACCGTGGCCGTGAGAGGCGTGCTCATGATGGCCATGATCGTGCCCATGGCCTTCATGCCCATGGCCTTCGTGCCCCTGCCCGCCATGGGCCTCGGCCGCCTCATAGGCGCCCTTCTCGGGCCGGAACGGCCGCACCACCTTGGCGACGCCGGCGCCGAGGCCGCGCACCATCTCGGTGAGCACGTGGTCGTCCACGAAATAGACCGCGCTCTCAGTGATCTCCGCCGGCACGTGGCGGTTGCCCAGGTGCCACGCCACCTTCATCAGCCGCAGCGGATTGGCGGTAGTGACCTCCACCAGGTCCTCGGGCGCGGCCTTGATACGGATGAGGCGGCCATCCTCCAGCTTCACCGCGTCGCCGTCGTCCAGGACCGTCGCCTTGTCGAGGTCGAGGAGGAATTGGGTGCCACCGTCCGCAGTCAGGGCGAAGCGGCGGCGGTGGCGGGCGTGGTGATCGAGGGTGATTTCGTCGGCCACCTTCTCCGCGCGGACTGCGGGACGGCGGACGACGGTGGTGGCGCGGATCATGACCTTACTCCAAACCGCCCCCGAACGCCGCCCCGCCCCGTTCGCCCGGAGCGGACCTTGTGTGCTCAGGTGGCGCTGTCCTGCCGATTCTGGTTGGTCTCGAACAGGAACCACAGGCGCTTTTCGGCCTCGTCCACATATTCTTCCAGCAGGCTGGCGGTGGCAATGCAGCCACGGCGAAGGCTCCGCGTTGCGTGAAGTCCTTCTCGCGGCCCGGTCAGAACAGGAAATAGCGCTGCGCCATGGGCAGCACCTCGGCTGGCTCGCAGACCAGAAGCTCGCCATCCGCGCGCACGTCGTAGGTTTCCGGGTCCACTTCGATCACCGGGGTGGCGTCGTTGTTGATCATGCTCTTCTTGGAGATGCCCGAGCGCGTGTTCTCCACCGCCACCAGTTCCTTGGAAATGCCCAGCCGGCCGGCGAGCCCGTCCTCGATGGCCGATTTCGAGACGAAGGTGAGCGAGGTGTGGGTGCCCGCCCGCCCGTAGGCGCCGAACATGGGCCGGTAGTGCACCGGCTGGGGGGTGGGGATGGAGGCGTTGGGGTCGCCCATCTGCGCCATGGCGATGGCGCCGCCCTTGATGACGAGGTCGGGCTTCACCCCGAAGAAGGCCGGCGTCCACAAAACGAGGTCGGCGAGCTTGCCCGCCTCCACCGAGCCGATATGGCGCGACATGCCGTGGGCGATGGCCGGATTGATGGTGTATTTGGCGATGTAGCGCCGGGCGCGCAGATTGTCGCTGTCGCGCTCTCCGGGCAGCTTGCCGCGCTGGCGCTTCATCTTGTCCGCGGTCTGCCAGGTGCGGATGATCACCTCGCCCACGCGGCCCATGGCCTGACTGTCCGAGCTCATCATGGAGAGGGCGCCGAGGTCGTGAAGGATATCCTCCGCCGCGATGGTCTCCTTGCGGATGCGGCTCTCGGCGAAGGCGAGGTCCTCGGCGATCTCCGGGTCGAGATGGTGGCACACCATGAGCATGTCCAGATGCTCGTCGATGGTGTTGCGGGTGTAGGGCCGGGTCGGATTGGTGGAGGACGGCAGCACATTCTCAAGCCCCGCCACCTTGATGATGTCCGGCGCATGTCCGCCGCCCGCCCCCTCGGTGTGGAAGGCGTGGATGGTGCGGCCCTTGAAGGCGGCGATGGTGTCCTCCACGAAGCCCGATTCGTTGAGCGTGTCGGTGTGGATCATCACCTGAACGTCGAGGGCGTCGGCCACCGAGAGGCAGCAGTCGATGGCCGAGGGCGTCGTACCCCAGTCCTCGTGCAGCTTGAGGGCGCAGGCGCCGGCCAGCACCATCTCCTCCAGCGCGGCGGGGAGCGAGGCGTTGCCCTTGCCGGCGAAGGCAAGGTTCATGGGGAAGGAATCGGCCGCCTCGATCATGCGGGCGATGTGCCACGGCCCCGGCGTGCAGGTGGTGGCGAAGGTGCCGGTGGCCGGCCCGGTGCCGCCGCCCAGCATGGTGGTGACGCCGGATGAAAGCGCCTCCTCGATCTGCTGGGGGCAGATGAAATGGATGTGGCTGTCGAAGCCGCCGGCGGTGAGGATCTTGCCCTCCCCCGCGATCACCTCGGTGCCGGGGCCGATGATGATGTCCACCCCGTCCTGCACGTCCGGATTGCCGGCCTTGCCGAGGCGGGCGATGCGCCCGTTCTTCAGGCCCACGTCGGCTTTCACCACGCCCCAGTGGTCGAGCACCACCGCGTTGGTGATGACGGTGTCCACCGCGCCATCCGCGTTGGCAACCTGCGACTGGCCCATGCCGTCGCGGATGACCTTGCCGCCGCCGAACTTCACCTCCTCGCCGTAGACGGTGAAGTCCTTCTCGATCTCGATGAAGAGCTGCGTGTCGGCGAGCCGCACCTTGTCGCCCACGGTGGGGCCGAACATGTGGGCATAGGCGGCGCGGGGCATGCGACCGGTGGTCATGTCGGACTCCTTACTTGCTCGCGCCGTCGTATTCGACCGGATGCAGGGCCTTGAGGTCTACGCCTTCAAGGCAACGGGCGTTCACCGCCACCACATCCGCGCCGTCCGGTGCCGTGCCGCGTGCGAAGGATTCGATGCCGCAGGTCGAGCAGAACAGATGATGGATCTTGCCGCTGTTGAAGAGATACTCGGTCGTCGCTCCCTCGCCCTTGACCAAGTGGAAGGCGGAAGCGGGCGCGAAGGCCAGGATGCTGCCGAGCGGACGGCAGCGGGAACAGTTGCAGGTCACGGTGTGGTCGAGGTCCACGTCCACCTCGAAGCGGACGGCGCCGCACTGGCAGCCGCCGGAATAATGCTGCATCGCCATCTCAGAGCTTCCCCGCCACCTCTCCCCGGAACCCGTAGACCTCGCGCTTGCCGCCGAAGGGCACCAGCGTCACCTCCCGCGTCGCGCCGGGCTCGAAGCGCACCGCCGTGCCGGGGGCGATGTCGAGGCGCATGCCGCGCGCCTGCTCCCGCTCGAAGGCCAGCGCCGGGTTGGTCTCGTAGAAATGATAGTGGCTGCCCACCTGGATCGGCCGGTCGCCGGTATTGGCGACCGTGAGACGCACCCGCTCGGCCCCCTGGTTGAAGTGGATATCGCCTTCCTGCGGCACCAGTTCTCCGGGAACGGTTTCAGACGGTGCGCCGCGAATGGGATGATGCACCGTGACCAGCTTGGTGCCGTCCGGGAAGGTGGCCTCCACCTGGATGTCGTGGATCATTTCGGAGATGCCGTCCATCACCTGGTCGGCGGTGAGGACGCGGGCACCCAGCTCCATCAGTTCGGCCACGGTGCGCCCGTCCCGCGCGCCCTCCACCACGAAGTCGGTGATGAGGGCGACGGCTTCGGGATGGTTCAGCTTCACGCCCCGGGCGAGGCGCCTGCGGGCCACCTCGGCGGCCATGGCGATGAAGAGCTTGTCTTTCTCGCGCGGCGTCAGCAGCACGGCGTCGTCTCCTTGGAACGGGACTCAGGTGGCCCACACGCGGGGCAGCGGGGCCTTTCGGAAGGCCATGAGAAACGAGGTCGCATCCCGACGCAACGTTTCGATGTCGGGGGCAAGCAGGCGCACGCAAAGAAGCCCGTTCCACGTGCTCGCGCCCACTTCGCTGCGGGCGCCTTCGAGGAGCACGCGGGCCTCCTCCAGCCGGCGCTCGGCGTCAGGGGCGACATAAAGCAGCGTCGCCAGCGCCCGATTCCCGCCGGCCACCGCCGGCCGGGCGAGGAGCGCGCCCACCGGGCCGGCAAGGCGCAGCGCATCGGCGAAGATCAGGGCGCCGTCCCGCCGCACCCGCCAATGATCCTCCAGATGCGCCTCCCCCATGGCGTCGCCATGGGCGAGGCGGCCGAGCATCAGCGCCTCGAACGAGAGGAAGGACGACGAGCCGGACAGGTCGATCTCGTAGCGGCGCTTGAGGCGGGCGCGGTCGAACAGGATGGTCTCCTGGGGCAGCCATTCGAGCCGCGCCCCGGCTTCCGCCGCAAGCCGCACGCGGATGTCGGCGCACGCGCCATCGGAGCGATAGACCTTCTCGGCGGCGGGCGTCGCCACGGTGAGATGGGTGCCCGGCCCCGCCTGTGCGGCGATGGAAAAGACATCGCCGCTGGCCACCCCTCCGGCCGTGTTGACGATGACCGCTTCCAGCCCCGGTCCGCCCCGTGGCAGGCGGGCGCGCAGGGCGCCGCCCTCGGCAAGGTCGGACAGGCGCGTCACGCCTGCAAACGCGGCCACGGCGATGCGCACCCGCCCCTCACTGCGCTGGCGCAGGGCGCGTTCCCGTGCCGTCGCGGCCGACATGCCGGCCACCGGAGGTGATGGCCCGCCGGCGGAACCCGCCGTCTCGTCAGATCGCCATGAGGCGGCGGACATCGTCGCCATCGAGCCCGCTCCTGTCCCCGCGCGCCACCACCTCGCCGCGATCCATCAGGATGAAGCTGTCGGCGAGCTCGCGCGCGAACTCGAAATACTGCTCCACCAGTATGATCGCCATGTCGCCCTTGTCACGCAGGTAGGAGATGGCCCGGCCGATATCCTTGATGATGGAGGGCTGGATGCCTTCGGTGGGTTCGTCCAGCACCAGCAGGCGCGGGCGGGTGACCAGCGCGCGGCCGATGGCGAGCTGCTGCTGCTGCCCGCCGGAAAGATCGCCGCCGCGCCGGCGCAGCATGGAATTGAGCACGGGAAACAGCTCGAACACCTCGTCCGGGACGTATTTGTCCTTGCGGGCGAGGCGGGCGAAGCCGGTCTCCAGATTCTCCTTCACGGAGAGCAGCGGGAACACCTCGCGCCCCTGCGGCACGAAGCCGATGCCCAGCCCGGCGCGGTCCGGCGTCGGCAGCTTGGAAATCTCCCTGCCGTCCAGCGTAATGGAGCCGCCGGCGATGGGCCGCTGGCCGACGATGGCGCGCAGCAGCGAGGTCTTGCCCACGCCGTTGCGGCCGAGCACGCAGGTGACCTTGCCCGCATGCGCCTCCACTGACACCTTCTTCAGGGTGTGGGCGGCGCCGTAATAGAGGTCGAGGTTCTCAACCTTCAGCATCCCCTCACCTCCCCAGATACACTTCGATGACCCGCTCGTCGGCGCTCACCTGATCGAGCGGGCCTTCGGCGAGCACCGAGCCTTCGTGCAGCACGGTGACCTTCACGTCGAGATCGCGCACGAACTGCATGTCGTGCTCCACCACCACCACCGAGCGGGTCTTGGCGATCTCGCGCAGCAGCACCGCGGTATCCGCCGTCTCCTGGTCGGTCATGCCGGCGGCGGGCTCGTCCACCAGCAGCAGGCGCGGCTCCTGCGCCAGCAGCATGCCGATCTCCAGCCACTGCTTCTGGCCGTGGGAAAGATCGCCGGCGCGGCGGAAGCGGGCGTCCTTGAGGCGCACGCGCTCCAGCAGCTCGTCGATGCGCTCGCGCTCATGGGGCGTGCGGCGCCAGTAGATGTTGGAGAAGGGCCGCCGGTCCTCCTTCAGCGCGAGGAGGATATTGTCCTCCACCGAATGCATGTCGAACACAGTGGGCGTCTGGAACTTGCGGCCGATGCCGAGCTGGGCGATGGCCGCCTCGTCCAGGCTGGTGAGGTCGTGGGTGCCGGCGAACAGCGCGACACCCTGGTTGGGGCGCGTCTTGCCGGTGATCACGTCCATCATGGTGGTCTTGCCGGCGCCGTTGGGGCCGATGATGGCCCGCATCTCCGCCTCCCCGATGACGAGGGAGAGGGCGTTCAGCGCGCGGAAGCCGTCGAAGGAGACGGTGATGTTGTCGAGATAGAGCAGCGCCGAGGTGAGGGCCTTGGGATCCGGCCCCGAGCGCGCGCCCTCGATCTCCCGCATCTCCGCTTCCAGCGCGAGGGCGCCGTGGGACTTCACCACATAGGGTTCGGCGGACTGGGTCTGAAAGCTGGTCTCGAAGCTCATGGCGCTCACTCCGCCGGCTCGGGGGTGGGCGTCGCGGCGGGCCGCCGCGCCTTCCAGCGTTCGGAAATGCTGGAGGCAAGGCCCAGCACCCCCTTGGGCAGGAACAGGGTGACCAGCACGAACAGCGCGCCGAGGGCGAACAGCCAGGCTTCCGGCAGCACGCCGGTGAACCAGGTCTTGCCCGCATTGACGATGACGGCCCCCAGCGCCGCCCCCACCAGCGTGCCG
>NZ_JAIVFN010000171.1 GCF_030015065.1 Xanthobacter autotrophicus | reverse complement strand
CAGGGCTGGTGCCGTCCCATCTGGCGAGGGGTGTCAGCGGAGAGGGGGACCGGCTCTGCGCCGCCGGTCATGCCCGGCCTTGACGGTGGTGACCTGTCGCTATTCCGGGCCGGCGGCGGGGAGGGGCGCAGCCCTCTCCCGGACGGTCATGCCCGTCAGCCGCCGTTCTGCTGCGGCGCGCCTTGCGCCGGCGGGCGCTGGAGCAGCTCGCCCCAGGCGGAGAAGGCGTCGTTGAAGGCCTGCTCGCCGGCGGGGCCCTTCTCGAAGGCCAGCACCGCCTTCTTGTTGTTGGTGTAGGTGATGAGCGCATCCAGCCACGGATAGGCCTGGAGCAACGTCACGTTGCGTTGGCGGTCCGCAGACTTCTCGGAAAGGCCGACCAGGAACAGGGTCGGGTTCACCCGCACCGCGAGGCCGGCGAGCGGGGTGCCGAGGGCCTGCTGGTTCGGCTTCATGCGCACCGCGTCCAGATTGGAGACGCCGCCGAAGGGGAAGTCCTCGGGCAGGCGGAAGCCGACCTCGATGGTGTGGGAGGCCGGCAGGGTCTGGTCGGTGTTGCGGCGGAGCACGAAGCTCATGTTGATTTTGCGCTCCGGGATGACCACGTCGCCGCGCAGGCCGATGTCGGGGGGCAGGCCGGGACCGGCGTTCACGGTCTCGGTCTTCCACACCACCGTGCCCTCGAACACCTGCGGCTGCGCGCCGCCGGGGGTCTCCTCCAGCAGCACGGCGCGGGCGGGGCCGCCGCCGGGCCGGGGCGTGGCGGCGGGCGCGCGCCGGGCGGCATCGCCCGAGGCGGCGGTCACGCGGTCCGCGCTCTTGGGCTGGTCGGCGGAGCCGGACGTGGCGGGCGCGGAGGTGCGCTGCTCGCCGGAGCCGCCCAGGAACAGGTCGCGGTTCACCACCGCGAAGGCGATGCCGCCCAGCACCAGAAGCGCGAGCGCCAGCCACAGGGCGAATTTCTTCCAGGAGGGGGCCCCCTCCCCATTGGCGGGATGGCGGGCGCCGTTGGCGGCGACCATCCGGCTGCGCACCTCGCCGCGGCCGCGCACCGGCGGACGGCTGTCGGCCTCGGCGTCCTCGTCCTCCTCGCTGCGCTGGCGCGGCGGCAGCCGGCGCTCGGCGCGGCCGGGTGGCTCGGGCGGGGGCGAGGATGCGCCGGGCTGGGCCGACGGGATGGGCGGAGCCGGGCGCACGGGCTCCCGTGCCGGGGGCCGCGCGGGCGGTTCCGGCGCGTCCTCGTTGTCTTCGTCGTCCTCGGGCGCCGCCTCGTCCTCGACCTCGTCCTCGATGTCGTCGGGCTCGGGGGCGGAATTGTCCTGCTGGGCGTATTCCGCCTCGACCCGGCGGATGGCCTCCTCGAGACCCATGCGCTCGCGGGTGATCTCGCCCTCGGGCAAAGGCGGGTCCACGCCGCGCAGCTGGCGCATGAGGGCCGTGCGGGCGCGGTCATAGACCGCGCGGCGGCCCTCCCCCGTCTTCTGGGGCAGGCTTGAGATCGCGCGGACCAGCAGCGGGTAGTAGTCAGCCATGAGAGACGTGCGCTTCGCCTTGAGCCGTTAGGGCGGCTTCGCGTGACACTCGGGTCACGAAAGACGCCCTATCGCATTTATATGCCGCATTTCCGCGATGCGAACCGGAGTTCACGCCGCACGGAAATGCCCCGGACCCGCGTCACGCCCGAAGATCAGGCCTGAAACGGATTGTGGACCAGGATGGTATCATCGCGCTCCGGGCTGGTGGAGAGCACGGCCACCGGGCAGCCGATGAGCTCCTCCACCCGTCGCACATACTTTACCGCCTCCGCCGGCAGGTCCGCCCACGAGCGGGCGCCGGCGGTGGAATCCTGCCAGCCCTCCATGGTCTCGTAGATGGGCTCGGCGCGCGCCTGCGCCCCGCTCTCCGCCGGCAGGTAGTCGATTTCCTTGCCGTCAACCTTGTAGCCGACGCAAACCTTCAGTTCGGTAAATCCGTCGAGCACGTCGAGCTTGGTGAGGGCGATGCCGTGGATGCCGCAGGTGCGGACCGTCTGGCGCACCAGCACCGCGTCGAACCAGCCGCAGCGGCGCGGCCGGCCGGTGACCACGCCGAACTCGCGGCCCTTGCTGCCCAGGGTCTGGCCCACTTCGTCGGTCAGCTCGGTGGGGAAGGGGCCCTCGCCCACGCGGGTGGTGTAGGCCTTGGTGATGCCGAGCACATAATCCAGCGCGCCGGGGCCGATGCCGGTGCCGCTCGCCGCCGATCCCGCCACCGTGTTGGACGAGGTGACGTAGGGATAGGTGCCGTGGTCGATGTCGAGCAGCGCGCCCTGTGCGCCCTCGAACAGGATCTTCTTGCCGTCGCGCCGCGCCTTGTCCAGCAGCTCCCATACCCGGTCCATGAAGGGCAGGACCTTGGGGGCGATGGCGAGCAGCTCCGCCACCAGGGCGTCGCGGTTCACCTCTTCCATGCCGAGGCCGCGGCGGATGAGGTTGTGATGGGTCAGCAGCCGATCCACCTTGGCCGGCAGGCTGGACGGATCGGAGAGGTCCACGAGGCGGATGGCCCTGCGGCCCACCTTGTCCTCATAGGCCGGGCCAATGCCGCGCTTGGTGGTTCCGATGCGGGCACCCTCGGCGGTGGCGCTCTCGCGCAGGGCGTCCAGCTCGCGGTGCAGCGGCAGGATGAGCGGAACCGTTTCGGCGATGCGCAGCCGGTCGGGACCGATCTCGACCCCCTGCGCGGCGAGGCGGGCGAGCTCGTCCACCAGCGCCTGCGGGTCCAGCACCACGCCGTTGCCGATCACCGAGAGCTTGCCGCCGCGCACCACGCCCGAGGGCAAAAGCGAGAGCTTGTAGGTGACGCCGCCGACCACCAGGGTATGGCCTGCATTGTGGCCGCCCTGGAAGCG
The DNA here is from genome assembly GCF_030015065.1 of Xanthobacter autotrophicus. Lineage (GTDB taxonomy): Bacteria > Pseudomonadota > Alphaproteobacteria > Rhizobiales > Xanthobacteraceae > Xanthobacter > Xanthobacter autotrophicus_D. The sequence continues at coordinate 3,632 of NZ_JAIVFN010000171.1, read as the reverse complement.
GACCACCACGTCCGCCTGCTCCGACAGCCAATCGACGATCTTGCCCTTGCCTTCGTCGCCCCATTGGGAGCCGACTACCACCACGTTGGCCACCTTAAGGCGCCTCCCGGACCGGCGCGGGTGCATCGCAACGCACGCGCGCACAAAGGAAAGCCCCGGCTCAGGTCCGGGGCGTTACGCAAGCGTCTTACGGGATCGGGGCTGGCGAGGCAAGGTAAACGAGGTGAGGGGAAAGAGACGAAGGGTCCGCGCGGCAAAGGCGTTGGCGCGGGGGCGCGGTTCGTGCTCTACCTTGCGCGATGAAACCGCCTTTTCGCGCCCAGAAGCCCGCCCGCCGTTCCGGTGCAGGACCCGCCCAGGCCCCTGCGCGGCCGGCCGCCGCGACGCCGGGCCTTGCCGCCCGCGCCCTCGCGGTGGACGGCCTTGAGCAGGTGCTGCGCCACGGTGCCGCGCTCGATGATGCCCTCGATGCCGATGTCGCCCTCGACCCGCGCGACCGGGCGCTCGCCTACCGCATCCTTGCCACCAGCCTGCGCCGCATCGGCACCCTGCGCGCCCTCATCGCGAAGCTGATGGAGCGTGGCCTGCCGAAATCGGCTCCGCGGCTGGAATCCGTGCTGCTGGCGGGGGCGACGCAGATCCTGTTCATGGATGTGCCCAACCATGCGGCTGTGGGGCTTTGCGTGGATCTCGCCCGCGCCGACCGCAACACCGCCGGCTTTGCCGGCCTGGTGAACGCCGTGCTGCGCCGCCTCACCCGCGAGGCGGACCAGCTGATGGCCGGCATCAGCCCCGATTTCGCCGACACGCCGGAGTGGATGGGCCAGCGCTGGATCAAGGCTTACGGCCTTGAGACCACCCGCGCCATCGCCGCCATGCACAAGGTGGAGCCGCCCCTCGACATCACCGTGAAGGCGGACCCGGCGCTCTGGGCCGAGCGCCTGTCGGGCGAGGTGCTGCCCACCGGCTCGGTAAGAATTCTTCAGGCCGGTCCCGTGCGGGCGCTGCCGGGCTTCGCCGAGGGGGAATGGTGGGTGCAGGACGCCGCCGCCGCCTTGCCGGCCCGGCTGCTGGGCGACGTGAGGGGCCTTCATGTGGCGGACCTGTGCGCCGCCCCCGGCGGCAAGACGGCGCAGCTCGCGGCCGCGGGCGCCATCGTCACCGCCGTGGACCGCTCGTCGTCCCGCCTTGCCCGGCTCAAGGAAAACCTGGAGCGGCTGAATCTCACCGCCCATGTGGTGGCGGGGGATGCCGCGGATTTCACCGGCGGCCCGTTCGACGCGGTGCTGCTCGACGCGCCGTGCTCGGCCACCGGGACGCTGCGGCGGCACCCGGACATCGCCGTCTCCAAGCGGCCGGGGGACCTTGTGACCCTCGCCGCGCTCCAGGCCCGCCTCATCGCCCATGCGGCGGACCTGCTGAAGCCCGGCGGCACCCTCGTCTATTCCACCTGCTCGCTGGAGCCGGAGGAGGGCGAAGAACAGGTGGAGCGGCTTCTGGCCGCCCGCAGCGACCTTATCCGCGCACCAATCGTGCCCGGAGAGGTGGAAGGCATTGATCCGTTCATAACTCCTCAAGGGGATATGCGCACTCTTCCCTGTCACTGGATGCGGGGGGAGGCGGAGCGGTCGGGTCTCGACGGCTTCTTCGCCGCCCGGCTGAAGCGCAAGGCCTGACGGTCAGGCCGGAGCGGGGCTGCCGGGCTTCCTTCCCATCCGTTGCGGCGAATCAGTCGGTGAAGACGAGCGCATGCGGATTTGGAATGGAGTGGCGGGACCCCTTCAGGTCGTGGCCAGAGATATCCTGGCCAAGGGTCTCGCCCCGTTATCGGGGAGATCCGTGAGCCGAAGCGGCCTCAAAGAGCGCACGCGCCTGATGGCCCTCCTCGCGGAGCTGTGGTCGCAGCAGGTGCTTGCGCGCCTCGGCGGCCGCACCATGGCGCTCGGCTACGTGCCGGTGCCGGTGCCCGAGCGCCTGCTCATCGCCCCCCAGGACCTGCGCACCGGCGACGCAACGCTGGCCAGCGAAATCTATTCCGGACGCTTCGCCTTCGCCGGCAAGGTGATGATGCTGGACGGGCGCACCCCGTTCGAGCTGGTGCCCCCCTCCGTGGAATGGGCCGAGGCGCTGCACGGCTTCGGCTGGCTCAGGCACCTCAAGGCCGCCGGCACCACCATTGCCCGCGCCAATGCCCGCTCGCTGGTGGGCGACTTCATGCGCGACCCGGGCAAGGCGAGGGCGGTGGCGGCGCGGCCGGACGTGGCGGCGCGGCGCATCATCTCCTGGCTCACCCAGGCCACCTTCCTGCTGCAGGACGCCGACCACGATTTCTACCGCCGCTTCATGCGCTCGCTGGCCCGGCAGGTGCGCCAGCTCAGGCGCATGGCCAACGACGCGCCGGACGGCCAGCCGCGCATGCTGGCGGTGACCGCCCTCGTCTTCGCCGGCCTGTGCATGTCGGACCAGGGCCGGCTCTTGAAGGCGGCGGACAAGCGCCTGTCCGAGGAATTGGACCGCCAGATCCTGCCCGACGGCGGCCCGCTCACCCGCAATCCCGGCATGCTCATCGAGCTCCTGCTGGATCTTCTGCCGCTGCGCCAGGCCTTCACCGCCCGCAACCAGCCGGCGCCTCCCGCGCTCATGAACGCGGTGGACCGGATGATGCCCATGTTGCGCTTCTTCCGGCACGGCGACGGGGCCTTCGCCCATTTCCACGGCATGGGGCACACGGCGGCGGACCAGCTCGCCACCATCCTCGCCTTCGACGACGCCCGCGGCGCCCCGGTGGCGAACGCGCCCTATTCCGGCTACCAGCGGCTCGACGCCCGCGCCCTCATGGTGATCGTCGATACCGGCCCGCCGCCCCCCGCGGTGGCGAGCTGGGAGGCGCACGCGAGCTGCCTTGCCTTCGAGTTCTCATCCGGCCGGCACCGCATCGTCATCAATTGCGGGGTGCCGGAGGTGCATCGGGAGATGTGGCGGCAGGTGGCGCGGTCCACCGCGGCCCATTCCACCGCGGTGATCGCCGACACCTCCTCCTGCCGCTTCCTGCAGGGCGGCTCCATGACGCGCATTTTCGGCGCGCCCATCGTATCGGGGCCGAAGCAGGTGGACGTGCAGCGCGGCACCCGCAACAACGCTTTGCTGCTGCGCGCCAGCCACGATGGCTATGCCGAGCCGTTCGGCCTCATCCACCAGCGCTCGTTCCGCCTTGCCATGGAAGGCAACCGGCTGGACGGGGAGGATGTGTTCAAGGTCGCCGAGGAGGGCGCGAAGCTGCCGGCGGAGACCTTCGCCATCCGCTTCCACCTGCACCCCTCCGTGACCGTGGAGCGGCTCGACGATCCCCACACCGCTCTGCTCAGCCTGCCCAACGGCGAGGCCTGGGCCTTCGCCGCGCCCCACGTGCCGCTGGCGGTGGAGGAAAGCGTGGACCTCGCCGCCGCCGGCGGCCCGCGCCGCACCTCGCAGCTGGTGCTGTCGGGGGAGGTGGTGCGCACGCCGCGCGTCATCTGGACCTTCGTGCGCACCCGCGAGGCCCAGAGCGTGCCGCCGGGCCGGCCGAGCGGACGGGGGTAGGGCGGGAGATCGCCGCCGCTGCTCCCTCTCCTGCTTGCGGGGGAGGGATGGGG
>NZ_JAIVFN010000170.1 GCF_030015065.1 Xanthobacter autotrophicus | reverse complement strand
GGGGTGGGCTTCCACTCCACCTTCAGGCGGCGGGCGGCCTCGGCGGCCTGCTCCTCGCGCTCGGCCACCACGCCCACGAAATCGCCCATGGTGACCACCGCCACCATGCCGGGAATGTGGGCGACGGAAGCCTCGTCCACGCGGATGAGGCTCCTGCCGACGAAATCGCCGGCGTCGATGCCGGCATAAGGCGGGCGCACCACGCGGCCATGCAGCATGCCGGGCACGCGCACGTCATGCACATAGGTGAAGCTGCCCGTGGCCTTGGCCGGGATATCCACCCGTGGCACGCGCCGGCCGACGATGCGGTGGGCGCTGGCCGGCTTCACCGGCACGTCGTCGGAGAGGAGGAGACGCTCGGCGCGGCCCGTGAGCAGCTCGCCGTAGGAGAGGCCCGCATTGCCGCCGTCGCGGGGGCAGACGATGCCGTCCTCCACCTCCAGCGCATCCGCCTCCAGCCCCAGCGCCTCGGCGGCCAGCGCCACCAGCCGGTGGCGCGCCTGCGCCGCCGCCCGCCGCAGCGGCTGGGCGGAGACCTGGATGGAATCGGAGGCGATGGTGGCGCCCTGGTTGGGCGCAAGGCCGGTATGGCCGAGCACCATGGTGACGCGATCCAGCGCCACGTCCAGCTCCTCGGCGACGATCTGCGCCAGCGCCGTGCGGATGCCGGTGCCGAGGTCCACATGGCCGTTGAAGGCGGTGACGGCGCCGGTGTCGTCCACCAGCAGGAACAGGTCGAGGGCGCCGTCTTTCGGCATGGCGCTGCGCTGGAGGCCGGCGACGGACTGCGCCGGGCGCAGCACACAGAGGGTGCCGGAGGCGGCGAGGATCTGCTCCCTGTCCGGGCGGGGCTCGTTCACGGTGCTTCCTCCCGGCCCGCGGCGCGCATCACGGCGCGCAAAATTTCCACATGGGTCCCGCAGCGGCACAGATTGTAGCGCAGGGCGGCGCGGACCTCGTCTTCCGTGGGCGACGGGGTGCGGGCGAGGAAGGCGACGGTGGTCATGATCATGCCATTGAGGCAGTAGCCGCATTGCGCTGCCTGCTCGGCGATGAAGGCGGCCTGCACCGGATGCGGCGCCTCAAGGGTGCCGAGCCCTTCCAGCGTGGTGATGGCGCGGCCTTCCGCCGTGCCCAGGGTGGTGACGCAGGAGCGGGCGGCAACGCCGTCCATGAGCACGGTGCAGGCGCCGCATTCCCCCAGCCCGCAGCCGAACTTGGGGCCGTTGAGGCCGAGGTCGTTGCGCAGCACATAGATGAGGGGCGTGGCGCGGGGCAGCGCGAAGCTGTGCGCTGTTCCATTCACCTGAAGTTGAACCGGCTCGGACATCTTCGTTTCGGTCCGCCCTCGGACGTGCCAGTGTAGGCGACGCGGCAGGCGCCACGCGTGTCTGGATTGTTTCTATACGAATGATCTGGCGTCAAGCGCGCACCGCGCACAAATGCGCGGCGCGCCCACCCGCTCCGAAGCGGCCCGGGCGAGGTCATAAAGCTGTGGCCGCAAAAGGATAGGGCAGGTCTGCTGCCTCTTCGGGCGGCGTGCCTCATCCTTGTGCTTGACACTTCGGGCCGCTCCTTTTTCATTAGTGTACATATGAAATCGAAATCGCCCCGCCGGCTGTCCGCCGGGGCCGGAGCCCGCCCTCCATGGCGCAGAACATTCAAGGCGACGCCTCAGGCCAGACCCCCGTCCGCGCGTCCGGCGCCGACGACAAGATCCGGTGCGATGCCTGCCCGGTCATGTGCTACATCAAGCCCGGCAACACCGGCGCCTGCGACCGCTACGCCAACCGCGACGGCGAGCTGATCCGCGTCGATCCCCACGTCATCCTCGACCGCACGCTGGAGCAGGGCGGCAAGGTGGTGCCCTTCGACCGCGGCGGCGACTGGGACGGCCGCCTCGTGACCGATGGCGGCACCTTCGTGACCGCGGTGGGCTCCGGCACCACCTATCCCGACTACAAGCCCGCCCCCTTCATCGTCTCCGCCGAGGTGAACGGCGTGGACATGGTGACCGTGGTCACCGAGGGCATCTTTTCCTACGCCGGCGTGAAGGTGAAGATCGACACCGACCGGTTCCTCGGCCCGGAACAGGCCACCGTGCGCGTGGCCGGCGAGCCGGTGGGCCATGTCACCACCTCCGAATACGGCTCGCAGATGCTGTCGCTGGGCGGCGTGCACCACCTCACCGGCGGGGCCAAGAAGGAAGGCCGCGTCACCTGCGAGACGCTGCTGGACCTGTGCAACGGCAAGGCGGTGGAACTCACCGTGGACGACGGCGCGACCCTCATCGTGCAGGCCGGCCACGCGCCCATCGTCAATGGCGGGCAGGAAGAGCGCATGCGGGTGGGCTGCGGCTCCGCCACCATCGGCATGTTCGCGCGGCAATGGTTCGGCAAGGTGGACGAGGTGGTGGTGGTGGACGACCACATCACCGGCGTCCTCTCCGAGCATCAGGCCGGCAAGCTGCTCGGCGTGCGCGACACCGGCATCCGCATGAAGGGCCGCCGCTCCACCCCCGGCCGCTATTTCCAGGTGGCCGAGCCGGGTCTGGGCTGGGGCGGCACCAATATTTCCGATCCGCTCTCCATCCTCGGCGCGTTCGATGCCAAGGCGGCCTGGCCCGGCCTGCGGCTGCTGCTGGTGTCCACCACCGGCGAGCATTTCGGCTATTACGTGCTCGACGAAAACCTGGTGCCGCGCGAGGCCGACATCCCGGCGGATCTTGCCCCCTCCGTGGAGCGCATCCGCGAGAATTGCGAGCCGGCGCTGTCCTCCGTGCTGTTCATGGCCGGGGCCGGCGGCTCCCTGCGCGCGGGGGTGACGGAAAACCCGGTGCGGCTCACCCGCTCGGTGAAGGAGGCCATCACCCGCGTCACCTGCGGCGGCGCGCCGGTCTATGTCTGGCCGGGCGGCGGCATCACCTTCATGGTGGACGTGATGCGGGTGCCGGAAAACGCCTTCGGCTATGTGCCCACGCCCGCCCTCGTGGCGCCCATCGAGTTCACGCTGACGCTGGAGGCCTATGCGGCGCTCGGCGGGCACATGGACCATGTGCGGCCGGTCAGTTCCATCCTCGACCGCGACAGCGTGCGGGAAGTGGCGCCCATCGGCGACAATCCCTGGCCGCTCGCGGCCCGCTCGCAGGGCTGACGGCCATGCTGAACGCCGCTTTGTCCGCCTCCGCCGCACCCTTGCCGGTGCCGCCCCGCGCGCCGCAGGTGGCATTGCTTGCGGACGGGCGCCGGCTGCATCTGAACGATGGCCCCATCGACCTCGTCATCGAGGCCAGCGGCGATGCCCGGCAGGTGGCGGCGGCCTACCGCGCGGCGGTGGCGCGCTTCACCGGCCTGCTGGACGCGCTGTGCGCGGAGCTGCCTTTGCTGCGCCGTCCCGCTTATGCGGGGGCGTGCCCGCTCGACGGGAAGGTCGCCCGGCGCATGTGGGAGGCGGTGAAGCCCCACGCGCGGGCCGGCTTCATCACCCCCATGGCGGCGGTGGCCGGCGCGGTAGCCGAGGAGGTGCTGGAGGCGCTGGTGTTGCCCGGCATCACCCGCGCCTATGTGAACAATGGCGGCGACATCGCCCTTCATCTGGTGCCGGGGGCCGACTATGTGGCCGGCCTCGTGGATCGCCCGGACCGGCCCCGCCTCATCGGCACGGCACGGGTAAGCGCGGAGAGCCCGGTGCGTGGCGTCGCCACCTCGGGCTGGCGCGGGCGCAGCTTTTCGCTGGGCATCGCCGACGCCGTCACCGTGCTCGCCCCCACCGCCGCGGCGGCGGATGCGGCGGCCACCATCATCGCCAATGCGGTGAACCTGCCGGGCCATCCCGGCATCGTGCGTATCGCCGCCCGCGAGGTGCAGAGCGACAGCGACCTTGGCCCGCTGAAGGTGACGCGGGCCGTGCCGCAGCTTTACCCCGCCGAGATCGAGGAGGCGCTGGCCGAGGGCCTTGCCTGCGCCTCGGCCCTCGTGGCGCGGGGCCTCATCTCGTCCGCCGCGCTGCATCTGCAGGGCGTGAGCGTTTCCACCGATCCGGCCGAGGGGAGGTTTCCCGGCCGTTCCGTTTTGTCCCTCGCCCGCCAACAAGAAAGCGAAGCAGCTCATGCCTGAGGTCAAGATCCGCAAGCAGGTCCGGATCGTGGAGGAGATCTTCCACGAAGGCGGCCCCGTCGCCGCCACGCCGCGCCGCCGCGCCGCCATCGTCACGGTCATCGAGAACCCCTATGCCGGCCGCTACGTGGAGGACATCGCGCCCTTCATGGAGGACCTGAAGCCCTTGGGCGTCGCCATGGCGAAGGAGCTTGTGGTGGCCCTCGGCGGCGATCCGGCGGTGGTGGACGGCTACGGCAAGGGCGCCATCGTGGGCGCCGCCGGCGAGATCGAGCACGGCGCCCTGTGGCACGTGCCCGGCGGCTACGCCATGCGCGAGGCGCTGGGCGACGCGCTGGCCATCGTGCCCTCCACCAAGAAGGTGGGTGGGCCGGGCACGCGCCTCGACGTGCCGGTGACACATAGCAATGCTTCCTATGTGCGCAGCCATTTCGACGCCATGGAAGTCGGCGTGTCCGACGCGCCGAAGGCCGACGAGATTGCTTTGGTGCTGGTGATGACCTGCGGGCCGCGCGTCCATGCCCGCGTGGGCGGCCTCGCCGCCTCCGACATCTCCAAGGGGGACGGGCTGCGATGAGCGCGAAAATCCGCAAGATCGTCACCATCGTCGAGGAGACGCGGACGGAGATGGGCCGTCCCGTCTCCCCGCCCACCCGCCGGGCGGCGGCGGTGGCGGTGATCGAGAACCCGTTCGCGGGCCGCTACGTGGAGGACCTCTCCGACCTCATCGCCACGGGCGAGGAGCTGGGCGGCCTGCTGGCGGCGCGTGCCGTGGCGGCGCTGGGCATCGAGGGGCCGGCGGCCGAGAGCTACGGCAAGGCCGCGCTGGTGGGCGAGAATGGCGAACTGGAGCACGCGGCGGCGCTTCTCCATCCGAAGATGGGTGCGCCGGTGCGCGCGGTGCTGGGCAAGGGCGCGGCGCTCATCCCCTCCTCCAAGCGGCGCGGCGGGCTGGGCGCGGAGCTGGACATTCCCTTGGGACACAAGGACGCTGCCTTCGTGCGCAGCCATTTTGATGGCATGCAGGTGAGCATTTCCGATGCGCCTCGCGCCAACGAGATCGTGGTGGCGGTGGCGGTGACCGATTCCGGCCGGCCGCTGCCGCGCGTCGGCGGACTGAAAAAGGAAGAGATCAAGGGGGAGGACGGGTTGCGGTGAGCAAAGCCGCGCGTCTTCGCGGCAGGGTGCAGGACTTCAAGAGACCAGAGGGGAACAGCACATGAAGAAACTCATCCGTTTGACTGCGGGGGCGACATTCGCCGCCCTTCTCCTTGCTTCCGGCGCCGCGCGCGCGCTGGAAGGGGAGATCAAGGTGGGCGAGATCAATTCCTATTCGGCGCTGCCCGCCTTCACCGAGCCCTATCGCAAGGGCATGGAACTGGCGCTGAAGGAAGTGAATGACGCCGGCGGCATCAAGGGCAAGAAGCTCGTCATTATCTCCAAGGATGACGGCGGCAAGCCCGCCGACGCCCTCACCGCCGCCAACGAGCTGGTCTCGCGCGACGGCGTGGTGATGATCTCCGGCGGCTTCCTGTCGAACGTGGGTCTGGCGCTGGCCGACTTCGCCAAGCAGAAGCAGGTGGTCTATCTCGCCGCCGAGCCGCTCACCGACGCCATCGTCTGGTCGAAGGGCAACGACTATACCTTCCGCCTGCGCACCTCCAACTACATGCAGGCGGCCATGCTGGCGGAAGAGGCGGCCAAGCTTCCCGCCAAGAAGTGGGCGACGATCGCTCCCAACTACGAGTTCGGCCAGTCCTTCGTGGCCGTGTTCAAGGAGCTCCTGAAGAAGAAGCGCCCGGACGTGGAGTTCGTGGCCGAGCAGTGGCCGCCGCTGAACAAGATCGACGCCGGCCCGGTACTGCAGGCCATCGACGCCGCCAAGCCCGACGCCATCCTCAACGCCACCTTCGCCGGCGACCTGGTGAAGCTGGTGCGCGAGGGCAATACCCGCGGCATCTTCAAGGACCGCGCGGTGGTGAGCTATCTCACCGGCGAGCCGGAATATCTCGACCCGCTGAAGACCGAGACTCCGGAAGGCTGGATCGTCACCGGCTATCCCTGGTACGGTATCAAGACCGCCGAGCACCAGGCGTTCCTGGACGCCTACCAGCAGCTCCACAAGGACTATCCGCGCCTCGGCTCCATCGTCGGCTACTCGACGGTAAAGTCCATCGCGGCGGTGCTCAAGGCCACCGACGACCACACCACCGGCGGCATCGTCAAGGCCATGAAGAACCTGAAGGTTTCCACCCCCTTCGGCGACATCGTCTATCGCGCCGGCGACCACCAGTCGACGCTGGGCGCCTATATCGGCACTACCAGCCAGAAGGACGGCAAGGGCGTGATGGTGAACTTCACCTTCAAGCCCGGCGCCGACTACCTGCCGCCGGAAGCCGAAGCCGCCAAGCTGCGCCCGGCGAACTGAGGTTGTCTCCCCCTCTCCCGCTTGCGGGGGAGGGCTGGGGAG
>NZ_JAIVFN010000169.1 GCF_030015065.1 Xanthobacter autotrophicus | reverse complement strand
AGAGACAGGTCTGATCCCGCCCCATGCTCATCGCCCAGCTCACCGACACCCACATCCGCCGTCCCGGCACCCTCGCCTACGGGGTGGTGGACACGGCGCTCTATCTCGAAGCCGCCGTCGCCCACATCCTCGCCCTCGCGCCCCGGCCCGACGTGGTGATCGTCACCGGCGACCTCACGGATTTCGACGATGCGGCCGAATATGCCCGCTTCCGGGCGATCACCGCGGCGCTGCCCATGCCGCTGCTTCCCATTCCGGGCAACCACGATTCGTCCGCAGGGCTGCTGGCCGCCTTCCCCGAAATCGCCGCGCGGTGCAACGACGGGCGGGTGAATTATGTGGTCGAGGATTTCCCGCTGCGGCTGGTGATGCTGGATTCCACCGTTTACGGCCGCCCGCACGGCGCGCTCGGGGAAGAAGGCCTGTCCTTCCTCGATCGCGCGCTGGGCGCGGCGCCGGAACGGCCGGCCTTCGTCTGCGCCCACCACCCCCCCTTCCTCACCGGCATCCGGCACATGGACGTGCAGAACCTGTCCGATGCGGCGGGGCTGGAAGAGGTGTTCGGGCACTGGCCCCAGGTGCTCGGCTTCACCTGCGGCCATGTCCATCGGGCGGTGACCACCAGCTTCGCCGGCGTCGCCGCCACCATCGCGCCCGCCCCGGCCCATTCGGTGAGCCTCGCCCTCGACCGCGAGGCGCCGCCCACCTTCCACATGGAGCCGCCCAGCCTGTCCCTGCATCTGTTCGCGGACGGCCGGGTGGTGACCCACCGCAGCTTCATCGGCGCCTATGACGGCCCGCACCCCTTCTTCGGCGCGGACGGCAAGGCCATCGGCACGCCGGAGCGGACCTGACACCCCGGAAATGAAAAAGCCCCGGACCGGCCGGGGCTTTTGTTCATTCCAGAAGCGACCGATCAGCCTCCGGCCACCGGCAGCGGGATGGGCGCGGGGCCGAGCGCCGTGCGGCGAGAGGAGGCAGAGGCGCGCTCGGCAACCCGGTCGGCGTAGGGCAGTTCCAGCCGCTCCCACACGTCGGTGAGCGCCTTGGCCAGATGGGCGATGAGCGCGTCGTCGTGGAACGGGGTGGGGGTGATGCGCAGCCGCTCCGTGCCGCGGGGCACGGTGGGATAGTTGATGGGCTGGATATAGATGCCGTACTCGGCGAGCAGCAGGTCGCTCGCCATCTTGCAGGCCTTGGCATCACCCACCATGACCGGGACGATGTGGGTGGGCGTGTCCATCTGCGGCAGGCCGGCGGCGGCAAGCGCGCGCTTGACCTTGGCCACCTGGGTGCGCTGGCCCTCGCGTTCGACCTGGGAATTCTTCAGGTGGCGCACCGAGGCGGCGGCCGCCGCCGCGACCGCCGGAGGCAGCGCGGTGGTGAAGATGAAGCCCGGCGCATAGGAGCGCACCGCGTCGATGATCAGGCGCTTGCCGGTGATGTAGCCGCCGACCACGCCGAAGGCCTTGCCCAGCGTGCCTTCGATGACATCGACCCGGTGCATGACGCCGTCGCGCTCGGCGACACCGCCGCCGCGCTCGCCATACATGCCCACGGCGTGCACTTCGTCGAGATAGGTCATGGCGCCGTAGCGCTCGGCCAGCTCACAGATGGCGCCGATGGGGGCGATGTCGCCGTCCATGGAATAGACGCTCTCGAACACCACCAGCTTGGGCCGGTCGCCGGCGGCCTTCAGCAGCTCTTCCAGGTGATCAAGGTCGTTGTGGCGGAAGATGGCCTTCTGCCGGCCGCCGTGGCGCACGCCCTCGATCATGGAATTGTGGTTGAGCTCGTCGGAGATCACCACGCAGTCGGGGATCAGCTTGACGATGGTGGAGATGCCGGTGGCGTTGGAAATGTAGCCGGAAGTGAAGACGAGGCCGGATTCTTTACCGTGCAGGTCGGCCAACTCACGCTCCAGCATCACGATCTCGTGGCTGTTGCCCGAGATGTTGCGGGTGCCGCCGGCGCCGGCGCCCCGCGCCTGGGCCGCCTCGCACATGGCGGCGACCACGTCGGGATGGCTACCCATGCCCAGATAGTCGTTGGAGCACCACACCACGATGTCGCGCGGGCCGCCGGGGGAATGCCAGACCGCGCGCGGGAAATGGCGCGCGTCACGCTCGATCTCGGCGAAGGTACGATAGCGGCGCTCCTTGCGCAGGGCGTCGATGGCGTCGGCGAAAAAGCTGTCGTAGTTCATTCCGAACCCTGCGGCGACTGAGCGACTGGGTACGGCTCACGGTGGAGCCGATCCTTATTGTTATAAGGTTATGACGGCACCTTGCTCCTTGTATTGATACCAATCAAGAGGTGAGCAGGACGCGCGGCGATCCGGCGCAAGGCGGGCGCTCGGAACGGAAACATGGTGCGTTGCAGCATGTTGGGTGGGGCAGCGATGACCGCCTTGCGCCGTCAGGCACCCGTCATGCAACCCAGGCCTGTCCGTCCACCTGAACCGGCATGAAGGTGAACACTTGCGACGCTCACCGGCGGCGCCGCTGCGCGCCATGCCGGTAGGGAAGGCCCTGAGATTCCGGCCGGTGATGACCACGCCATCGGTGCCGGGATGCACCGCGCGGGCGCAGGCCTGCGACATAAAGCGCGGCGGTGCGGACGGACCTGAGGGGAAGGGGGCGCGGATACGGCATGCCGGCCTCCGGCCGGGCCGTTTATTGAGCGGACTGCCGAAGCTTTAAGCTCCGACAGTACCGCATCGGCTGCCGGATAGATGGCTGAAAGAGATACCGGCTCCGCCCACACAGCAAGGCGGAGCCGGTCATCCATGCCCTGTCTGCCCCGAAAAGACATGGACAAGAGAGAGATAACCACCGCCCGCGGCCCGATTCTCTGAGATGGATCAAATTTGGCGGAAGCCGGTCAAATTTTTGCTATGGGCTAAAGTCGAAGGCGCCGAGACGCTTTTGCATGAAGGAATGCGCCTCAGGCGCCTGGAGAGACGATGCACGACAAAGAGTCCACCATGCCGGACGGTATTCCAGTCATCCGCACCATCGCCATGCCGGCGGACACCAATCCCAACGGCGATATTTTCGGCGGCTGGCTGATGTCCCAGATGGACCTTGCCGCCGGCAACGTGGCGGCGCGGCGCTCGCGCGGGCGCGCGGCTACGGTGGCGGTGGAAGCCATGAGCTTCCTGTCGCCGGTGGCGGTGGGCGACGAGGTGAGCCTGTTCGCCCGCGTCGCCAAGATGGGCCGCACCTCCATGCGCATCGAGGTGGAGGCCTGGCGCCGCGCCCGCGCCAGCGAGCAGACCACCAAGGTGACCGAAGCCGTCTTCACCTTCGTCGCCATCGACGATGACGGCCGCCCCCGCCCCATCCCGCCGGAAGAGGGCTGACGCCTCACGTTCCTTGCCTCACGCTCCTCTTGGCTTGGCGCGGGTGGTGGGGGGCGCCTCGGCGGGGTCCTCGGGCCAGGGATGCCTGGGATAGCGCCCGCGCATGTCGGCCCGCACGTCACGCCAGGAGCCGCGCCAGAATTGCGGCAGGTCCTTTGTCACCTGGATCGGCCGATGCGCCGGCGACAGCAGGGCCAGCGTCAGCGGCACCCGGCCGCCGGCGATGGCCGGATGGGCGGTGAGACCGAACAGCTCCTGCACCCGCACGCTCACTTGCGGCCCACCCTCCGCGCCATAGTCGATGGGTAGGCGCGAGCCGGTGGGGGCGACAAAATGGGTGGGCGCCTCGGCCTCCAGCCGCGCCGACAGGGCATAGGGCAGGAGTGCGTGGATGGCGTCGCCCACGTCGCCCGGTGAAATGTCGGCCAGCGCGGTCTTGCCGGTGAGGAACGGGGCGAGCCAGTCGGCGGCGGTGGCGGCGAGGGTTGTGTCGGAGAGGTCCGGCCACGCCTCGCCTTCGGCCGCGCGCAGGAAGGCGACGCGTTCGCGCCATTGCGTCGTGGCGGCGCTGAGCGGCAGGCGGTGGAGGCCGAGCGCCGCGATGCCCTCTGCCAGCACCCGCGCGGTGGCCTCGTTCGCCGGCACCGGACGCGGCTGGGCGGCGAGAACGATGGCCCGCAGCCGCCGCACCTCCCGCGCCCGCACGGCGGCGGCCTCCGCATCAAAGGCGATCTCGGTGCCGGAGCTGATGTCGCCGGCGAACTGCGTCTCCACCTCGTCCGGCGACAAAGCGGCGGCCAGCGAGATGCGCGCGGCCTCGGCCCGTCCGCCCACCTCGGCCACGGCGAGGAAAGGTGCCTTCGCCAAGGCTGCGGCGGGGTCCATCACCGCCCCCCGGCCGTTGGCGAGGAGGAAACGCGTGCCGTCGCCGCGCGCCTTCGCCACCCGGTCCGGAAAGGCGAAGGCGAGGAGCGCCGCCGGCGACGGGCGCGGGCCATCGGATTTTTCACCACCACTCTGCGCCATGTCGGCCCAGCGGGCGGCGAGGCGGCGGGCGTCCTCGGCCCGGCGGGACCGGTCGCGGCGGAAGCCGTCGAGGCGGTGGAGGAGGTCCACGCCATCGCCGCCCAGCCCGCGCTCGGTGAGCAGGGCCGCGATCTCCGCCGCCTCCCGCGCCACGCCCCGGTCGGCGCCCATCACCACCAGATGGGCGAGGCGCGGCGGCAAGGGCAGGCGCGCCATGCGCCGGCCCAGGGGCGTCACCCCATCGTCGGCGTCAAGGGCGCCGAGGAGGCGCAGCAGCGCCTTGGCCTCGCTCACCGCCGGGGCCGGCGGCGGATCGAGGAAGGGCAGGGATGCGGGCTCGCGCACGCCGACGCGGGCGAGGTCCAGCACCAGGCCGGTGAGGTCGGCGGCGAGGATTTCGGGCGTGGCGAAGGCGGCAAGGCTCCCCGTCTCGCCCTCGCCCCACAGGCGGTAGCACACCCCCGGCTCGGTGCGCCCGGCGCGGCCGCGCCTCTGGTCGGCGGCGGCGCGGGAAACCCGCACGGTTTCCAGCCGCGTCAGCCCCACGTCCGGCTCGAAGCGCGGCACCCGGGCAAGGCCGCAATCCACCACCACCCGCACCCCCTCGATGGTGAGCGAGGTCTCGGCGATGGAGGTGGCCAGCACCACCTTACGTCGCCCTTTGGGCGCGGGCAGCACGGCGCGGTCCTGCTCGGCCGCCTCCAGCGCGCCGAACAGCGCCACCACGTCCACGGACGGGTCGCGAACCTGCTCCAGCAAAAGGCTCTCGGTGCGCCGGATCTCCGCCGCGCCGGGCAGGAAGGCGAGGATGGAGCCGCTCTCGTCGGCGAGCGCGCGGCGGATGGCCTGCGCCATCTGCGGTTCGAGCGGGCTGCGCGGATCGCCGCCGAGATAGGCCGTCTTCACCGGGAAGGCCCGGCCCTCGCTCTCGATCACCGGCGCGGGGGCCCCGGCGCTGCCCATGAGGGCGGCGACGCGGGCGCCGTCCAGGGTCGCCGACATGGCGAGAAGCCGCAGGTCCTCGCGCAGGCCGCGCTGGGCGTCGAGGGCCAAAGCAAGGCCGAGGTCGGCATCGAGGCTGCGCTCGTGGAACTCGTCGAACAGCACGGCGGCGACGCCGGCAAGCTCGGGGTCCTCCAGCACCATGCGGGTGAAGATGCCCTCGGTGATCACCTCGATGCGGGTGCGTCCGGACACTTCCGAGGCGAGACGGGTGCGGTAGCCCACCTGTTCCCCCACCCGCTCACCGAGGCTCTGGGCCATGCGGCGGGCGGCGGCGCGGGCGGCGAGGCGGCGCGGCTCCAGCACCAGGATGCGCCCGCCCTTCACCCACGGCGCATCGAGCAGCGCGAGGGGCACCCGCGTGGTCTTGCCGGCGCCGGGCGGCGCCACCAGCACCGCGCAGGGGGCGGCGGCGAGGGTCGCGGCAAGGTCGCCGAGAACGGCGTCGATGGGCAGGGGCGTATCGAACATGGTGCTCGCACGCTCATAGAGCGTTTTCAGCAAAAATGGATTCCGGTTTTGCATGGTGATGGCGCGCGCAGGCTTGCGCGCCGGGCCGGCGGCGCCGGAGGCCCGGCAGCGGGATCCGGGCTTGCGATCGCTGGCGTTCGGTGCCTTAAGGAACGCCCCGCCGTCAACCGGGAACCCGTCTTTCATGTCCTCCGCGCCGTCCAGCCTCACCAGCCGGGTCCAGCCCCTGAGCTTCGACACCGGCATCGTCGCCCTCGCTTTCCTCGATGGGACGCCCGCCTTCGTGGGGGCCGAAGGCGCGGTCTATCTGGGGGGCGCGGAAACGCGCACCGTCACGGTCCATGACGGCGCCGTGCTCGATACTGCGTCCGACGGCAAGCGCCTCGTCACCGGCGGCGACGACGGGCAGGTCATGGAGACCCGCGCGGACGGCTCCACCCGCGTCCTCGCCGGCCAGAAGGGCCGCTGGATCGACCGCGTGGCGCTGGGCCCGGACGGCGTGGTCGCCTGGTCCGCCGGCAAGACCGCCCATGTGATGCCGGCGAAGGGCGAGCCGAAGAGCCTCGACGTGCCCTCCACCGTGGGCGGCCTCGCCTTCGCGCCCAAGGGGCTGCGGCTCGCCATCGCCCATTATGGCGGCGTCACCCTGTGGTTTCCCAATGCCGCCGCCAAGCCCGAGCTGTTCGGCTGGAAGGGCTCGCATCTCGGCGTCATCTTCTCGCCGGACGGCCGCTTCCTGGTCACCACCATGCAGGAGCCGGCGCTCCACGGCTGGCGGGTGGTGGACGGCGCGCACATGCGCATGTCCGGCTATCCCTCGCGGGTGAAGTCCTTCGCCTTCACGGCGGACGGCAAGTGGCTCGCCACCTCCGGCTCGGGCGAGGCCATCCTGTGGCCATTCCAGGCCAAGGACCTGTCTCTTATTCACATCTGACGCTGCCGACGACTTAATAGGTGTAGATCTCGGTG
>NZ_JAIVFN010000168.1 GCF_030015065.1 Xanthobacter autotrophicus | reverse complement strand
TGTATAAGAGACAGCCCCTCCCCCGCACGACGCCGGATGTTTCCGGCGTCGTCTCTTGGGAACCGAACTCGGCAACAGCCGAGTTCGGGCGGGAGAGGGGGCAAGACCACGCCTTGTTTCGAGCTGAGACACGACCCAAATCCAGGCAAGCCGAGCGGCTCGGCGTGACCGCGATGCCCAAGCCATTCTCAAGCCAATCCTGAGGGAAGCGCACCATGCAGGTGGACCTCAATTCCGACCTCGGCGAGGGCTTCGGCGCCTACGCCATCACCGACGACGCGGCGCTGCTCGACATCGTCTCCTCGGCCAATCTCGCCTGCGGCCTGCATGCGGGCGACCCCGAGATCATGGCCCGCGTGTTCGCTCTCGCGAAGGAGAAGGGCGTCAGCATCGGCGCCCATCCCGGCTTTCCGGACCTGTGGGGCTTCGGCCGGCGCCGCATCCCCTTCTCCATGGGGGAGATCGAGCGCCTCGTCGCCTACCAGATCGGCGCCGCCCAGGGGCTGGCCGCCTATGCCGGCCACCGCGTGTCCTACGTGAAAGCACACGGCGCCCTTTCCAACATGGCGGAGGAGAGTGCGGAGATCGCCTCCGCCATCGCCCGCGCGGTGAAGGCGGTGGATGCGCGCCTGCCCATCCTCGCCGGGCCGCTGGGCGCACAGGCGCAGGCCACCCGCGCGGCCGGGCTCACCCCCATCGCCGAGATCTTCGCCGACCGCGCCTACACGGAAGCCGGCCTGCTGGTGCCGCGCGGCCAGCCCGGCGCGGTCATCACCGATCCGGACGAGGCGTCCGCGCGCGTCGTCGCCATGGTGAAGGCCGGGGCCATCATCACCACATCCGGCACGCCGCTGCCGACCGAGATCGGCTCCATCTGCGTGCATGGCGACAGTGCCCATGCGGTGGAGACCGCCCGGCGGGTGCGGGCGCGGCTCGAAGACGAGGGCATTTCCATTGTCCCCTTCGCCTGACACCCCCCTGCCCCGCCTGCTGGACGCCGGGGAAACCGCCCTCGTCGCCGAGTTCGGCGACCAGGTGGACCCCGCGATCAACGACCATGTGCTCGCCCTCGACGCGGCCGTCACCGCGCGGGCCCTGCCCGGCGTGCGCGAGAGCGTGCCCACCTATCGCTCCCTCATGATCCATTACGATCCGCTGGTGATCGACCGCGCGACGCTGGCCGCCGAGGTGACCGCGCTGGCGCAGGCCGCTCCCGCGCAAGGGCGGCGCGGCGCGCTGTGGACCATTCCCTGCTGCTACGATGCGGAATTCGGCGAGGACATCGCCGATATCGCCGCCGCCACCGGTCTCACGCCGGACGAAGTGGTGGCGCTGCATTCCGGCGCGCGCTACCGGCTCTACATGTACGGCTTCGCCCCCGGCTTCTGCTATCTGGGCGGCCTGCCGGAGGCGTTTGCCAAGGTTTCACGCCGGCTCAAGCCGCGCCCGCCCCATCCGCCCAACGTGGTGATGATGGCGGGCGGGCTCGCCAGCATCGCCACCGTCTCCATGCCCACCGGCTGGTTCCTGGTGGGCCGCACGCCGGAGCGCATGTTCTCCCTCACCCGCACCCCCACCGTGCTGCTGGACGTGGGCGACGAACTCATGTTCGAGCCCATCGACCGCGCCACCTTCGACGCGCTGGAAGCCCGCGCCGCCGCCGGCGAGGTGGTCGCGCGCCGGGAGCCGCAGCCATGAGCGCACCCGCCCTGCGCATCGTCTCCGCCGGTCCCGGCACCACCATTCAGGACAGCGGGCGGCACGGCTACCTGCGCTTCGGCGTCACCGGGGCCGGCCCCATGGACGCCCTCGCCCACGCCACCGCCAACCTCGCCGTGGGCAACGCGCCCGGCGCCAGCGCCATCGAGGTGGGCCTCGGCGGCCTCTCGCTCGCGGCGGAAGACGGGCCGGTGACGCTGGCCATCGCCGGCGCGCCCTTCGCGGTGGCGCTGGACGGCCAGAAGCTGGAAACCCCGCTGGTGCTGACGCTGGAGCCCGGCGCCGCCCTCTCCCTGCGCCCCGGCCCCGCGGGCGCCTGGTGCTATGTGGCGGCGGCGGGAAGCTTCGCCATCGCGCCGGTGCTGGGCTCCACCGCGACCCATACGCGCTCCGGCCTCGGCGGGCTCGACGGCGGGCCGCTGAAGGCGGGCGACCGCCTGCCCGTGGGCGAAACGGCGGATCTGGGCCATACCGCCCCCTCCCGCCTCATCGCCCCGTGGCTGGAGCGTTCGCGCGACGTGGTCCGCGTGGTGCTCGGCCCGCAGGATGATTTCTTCACGCCTGAGGTGGTGGAACGCTTCCTCACCCAGCCCTGGACCCTCTCGGGCCGCAGCGACCGCATGGGCTACCTGCTGGAGGGCGAGCCGCTGACCCATGCCGGCGGCTTCAACATCGTCTCCGACGGCATCGCCCATGGCGCCATCCAGGTGCCGGGCGAGGGCCTGCCCATCGTGCAGATGGCGGACCGTGCGCCCACGGGCGGCTATCCCAAGATCGCCACCGTCATCGGCGCCGATCTCGGCAGCTTCGCCCAGTTGCGCCCGGGCGCCGGCTTCCGCTTCGCGGCGGTGGACATCGCGACTGCCGTTGCGGCGCGACAGGCCCAGGCCGAGGCGCTGGCGCGGCCGGTGGAGCGCATGCCCCTCATCCGCACCGAGCTGCCGTCCGACTTCCTGCTGGGGCTCAACCTGGTGGGCGGGGTGGTGAGCGCCACGGCGCCTGCGACCTGAAGCGTCCCACCATTGGCCCCGGTCCAGGACCGGGACCAATGGTATTGAGCCCGGTTCCGGCAAGAGCCGGAACCGGGCGCCGGCCCGTTTCTTGCCAGATCAAGCCCGTGGAGCCCCTGCGGCAGGGGCACGATGGCAAGTGAGGCCGGCCATGGCCTTGGCGATGAAGGCAAATTCGACCGCACGCGCGGCCTGCCCGCCCGCGTGCGGAACCCGACACGCGTGTGACAACGGCCGGTTCACCCTGCGCCGGTCCTGCGAGAGGGCGCGCGGATGACCACGGAACTCGCCCCCGCTCCCGCCGCCGGCACCGAGCTGCCGACCGATCTGCCCATCGTCGCGGGGCCGAAGATCGCCGCTTTGTCCTGCGGCAAGCCGGCGTGGCTCGTGGTGCTGCTGCATGAGGAGGGTGCCGACGGGCAGAAGGTGATCGACCTCGCCCTCAACTGGGCGCCGGAAATGCCCAAGGCCGACTTCCTTGCCGCCGAGGCTCCCTTCCCCGCCCCCGGCGGCGGCCGGCGCTGGTTTCCCTCCGACGCCATGACGCCGGAAGCCGTTTCCGAAGGCCTTGCCACCGCCGCGCCGTGGCTCGACGCCTTCCTCGATCGCATGCTGGCCGAGCGCCGGCTGCCGGACAGCCACCTCGCTCTGGTGGGCTTCTCGCAGGGGGCCATGCTGGCACTCCATGTGGGGCTGCGCCGCGCCGCGTGCCCCGCCCTCGTCATCGGCTTCTGCGGCGCACTGCCGGAGGCGGACGACCTTGCCGACGAGATCCGCGCGCGGCCTCCGGTGCTGCTGATCCACGGGGAGGAGGATGAGGTCGTCCCCTTCGCGCAGATGGTGGCCACCCGCGAGCGGCTGAAGGCGCTGGGCGTGCCGGCGAAGAGCATGCGCCGGCCGGGCCTCGGCCACGCCATCGACGACGACGGCATCCTCGCCGCCGGCGGCGTCCTTGCCGCCACGCTGGTGAAGAAGCCCGCCGCGAAGGACGGCCACGACGACCATGACCACGACGACCATGACCACGATGACCATGACCACGATGACCATGACCACGATCACGACCACTGAAGCCGCCGCGAGGACCCGCCCGTGACAGAACCCGTTCCGCCCGCGCTGAAGCGCTTCATCTGGGACATCCAGTCCATGGTGGAGCTGGCGGACGACCCGCGCGAGATCCTGATGATCGGCGCCGACCTCATGGGCCGCCTCGTCGCCGCCGACGACTGGCTGCCGGGGGTGTTCGCCGCGGCGGGGGGTGCGCCGTTCCGCCAGTACCAGCTCTATGCGGACGGCATGGAGCGCTTCTGCGTGGTCGCCACCGTGCTTTCGGGCGGCGCCGACCTGCCCCTGTGCCAGGAGCCGTTCTGGGAGATTTTGGGCGTGCTGCGCGGCACGATCCACCGCCAGCGCTTCGCCTTGCTCGAGGGCGCCGCGCCCGGGCCCCGCGCACCGGTGAAGGCGCTGCCGGCTGGCAGCGTGGAGACCTTTTCGCCCAAAGGCGGCGACGGCCTGAAGATCGCCAATGCCTCCGAGGTGGAGGTGGCCATCGCGATCCAGGTTTATGGCGGGGAGATCGGCGGCCTCGCGCGCCGCGCCATCACGGCGGACGGCGGCGCCTCGGCCTTCACCAGCCTCTACGCCAACCCACCGGAGGCGCCGGCCTACGACATCCTCACCATCCAGACCCAGATCGTGGATTGAGGCCGGCAGCGGTCGCGCGATCCTCGCGGGCGGTGGCTGGCGCGGAGCAGGCCTATTCGGCGGCTTCCTTCGGCGGCTTGCGCCGGCTTTTCGCGGGGATGACGAGATCGAACTCGGCGAGTTCCTCGTCGGTGGGAAGGGCACTGTCCGGATCGGACTTTGCAGCGGCGATGATTTCCTCGTCCGACATGGCGCGGAGCTTTTCCCAGTCGACCTCCTTGATCGCCCGGTCAGCTTCCTCCAATTGCTTCTTGGTAGGCACGCCGCTCGCTCCGCTTCGCCATTCTCAGGGATATGGGGCGCCGCTTTCTGCTTCGCCATGTCCATACACACAATAGCACATCTTCGCCGATGGCAGCGATGGTCTCGAAGCGAAGCTCAGTCTGCGGCGGCTTGAGGGATTGCCGGTCAAGGCGCGGCCTCCCGTCGAACAGGCGTCCCGCAATGGACAGCGGCAAACCGTGCTTCACACGGTTCGCCGCGTCCTTGTCATCGTCCCATTCGAGGTCGTCGGTCTCGCCCATTGCAGCCCCCGTCTCCGCCGGATCCTGGCATATCCTGGCTCCGTGGCCCAAGCTTCGCCCCGGTGACAGTGTCACCGGGGCTTTGCCAATAAAAAGCCCCGGAGCGGCAAAAGCCGCTCCGGGGCGAAGCTCCGCAGGAAACGGATCAGTTCTTGGTCTTGTCCACCAGCGCCTTGGCCTTGATCCAGGGCATCATGGCGCGCAGCTTCTCGCCCACTTCCTCGATGGGGTGGGCGTTGGCGCGGGCGCGGGTGGCCTTGAAGGAGGCCTGGTTCACCTTGTTCTCCAGCATCCAGTCGCGGGTGAACTTGCCGGTCTGGATGTCGGTGAGCACGCGCTTCATCTCCGCCTTGGTCTCGGGGGTGATGATGCGGGGGCCGGTGACGTATTCGCCGTACTCGGCGGTGTTGGAGATGGAATAGTTCATGTTGGCGATGCCGCCCTCATAGATGAGGTCGACGATGAGCTTCACCTCGTGGAGGCACTCGAAATAGGCCATCTCGGGGGCATAGCCGGCTTCCACCAGGGTCTCGAAGCCGGCGCGGATCAGCTCCACCAGGCCGCCGCAGAGCACCACCTGCTCGCCGAACAGGTCGGTCTCGCACTCTTCCTTGAAGGTGGTCTCGATGACGCCGGCGCGGCCGCCGCCGATGGCGGAAGCGTAGGAGAGGCCGAGGTCATGGGCGTTGCCCGAGGCGTCCTGGGCGATGGCGATGAGGGTCGGCACGCCGCCGCCGCGCTGGTATTCGGAGCGCACGGTGTGGCCGGGGCCCTTGGGGGCCACCATCAGCACGTCGAGGTCAGGGCGCGGCTCGATGAGGTTGAAGTGCACGTTGAGGCCGTGGGCGAACAGCAGCGCCGCGCCGTGCTTCATGTTGTCGGCGAGGCTCTCGCGATAGATGTCGCCCTGCAGCTCGTCGGGGGTGAGCATCATCACCACGTCGGCCCACTTGGCGGCGTCGGCGGGGCTCATCACCTTGAAGCCCTCGGCCTCGGCCTTCTTGGCGGTGGCGGAGCCGGGACGCAGGGCGACCACGACCTCCTTCACGCCCGAGTCGCGCATGTTGAGCGCGTGGGCGTGGCCCTGGCTGCCATAGCCTACGACGGCGACCTTCTTGCCCTTGATCAGGTTCAGGTCGGCATCGCGATCGTAGTAAACGCGCATCGTTTTCTCCTTATGGGCGTTGTCTCGAATGTCGGTGTGATCCGCGCCGGGCGTCCCTTTGCACCGGATCGCGGCAAATGGGAACAGCCGTTCGCGCCGGAGGGCGGCTTTCCCGCCCTGCCCGGCGCGAGGCGCTGCCTCAGATGATGAACGGGAACATCCCGCCCTACATGGCCTCCGGCCCGCGGGAGATGGCGACCACGCCGGTGCGCGCCACTTCCACGAGGCCGAGCGGCTCCATGAGCCAGGCGAACTGGTCGATCTTGTCGGACTTGCCGGTGATCTCGAACACGAAGCTCTCGCGGGTGGCGTCGATGACGCGGGCGCGGAACGCCTCGGCAAGGCGCAGCGCCTCGCCGCGGGCCTCGCCCAGCCCGCGCACCTTCACCATGGCGAGTTCCCGCTCCAGCGTGGTGCCCTCGACGGTGAGGTCGCGCACCTTGTGCACCGGCACCAGCCGGTCGAGCTGGTTCTTGATCTGCTCGATCACCATGGGGGTGCCGGTGGTGACGATGGTGATGCGCGACAGGCGCCCCTCATGGCTCACCTCGGACACGGTGAGGCTGTCGATATTGTAGCCGCGGCCGGAGAACAGGCCGATGACGCGCGCAAGCACGCCCGGCTCGTTGTCGACGAGGACGGAGAGGGTGTGGCGCTCGATGGACTCGGGGGATTGGGACATGGCGGGGCTCTGAAGGAAAAAGAAAGGGGATGTCCGGCGGGCTCCCTCTCCC
>NZ_JAIVFN010000167.1 GCF_030015065.1 Xanthobacter autotrophicus | reverse complement strand
CTCCCCACCCCTCCCCCGCAAGCGGGAGAGGGAGTTGGCCGGCGCGGAGTGGAGAGCAGGGGGGGAACCGGCGGTTCATTTCAAAACGGGACACGGCCTGAACCTGACTGCGCGTGCTCCCGCCGCCTTGAGTGCGTCACGGCCGCGCCCTACATCTCTCACCATGGCCGACAGCTTCCTCTCCTCCCTTTCGCGCCGCCTCGGCGGCATCCTTCCCAAGAAGTGGCGCCGGGATCTGCCGGTGGTGCCGGTGGTGCGGCTCTCCGGCGCCATCGGCATGCAGACGACGCCGTTCGCGCGCTCCCTGTCGCTGGCCGGCACCGCGCAGGCGCTGGACAAGGCCTTCGCCATGAAGTCGGCGCCCGCGGTGGCGCTGCTCATCAATTCGCCGGGCGGCTCGCCGGTGCAGTCGCACCTGATCTTCCGGCGCATCCGGGCGCTGGCGGAAGAGAAGGAGAAGCACGTCTTCGCCTTCGTGGAGGATGCGGCGGCTTCCGGCGGCTACATGATCGCCTGCGCGGCCGACGAGATCTTCGCCGATCCCTGCTCCATCGTGGGCTCCATCGGGGTGGTGACGGCGGGCTTCGGCTTCGACAAGGCCATCGAGAAGCTGGGCGTGGAGCGGCGGGTCTACACCGCCGGCGAGCGCAAGGTGACCCTCGACCCCTTCCGCCCGGCGCGGCCGGAGGACGTGGAGCGGCTCGACCTGCTGCTGAAGGAGCTGCACACCGTGTTCGTGGACCTGGTGCGCTCGCGGCGGGGCGACGCGCTGCCGGCCGACGACGAGAGCCTGTTCTCCGGCGAGTTCTGGCTCGGCACCCAGGCGGCGGGCCTCGGCCTCGTCGACGGGCTGGGCGATGTGCGCTCCATCCTGAAGGCGCGCTACGGCGAGGATGTGCGGATGCCGCTGGTGCAGTCCTCCTCCGGCCTGATCCCGCGCCGGCCAGGGGGCTTTTCCGGCGGCGTTGCCGGCACCCTGGCCGGCACGCTCGCCGCACAGGCGGCGGACGGCGCCATCGCGGCCGTGGAGGAGCGCGCCTTGTGGTCGCGGCTCGGCCTGTGAGTCACGAAAACAGCCCCGCGGCGCCCCTTCCGGGCGCCGCGATGGCGCCGGATGAGGCAGATTTCCCGGTTGCCTTTTTCTTGCCCTTTCCCCCGTTCGCGCCTGCGGTTACACCCGATCCATGACCATCATCGAGACCAGCCGCGAGACCGGCGCCACGCCTGAAGCTCCGGTCGACACGCTCTTCATCGCCGTCGCGCAGCTCAACCCCACGGTGGGCGACGTGGCGGGCAACCTCGATCTCGCGCGCCGCACCTGCGCCGGCGCCCGCGATGCGGGGGCGGACCTCGTGGTCTTCCCCGAGCTGTTCATCGCCGGCTATCCGCCCGAGGACCTGGTGCTGAAGCCGGCGTTCCAGCAGGCCTGCCGCGCCGCCATCGAGACGCTGGCCGCCGAGACCGCGGACGGCCCCGCCCTGCTCATCGGCGCGCCGTGGGTGGAGGAGGGCAAGCTCTACAATTCGGTGCTGCTCCTGGAAAAAGGCGGCATCTCCGCGGTCCGCCACAAGGTGGACCTGCCCAATTACGGCGTGTTCGACGAAAAGCGCGTGTTCACCCCTGGCCCGCTGCCGGGGCCGATCCCGTTCAAGGGGGTGCGCCTGGGCGTGCCGGTCTGCGAGGACATCTGGGGCTCCGACGTGGTGGAATGCCTCGCCGAGACCGGCGCCGAGCTCATCATCGTGCCCAACGGCTCGCCTTATCGCCAGAGCGTCTATGCCGAGCGCGAGAACGTGGCGGTGGCCCGCGTGGTGGAGAGCAGCCTGCCGCTGCTCTATGTGAACCAGGTGGGCGGGCAGGACGAGCTGGTGTTCGACGGCGCCTCCTTCGCCCTCAATCCCGACCGTTTCCTCGCCTTGCAGTTCCCCTGCTTCATGGAGCGGGTGCGCATCTCCAGGTGGCAGCGTTTCGAGAACGGCTGGAAGTGCCTCGGCGCCAACCTCGCCGACCGCATCGAGGGCGACCAGGCGGACTATGCCGCCTGCGTGGTGGGCCTGCGCGACTATGTGAACAAGAACCGCTTCCCCGGCGTGGTTCTGGGGCTGTCCGGCGGCATCGACAGCGCCCTGTGCGCCGCCATGGCGGTGGATGCCCTGGGGCCGGAGCGCGTCCACTGCATCATGCTGCCCTATCGCTACACGTCGGGCGAAAGCCTCTCCGATGCGGCCGCCGTGGCGCAGACCCTGGGCGTGCGCTACGACATCATGCCCATCGCCGCCGGCGTCGAGGGCATGGAAGCGGCACTGGCGCCCCTGTTCGCGGGCACCCAGCGCGACGTGACGGAGGAGAACCTCCAGTCCCGCGTGCGCGGCGCGCTGCTCATGTCGGTGTCCAACAAGTTCGGCGCCATGGTGGTGACCACCGGCAACAAGTCCGAGATGTCCACCGGCTACGCCACCCTCTATGGCGACATGAACGGCGGATACAATCCCATCAAGGACCTCTACAAGACCCAGGTGACCCGCCTGTCGCGCCTGCGCAACCGCTGGAAGCCGGCGGATGCGCTGGGGCCGGACGGCGTGGTCATCCCCGACAGCCTCATCGACAAGCCGCCCACCGCCGAATTGCGCGAGAACCAGAAGGACGAGGATTCGCTGCCGCCCTATGCGGTGCTGGATGCCATCCTCGAACGCCTGGTGGAGCGCGAGCATTCGGTGGCCCAGATCATCGCCGACGGCTTTGATGCCGCCACGGTGACGCGGGTGGAGCGCCTGTTGAACGTCGCCGAATACAAGCGCCGGCAGGCGGCGCCGGGGGTGAAGGTGACGGGCCGCAATTTCGGCCGCGACCGGCGCTATCCCATCACCAACCGCTTCCGTGAGGGGTGAGACGAGGACATCGCCGGGCGGAGCGGTCCGCCGGCGTGTTCATGCTACCGCCGCGCAAGAGCACAAAATCATTATAAAAATTGAGCACTTATCGCGGCTCAGCTAGCGTTGCGCCGGGCGCCGCGCTACATCCTGAAAAGCGAATGCGCGCGTTCGCCTTGGAATGCGTTGTCCGATCGGCTCGCGGTGCGCTCTGATCGGAAAACGCGTTCTTTCTCATCAGGCTAGAGCACGCGCCGATCAGCTTGCGATGCAAGCTGATCGGGCAACGCGTTCTCTTTCTTGAACTTAGAGGGCGATTCACCGATCAGGTTGAGTCAAATCCGGTCGGATCGCGCTCTGGCAGCAGACGGGTGCATGGCGATGGACGAATGGGCGCTTCTCATTCTGGTGGTTCTCGCCTTTCCGGTGATGACGCTGGTCGCCTTCGTTCTCGTCCTCAAGCACCGGGGCCGCATCCGGGTGCTGGAGGCCAGGGTCGCCGCGCTGGAAGCGCAGGCCTTCGGCCTCGTTCCCGAAGCGCCGCCCGCCGCCGCCCCGATTCCGTCAGGCCCGGTCACGCTGGCGCCCTTCGCACCGCGCCCTCGGGAGCCGGTCGCCCCGCCGCCGGAGCCCGTCGCGCCACCGGCCTTGCATGACGTGACGCGCCCGCCGCCGCTGTCGGCGCCCTTGCGGCCCGAGGACGGCGTGCCGTCGCCCGCCGCGCCGCGTCCCGGCTTCGACGCCGGCCCGCTCAAGGAGCGCTTCGCCGGGTTCGAGGAGAAGGTGGGCGCGCGCTGGGCGGTGTGGGTGGGCGGCCTCGCTCTGGCGCTGGGCGGGGTGTTCCTGGTGCGCTTCGCCGTGGAGCAGGATTTGATCGGCCCCGCCATGCGAGTGGGGCTGGGGCTGCTGCTGGCGGCGGCATTGCTCGCGGGCGGCGAGGTGCTGCGCCGCCGCGCCCGCAGGGAGGAGCCGGCCGAGCCGCTTACCGCCCCCTCCGCCGGCCCCCTTGCCGGCCTTGGGCGCATGCCCGACGTGCCGAGCATCCTCACCGCCGCCGGCACCATGACGGCCTTCGGCAGCCTCTATGCGGCCTATGAGCTGTACCACCTCATTCCGCCGCAGGCCGCCTTCCTGCTGCTGGCGGCCACCGGCGTCGCCACCCTGCTGGCGGCCCTGCTGCACGGGCCGGCGCTGGCGGCGCTGGGCTTCATCGGCGCGGCGGTGACGCCCTTCCTCATCACCACCGACGATCCCAATGCCTGGGGCGTCGTGCTCCTCATCTCGGCCGTGGCCGCGAGCGCGCTGGGGGTGGCCCGGGTGCGGCGCTGGGCCTGGCTGGCGCTCATCGCCATCGCCGGCGTGGTGGCGTGGGGCCTCACCCTCGTGGTGTTCGGCGTGCCGCAGGCGGTGAGCGCCTCCGGTGCGCTGGGGCTGGTGCTGCTGGCGCTGACCGCCCTGCTGCTGGCGCCGCACCTGTTCTGGGGCCCCGATACCGGCCCGCGGCCGGAGCCGGTCTCGATCCTCGGCGCCGTGGGCGCGCTCCTCGTCACCGCCACGGCGGCGGTGGACGGGGAGGTGGGGGCCCTGCCGCTCGCCGTCTTCGTCCTCGCCGCCGTGGGCGTGCTGGCGCTGGCGTGGCGGGTGAAGCCCATGACCTTGGCCACGCTGGCGGTGGCGGTGCTGGCCCCCGCGATCCTCACCCAATGGGTGTTCCCGCCGGAGCCGGGCACGACCATGGCGCCGGCCGGCCCCATGGCTGGCGCGCTGCCCGAGCCGGCGCGGCTCTCGCTCGGGCACTTCATGGCCTATTCCTTCGGCATGGGCGCGCTGATGCTGGGGGCGGGCCTTGCCGGCGCGTGGCGCGGCGGGCGGTTTCTGGTTCTCGTCGGCTGGGCGGTGACGGGCACCCTCGGCCCGGTGCTGATGCTGATCGCCGCCTATGCGCGCCTCACCGAGCTGGACCGCAGCATGCCGTTCGCGGCGCTGGCGCTGGCCCTCGCCTTCCTGTTCACCCTCGCCGCCGAGCGGCTGTCGCGGGCCCCCCGCGCCTATGGCGGCACCCTCTTCGCCGCCGGCGCGGTGGTGAGCCTTGCCCTCGCGCTCACCTTCGCGCTGGAGAAGGGCTGGCTCACGGTGGGCCTCGCGCTGGCGGCGCTGGGCGTCGCCTGGATCTCCACGCTGCGGCCGCTGCCGGGGCTGCGCGCTTTCTCCGCCGGGCTCGCTCTGGTAGTGCTGGGGCGCATCGTGTGGCTGCCCACCATCGCCGTGGAGCCCGGCGCCACCCCCATCCTCAACTGGCTGCTGTGGGGCTATGGGGTGCCGGCCTTCGCCTTCGCCGCCGCCGCCTTCCTGCTCGCCAAGAGCGGCGACGACTGGAGCCGCCGGGTGCATGAGAGCCTCGCGCTTTTGTTCGCGGTGACGCTGGCGGCGACCGAGGTGCGCCACCTCGCCCATGGCGGCGACATCTATGCCAGCGACACCCGCCTGTTCGAGACCGGCCTGCTCGCCACCATCTACGGCGCCTATGCGATAGGCTTGGCGCGCCTTGCCGCCATCACCGGGCGCGGCTTCTACCGGCTGTTCTCGGACCTCGTCGCCGCCCTCGCGGCCCTGTGCGCCCTCAACGGCCTCGGCGAGAACAATCCGTTCGCCACCGGCGAGAGCGTCGGCGGGGTCGTCTTCAACGACCTCCTCGTCGCCTTCGCCCTGCCGGCGGCGCTGGCGCTGGTCTTCGCCGGGGTGCAGCCGGTGGCGCGTGGGCGGGTGAAGCTGGCGGCGGGCGGGCTCGCCATCGTGCTGGCGCTGGCCTACATCACCTTCGAGGTGAGCCGCCTGTTCCAGGGCGAGGTGCTCGATGCCGGTGAGATCAGCTCGGCCGAGTGGTACGCCTATTCGGCGGCGTGGCTGGTGTCCGGCATGGCGCTGCTCGCCATCGGCCTGTGGCGCGGATCGCGCACCCTGCGCCTCGCCTCGGCGGCGGTGATGGTGCTGACCGTGCTGAAGGTGTTCCTCTCCGACATGGCGGACCTGGAGGGGGTGCTGCGCGCAGTGTCCTTCATCGGCCTCGGCGTGGTGCTGGTGGCCATGGGCTGGGTCTACCAGCGCCTGCTCGCCCGGGAGAAGGCCGCGCCGACGCAGGGGCCGGCCTGAAGGCTCACCCGCGCGGGCCGAAGACGATGACCGCCGCCCCCGCAAGGCACAAGGCCGCGCCGGTGGCGTCCCAGCGGTCGGGGCGCACGCCCTCCACCGTCCACATCCAGGCCAGCGACGACAGGATATAGATGCCGCCATAGGCCGCGAATGCCCGGCCGGCGGCCTCGGCCTCCACGAAGGTGAGGGCATAGGCGAAGGCGCCGAGACTGGCCAATCCGGCCAGCAGCCACCACGGCGAGCCGCCGAGGCGCACCACGTGCCAGACCGCGAAGCAGCCGGCGATTTCCCCGAGGGCGGCGAGCAGGAAGGCGGGCAGCGTCATCGGGGCAGGATCATGGTTGGTTCGGCCCTATCGCAGAACGGTGGGCTTCACCCACCAGCCGGGCTCGAGCGCAAGCACGCGCCGTGCCAGCGCGGCGGCGGTGCAGCAGGTGTCGGTGAGCGCGAACACCGTGGCGCCGGAGCCGGACATGCGCACGAGGCGCGCCTCGGGGGCGGCGGCCAGCAGCTCCATGGCCCGGCCGATCTGCGGCGCCAAGGCAAGGGCTGGCGGTTCCAGGTCATTGGGCAGTCCGGCGAGGAGGGTGCGCAAGGCGTTCGCATCGCCCGCCACCGCGTCCGGCAGGACCTGGGGATGCGCGGGGCCGGCGAGCGCCGCGCCGGGGGCGAGGCCCAGCGCCCGGAACACGCCCGCCGTGGGCACGGCGACGCGGCAATTGACCAGCACTGCCGGCAGAAGCGGTAGCGCGAGCGGAGGGGACAGCACGTCGCCCACGCCCCGCATCATCCGCGCCCGGGGATCGAGGCACACCGGCACGTCCGATCCGGTGGCGCGGGCGGCCTCGAACAGGCGCGGGTCCTCCGGCGCCAGGCCGTTGAGGGCGGCGAGGAGGCGCAGGGCCGCAGCGGCATCGGAGGAGCCGCCGCCCTCAACGGCCTCTGTCTCTT
>NZ_JAIVFN010000166.1 GCF_030015065.1 Xanthobacter autotrophicus | reverse complement strand
GTGCCGCCTCCTCCGCGGCGGGGGCGGGGGCACGATCGGTGCGGGCGACGGACGGCGCCATCACCGCCTTCTCCACTTCGGCCGACCCGCAGGCGGGGCAGGAGACCAGCCCGCGTGCCTGCTGGGCGTCGAAGCTCGCGGAAGAGGGAAACCAGCTTTCGAACCGGTGGCCCGCCGCGCAATTGAGGGTGTAGCGGATCATGACGAGGCCCGCACCACGCTGAGGTGCCCGATGGTCTGGCCCGGCTCGGAGATCTCGAACCGGCGCCCGTTGGACAGGGAGGGAATGCGCGCGCGGGCGGCGGCGACTTCCTTCAGGTCGATCTCGGCGAGGATCACGCCGGGGTCGGTGCCGCCTTCGGCGATCACCCGGCCCCACGGGTCCACCACCAGCGAATGGCCGAAGGTCTCCCGCCCGTTCTCATGCTTGCCGCCCTGGGCGGCGGCCAGCACATAGGCGCCGTTCTCGATGGCCCGCGCCCGCAGCAGCACGTGCCAGTGCGCCTCGCCGGTGGGCCGGGTGAAGGCGGACGGAACGGTGAGCACCTGCGCGCCGCCTTCGGCCAGCGCCCGGTAGAGGGAGGGAAAGCGCAAATCGTAGCAGATGGTGAGGCCGACGCGGAACGCGTCCACGTTCGCCAGTATCGCCCGCTCGCCGGGGCGATAGGCGGAGGATTCCCGGTAGCTCTCGCCATTGCCCAGATCCACGTCGAACATGTGGATCTTGTCGTAGCGGGCAACGATCTCCCCGTCCGGGCCGATCATGAAGGCGCGGTTGACCGCCTTCTTGTCCGACACCTTCAGGGCCAGCGAGCCGATGTGCAGGACGATGCCGAGCTCGCGCGCCAGCTGGCGCAGCCCCGCGAGGGTGGCGTCGTCCGCCTCCTCCCGGAGCTTCTCGAACAGGACTTGGCGGTCCAGCTCCATGATGTTGGTGGTTTCGGGGGTCTGGACGTAGCGCGCACCGTCCCGCGCGGCCTCCCGCACCAGGGCGGCGGCGGCATCGAGATTGGCTGCCGGATCCCGTCCGCTGCGCAACTGCACGAGCGCGATGCGGAGGGTGTCGGATGTTTCGGCAGAGGTCATTCGGCTCGCTCTTTCCTGGATGCTGAACCCGCCCCGGTCCGTCGTGCGCTCCCGCGCGCGCCCGTTGCCGGACGCCTCCCCCGACAGATAGGGACAATTATTCAGTTTCGCACGGGTTCGCGCACCACGGAATGAAAAGCTCAGGCGGCGAGCTGGTCCAGCCGGCCGGCCTCCTCAAGGGCATAGAGATCGTCGCAGCCGCCCACATGGGTCTCGCCGATGAAGATCTGCGGCACGCTTGTGCGCCCGCCGGCGCGGCGCGTCATCTCGACCTGACCCTCCTTGTCGGTGGTCACGTCGATCTCGGTGAAGGTCAAGCCTTTGCGGCGCAGCAATTCCTTTGCGGAATGGCAATAGGGGCACCAGCTCTTGGTGTAAATCTCGATGGGTTTCATGCTGTCACGAACAGGTTGGGCAACGGCGGGGCACCGTCACGAAAGCGTCGTACCATAGTTAGGTAATTCAGGCGAAATCGACAACCCGCGCGAAAGTCAGGGCATCGACGCCATCGGCCCCGGCCCGGCGCAGCGCCTGCGCACAGGCGTCCAGCGTGGCGCCGGTGGTGAAAACGTCATCCACCAGCAACACGCGGCGGCCTTCAAGATACGATGCTGCATCGCCGCATGCGACGAACGCGCCCGCGACGTTGGCGCGGCGCCCTGCCCGGCCGAGGGCGGTCTGGGACGGCGTGGACCGGCGACGGGAGAGGAGATCGGTGCGCTGGGGCAGGCCGGTGCTCGCGGACAGGTGGCGGCCGAGAAGCGCGGCCTGGTTGAAGCGGCGGCGCCACAGGCGGAGCGGGTGGAGGGGCACCGGCACGATGAGGTCGGCCGAGCCGATCACATCCGCGCCGGCCTGCGCCATCAACCGGGCGAGCGGGGCGGCGACATCCAGCCGGTCGGCATATTTCAGCTTGTGCACGAGGTCGCGGGCGACGTCGTTGAAGGTCACGGCGGCGCGGGCGCGGTCGAAGGCGGGGGGATCCTCCAGCGCCTGCGCCGAGATCCGCGCGCCGCCGGGATCGTGGGTGAAGGGCGCGCCGGTGCGCTCGCAGAACGGGCGGCTGATGAAGGCGAGCCGGCCCCAGCATGGGCCGCACAGGCCGCCGGCCATGCCGGTGACGGCGCCGCAGGCGATGCAGGTGGGCGGCAGGGCAAGCCCCAGCAGCCCCGAGCCCAACGCCCGGAGCGCCCCGCGTGCCTGTACGAACTGGAAGGAAATGTCAGCCATGTCCGAACCCCGGGCATGATCGGGGCGCGCGTTCAATGTGTAAAGACGCCAGATACGGGGTGCCGGGGGAAGGGGAGCAACGAGCGTTTTTCTTCGGCACGGGCGGCGCCTGACGGCGCGGGCCTGCCCCCTCCCCAGCAAGCGGGAGAGGGCGTGGCGGCGCGAGGTGGACCCCCCGGTTCAGCCGGGGGGTGACGATGGGACTGACGGAGCCTCGGGGTGGCGGCCAGCCCCCGATCGCGGTCAGAGCTTCCCATGCCCGCCTCAGCGTGGCCGCCAGCCGCGCAGCAGCAGGGCGTTGGCGATGACGCTCACCGAGGACAGCGC
This sequence comes from Xanthobacter autotrophicus, assembly GCF_030015065.1. Taxonomy (GTDB): domain Bacteria; phylum Pseudomonadota; class Alphaproteobacteria; order Rhizobiales; family Xanthobacteraceae; genus Xanthobacter; species Xanthobacter autotrophicus_D. The sequence continues at coordinate 4,378 of NZ_JAIVFN010000166.1, read as the reverse complement.
CATGGCGGCCGCCGCCACCATGGGCGAGAGCAGGAGCCCGAGGCTGGGATAGAGCACGCCCGCCGCGATGGGCACGCCCGCCGCATTGTAGAGGAAGGCGAACAGCAGGTTGCGGCGGATGTTGGCCATGGTCGCCCGCGACAGGCCGCGCGCATGGGCGATGCCGGAGAGGTCGCCCTTCAGCAGGGTGATGCCGGCGCTTTCCATGGCGATGTCGGTGCCGGTGCCCATGGCGATGCCCACGTCCGCCACCGCGAGGGCGGGGGCATCGTTCACGCCGTCGCCGGCCATGGCCACCACGTGACCCTCGGCGCGCAGGCGCTGGACCACGTCGGCCTTGTGGTCGGGCAGGACCTCCGCCTCCACCTCGGTGATGCCGAGGCGCTTGGCGACCGCCAGCGCGGTGGTGCGGTTGTCGCCGGTGAGCATGACCACGCGCACGCCGTCATCGGTGAGCGACTTGAGAGCGGCCTCGGTGGTGTCCTTCACCGGATCGGCGATGGCGACGAGGCCGACGGCCTTGCCGTCCACGGCCACGAACACCGCGGTGGCGCCCTCGCGGCGATAGGCCTCGGCGGCGGCAGTGTGATGGTCGGTGGCAATGCCCTTCTCGCTCATGAAGGCGGCATGGCCCACCGCTACGGGGCGGCCGTCCACCGTGCCGGTGATACCCTTGCCGGCCGGGCTCTCCACGCCGGCCGGCTCGGACAGCTGGAGCTTGCGGCCGTTCGCTTCCAGCGCCATGGCGGCGGCGAGGGGATGCTCGCTCGCCCGTTCGAGGCTGGCGGCGAGGCGCAGCAGCTCCACCTCGTCGATGGCGCCGAGGGCGTCCACGGCCACCACCTTGGGCTTGCCGACGGTGAGGGTGCCGGTCTTGTCCACCACCACCACGTCCACCTTCTCCATGCGCTCCAGCGCCTCGGCATTCTTCACCAGCACGCCGAGCTGGGCGCCGCGGCCCACGCCCACCATCACCGACATGGGGGTGGCAAGGCCCAGCGCGCAGGGACAGGCGATGATGAGCACGGACACCGCCGCCATGAGCGCGAAGGTGAGGCGCGGCTCCGGCCCCACCGCCATCCAGATGACGAAGGCGACGCAGGCGGCGGCGAAGACGAGGGGCACGAACCAGCCCGACACCTGATCGGCGAGGCGCTGGATGGGTGCGCGGGAGCGCTGGGCCTGCGCCACCATCTGCACGATCTGGGAGAGCAGCGTGTCGCGGCCCACCTTGTCGGCCCGCATGGTGAAGGCGCCGGACGAATTGAGCGTGCCGCCGATGACCCGCTCGCCGGCCTCGCGGCTCACGGGCAGGCTCTCGCCGGTGACGAGACTTTCGTCGAGCACCGCGCGGCCCTCGGCGACGATGCCATCCACCGGCACCTTCTCGCCGGGGCGCACGCGCAGCAGATCGCCGGGAGCGACGAGGCCGAGGTCGATGGTTTCGTCGGTGCCGTCGGCCTTGATGCGCAAGGCGGTCTTCGGCGCCAGCGACAGCAGCGCCTTGATGGCGCCGGAGGTGCGCTCGCGGGCGCGCAGCTCCAGCACCTGCCCCAGCGCCACCAGCACGGTGATGACGGCGGCCGCCTCGAAATAGACCGGCACGCCGCCTTCATGGGTATGGAAATCATGCGGGAACAGGCCGGGGGCGAAGGTGCCCACGAGCGAATAGAGATAGGCCACCCCGGTGCCGAGCGCGATGAGGGTGAACATGTTGAAATGGCGGGTCTTGAGCGACAGGAATCCGCGCTCGAAGAAGGGCTTGCCCACCCACAGCACCACCGGCGTCGCCAGGGCGAACTGCACATAGTTGGAGGTCTGCTGTGGCAGCAGATGCAGGCCGAGCAGGTGCTGGCCCATCTCCAGCACGAAGATGGGCAGCGTCAGCACGAGGCCGATCCAGAAGCGCCGCGTCATGTCGGCGAGCTCTTCGTTCGGCCCCTCGTCGAGGGTCACGATCTCCGGCTCCAGCGCCATGCCGCAGATGGGGCAGATGCCGGGGCCGATCTGCCGGATCTCCGGATCCATGGGGCAGGTATAGATGGTGCCTTCCGGCACCTTCTCCGGCGGAGGCGGCGCGGATGAGCCCCCCTCCACATAGCGGCCCGGATCGGCCTTGAACTTGGTCTCGCAGGAGGAGGAGCAGAAGAAATAGGGCTTCTTGTCGTGCCGCGCCGAGTATTTGGCGCGGCCGGGCTCCACGCTCATCCCGCAGACGGGGTCCTTCACCGGGGCGAGGTACTTTTCCGGCTCGGCCTCGAACTTGGTCCTGCAGCCGTTGCAGCAGAAGAAAAACGTCTGGCCCTGGTAGACCGAGGTGGGCTTTGCGGCCTCCGGGTCCGTCTTCACATCCATGCCGCAGACCGGGTCCTTCACCGTCTCCGGAAGGAGGGCCTTCGGGGCGGCATTGAGGTCGAGGGGCGGGGGCGCGTTGCCGCCGCAGCAGTCGGGACCGCTGTGCGTGTGGCTGGAAGGATCGTTTGCCATAGGCGGCGGCTCCGGACGTGTCGGGGCCAGATGAAGGCCATTTTCCGCGAGGCGGCCTTGCGCTGGCTCATGTTCAGGGCGTCGAACGAAACCCTGGGAGATATTCTGCCTTGTTGAATATACCCTGAGGGGGTATATGACAAGCCATGCGCAGCCCGACGAAAGACCAAGTCCTGAAGCGCCTGAGCCGCATTGAAGGCCAGGTACGCGGCCTCTCCCGCATGGTGGAGGAGGACCGCTACTGCATCGACCTCATCACGCAGGTGTCCGCCGTCCGCGCCGCCTTGAAGCGGGTGGAGGAGGAGGTGCTGCGCGATCATGTGGCCCATTGCGTGGAGCATGCCATCCGCTCCGGCGATGCGGAGGACCAGCGGCAGAAGGTCAAGGAGCTGATGGACGTGATCGTCCGTGTCGAGCGGTGAGGCCGAAGGCTGGCGCGCGTGGCCTTTTCCGGCCCTTGGTCAGGTCCGCGCGGCGCCTGGTTTAGGCTGTTGCCGGAACCCGTTTTAAGATCCGCAACTCGGGAACACGCGCGTTGCGGAGTGAAGCCCTCTCGGCTCCGGTCGAGGACCGGGGCCGATGGCATGAGGCGGGCGTCAGGCCCGTTCCAGGAAGATCAGCTCGCTCTCGTCATAGGCGCGGCGTTCGATCTCGCGGAAGCCGTCCGGCAGCGTGAAGAGGCCGGTGCGCTCCTCCACGACCACCAGCGCATCGGGCGCGAGCCATCCGCCGGCCACGGCGCTCGCCAGCGCGCGCTCGGCCAGGCCCTTGCCATAGGGCGGATCGCAGAAGGCGAGGCCATGGGGCTCGCCCGGCCCCATGTCGCCGAGGCGGGTGGCGTCGCGGCGGAATACCTTGGTCACGCCGGTGAGGCCCAGCGCCTCCACATTGTCGCGGATCAGGCCGCGGGCGTCCGCCGCCTCCTCCACGAACAATGCGAAGCGCGCGCCACGCGAGAGCGCCTCGATGCCGAGCGCGCCCGTACCGGCGAACAGATCCAGCACGCGCGCGCCGTCGCACGGGTCGCCATAGGCATGGGCGAGCACGTTGAAGAGGCTTTCGCGCAGCCGGTCCGAGGTGGGCCGGGTGGCGCTGGAGGACGGCCCCTTCAACGCGCGCCCCTTCAATCGGCCGCCGACGATGCGCATGGCCGCTCTCCCTTCGGATCAGCGCTTGCCGCGCGGACCTGAAGGCTTGCCGCCGCCGGCCTTGCCGCTCGGCCGGCCGGCGGGCTTCCCGCCTGGCTTGCCACCGAACCCGCCCCGCCCGGCGCCGGGTTTGCCCCCCGGCTTGCCGCTGAAGCCGCGGGCGCCTGCCGGCTTGTCGCCGTAGGCGCGGCCGGGGCCACCCGCCGGCCTGTCCCCGGAAGGACGCGTACGACCTGCCGGCTTGTCGCCATAGGCGCGCCCTGCGCCCTCGGACGAGCGTTCGCCGTATGAGCGACCAGCGCCACCAGCGGGCCTGTCCCCGGAGGGACGTGTGCGACCCGCCGGCTTGTCGCTATAGCTGCGGCCCGCGCCTTCGGAGGAGCGTTCGCTGTAGGCGCGTCCTGCGCCGCCCGACGGCCTGTCCCCGGAAGGACGCGTACGACCTGCCGGCTTGTCGCCATAGGCGCGCCCCGCGCCCTCGGAGGAGCGTTCGCCGTATGAGCGACCCGCGCCACCAGCGGGCCTGTCCCCGCTGGGACGGGGCCGACCTGCCGGCTTGTCGCCATAAGGGCGGCTGCCGCTGCGGGCGGGCCGGCCCTCCTGCTCGCTGGTGCGGCCTTCCGGCCGTTCGCTGCGGGCGCGGAAGGGCCGTTCGCCCTGCGGGCGCTCGTCGCGCCCACGCCGGGGCGGGCCACTGTCTCTTATACACCTCTCCGAGCCCCCGAGACTGCAGCTACTCCCGT
>NZ_JAIVFN010000165.1 GCF_030015065.1 Xanthobacter autotrophicus | reverse complement strand
GACGCCACCCGCGTGCTCGCCGGCGATGCCGCCGCCCCGCCCCTCGTCGCCCAAGGCGGCATCGAGATGACGGGTCTCGTCACGGCCATCAACGCCCTCGCCGCCCAGCGCCGCGCGCTGTCCGACGACATGGCCCGGCACATTGCCGAGGCCAGCCGCGACGTGGCGCTCCAGCGCGACCAGCTCGCAGCCCTGATGGCGGAGCTGGAGCAATCGGTGGTGGTGCTCAATCTCGAAGGGCGGATCCTGCTCTACAATGCGCGGGCGCGCGCGCTCTTCCGCCGCCTGTCGCAGGCGCCGGGGGGCGCCGGGGGCGCCGAGCTGATCGGGCTCGGGCGGTCCATCCACACCGTCATCGACCGCGCCCTCATCGACCATGCGCGCGAAAGCATCGCCCGGCGCATCGCCCGCGGCGACGCGCGGGCCTCGGCGCGCTTCGTCACCACCACGCCGCTGGGCCACCTCATCCAGGTGTCCCTCGCCCCGGTGCGGGCGGCGGCGGACGACAGGGGCGACGTCACCGGCTTCGTGCTGCTGCTCGACGACATCACCGACGAATACGAGGCCCGCTCGCGGCAGGACCACCGCTGGCTCGACCTCTCGGAAGCGAGCCGCGCCTCCTTCGCCAGCATGCAGGCCGCCCTCGACATGCTGGACTATCCGGACCTCGAGCCCGCCGACCGGGAGCGCTTCCAGGCCGTGGTGCGCGACGAGGTGGGCGCCATGAGCGGACGGCTGACCGCGCTGGCCGCCGACGCCTCCCACGACATGAAGACCCGCTGGCCGCTGCAGGACATGCTGGGCGCCGACCTCGTGGCCGCCGCCGCCCAGCGCATCGCCGCCGAGACCGGGCAGGAGGTGGACACGGATGCGGTGGACGCCGACATCTGGCTGAGCGTGGACAGCTTCGCGCTGATCCAGGCCCTCGCCTTCCTCGCCGCCCGGCTGTGCGAGGCGCTAGCCGGGTCCCGCCTCGCCCTGCGGCTGGCGCCGGCGGGCGGGCGCGCCCATCTGGACCTTGCCTTCGAGGGCGCCAGCGCCGGCCTCAACCTCGCCGGCTGGCAGACCTGCCCCATGCAGACCTCCGACGCCCCCTCCCCCCTCACGGTGCGCGACGTGGTGGAGCGGCACGGTGGCGAACTCTGGCTGGAGCATGCGCGCGACGGCTCCGGCGCGCTGTTCCGCTTCCTCCTGCCGGTGGCCGCCGGCACCGTTCCGGACGCGCCCGCCGCCGGCGAGAGCCGGCCGGCCTATTACGACTTCGACCTGTTCGCCGCGAGCGCGCAGAGCCGCGAGAGCGACGAGCGGGCCCTCGGCGAGATCGCCTATACGGTGTTCGACACCGAGACCACCGGCCTCGACCCGGCCGGCGGCGACGAGATTTTGCAGATCGGCGCCACCCGCATCGTCAATGGCCGCCTGCTCGCCACCGAGTGCTTCGACCAGCTGGTGGACCCCGGCCGCTCCATCCCTGAAACCGGCATCGCGGTGCACGGCATCCGGCCGGAGATGGTGCGCGGCAAGCCAAGCCTCCCGGAGGTGCTGCCCGCCTTCCACGCCTTCGCCGCCGACACGGTGCTGGTGGGCCACAACGTGGCCTTCGACATGCGTTTCCTGACCCTCAAGGAGAAGGCGAGCGGGGTGCGCTTCGACCAGCCGGTGCTCGACACCCTGCTGCTGGCGGGCATCGTCCATCCGGGCGAGGACAGCCACGGACTGGAAGCCATGGCGGCGCGCCTCGGCGTCGCCGTATCCGGCCGCCACACCGCGCTCGGCGACGCGCTGGTCACCGCCGAGATCTTCCTGAAGCTGCTGCCCTTGCTGCGCGCGCGCGGCATCCTCACTCTGGGGCAGGCGCGGGCGGCGGCCGAGACCTCCTATTACGCGCGGCTGCGCTATTGACGCCAGCGCCCGGCGGGAAGGCCGTGCGGGCGGCAGATGCGACAATAGCACTCACCATCCGAGGCGGCGCCATAGTACCGCACCGCCGTGCTGCACCGCCACACGCGCCACGCGCAAAGATCACGCCTTATAACCGCAAGCATATTGCGGCGAATTGGGGCACAAAACCATTGGAACCATGGCCTATCTTGGATTGCGGCCGGATCTCGAGAGTTGAACCCCTGCGCCGGCCCGCACGTCATGCGTTCAACTGCGCATATCTCAATCTCTTCGGAAAGCATTATTTCCTCAATCTGAGAATGACCGTCATCCGGCCGTGACTCCCCCATTGCTATTGGATTGGCGCACTTGTCCGAATACCGTGCCGCGTTACTGAACACAGGCGTGGCGCGGATTCGGGCTGGGGGCGTTATGGGCGAGGGCAAGACGGGCAAATTCGGCCGGCGCAATGCGGGCACGGAGCGTGGTCGCACGCCGCGGGGCAAGGCCAGCCTCGCGGCGGCCTCGGTGCTCGCCGCCGGCATGGCCCTGCCCGCCGCGGCCTGGGCGCAGAGCGTCACCACCACCGGGGACGTGAACCCCAGCCCCGCCGTCTCGCCGGACTGGAACCTCGCGGTTCCGCTCTCGGTCGGCTTCCTTGGCACCGGCAGCCTGTCCGTCGAGGCCGGCGGCACCGTGAGCGCGCCGACCACCTTCATCGGCGGCTTCGCCGAGGGCACAGCCACCGTCACCGGCGCGGGCTCGGCCCTCACCAGCACCGTGCTTTACGTGGGCTTCGAGGGCAAAGGCACCCTCGACATCGAGGACGGCGCCGTCGTCACTGCGCCCACCACCTTCATCGGCGGCTTCGCCGAGGGCACCGTCACCGTCACCGGCGCGGGCTCGGCCCTCACCAGCAACACCCTGCTCTATGTGGGCTTCGAGGGCAAAGGCACGCTGAACGTCGAGGACGGCGCCACCGTCTCAGCGCCGATCACCTTCATCGGCGGCTTCGCCGAGGGCACAGCCACCGTCACCGGCGCGGGCTCGTCCCTCACCAGCGGCATCCAGCTCTATGTGGGCTTCCTCGACAAAGGCACCCTGAATGTCGAGGACGGCGCCTCCGTCACGGCGCCCATCGCCCTCATCGGCGGCTTCGCCGAGGGCACAGCCACCGTCACCGGGACGGAATCGAGCCTCTCCGCCGACACGCTCTATGTGGGCTTCGGCGTCAAGGGCACCTTGAATATCACCGATGGCGGCAGCGTCTCGGACAAGGATGGCTATCTCGGCTTCGGCGCCGCCAGCACCGCCACCGTCTCCGGCGCCGGCTCGATCTGGAGCAACAGCGCCAGCCTTCACATCGACGGCGGCAGCACCCTCGTCGTCACCGATGACGGCGTGGTGAAGGTGGGCGCCGATGGCGACGGCCAGATCGATATCGCGAGCGCGGCGGGCAGCGCCGGCACGCTGGCCATCGGCGCCAAGGCGGGCGATGCCGCGGCGGCCGCGGGCACGCTGGAGGTGGGCACGGTCCTCCTCGGCGATGGCACCGGCACCCTCGTCATCAACCACACCGCCACCTCCGCCGGCCCCTACGAGCTCGGCATCGACATCGCCAGCACCGGCAACGGCACCAGCGCCATCGACGTCTATGCCGGCGTCACCCGCCTCACCGGCGACGATTCCGGCTTCAAGGGACTGACCACCGTCCATGGCGGCACGCTGCTGGTGGGCGCGGAAGGCGGCAGCACCGTGCTCGGCGGCGACGTGATGGTGGAGAGCGCCGGCACGCTGGGCGGCTACGGCAGGATCGGCGGCAACCTGACGGTGGCCGGCACGCTGGCGCCCGGCAATTCCATCGGCACCCTCTCCGTGGGCGGCAATGCCGGCTTCGATGCCGGCGCCACCTATGCGGTGGAGCTGAACACCTCCACCGGCGCGGCGGACAAGACCGTGGTGGACGGCGCGGCCACCATCACCGACGGCGCCGTGCTGGACGTGGAGCGTTCCGGCTCGGGCCCCTATCTGGTGGGCACCCGGTACACCGTGCTCACGGCCGCCGGCGGCATCACCGGCCTGTTCGACCTCACCGGCGACACCTACCTGACGCCGTTCTACGAGCTCGGCCTCGTCTCCGACGGCACCACCATGGCGCTGGAGGTGGAGAAGACCACCTCGTTCACCGACGCGGCCCTCACCTTCAACCAGCGCAACACCGCCGCCGCCCTCGACCGGCTGCCGGAGGATGGGGCGCTCTCCTTCGCGGTGGGCAACCAGGCGAGCTTCGCCGCCGCCCGCGCCGCCTTCGACCTCATGTCCGGCGAGCTCTATGCCAGCGCCAAGACGGTGTTCATCGAGGACAGCCGCTTCGTCCGCAACGCCATGAACGACCGCCTGCGCGCCGCCACCGACGCCGCCGGGGCCGTGAGCACGCCGGCGCTCGCATACGTCAAGGGCATGCCCACCAAGGTGGCGCCGACCCATGACGGCCTCGTCTTCTGGGCCACCGGCTTCGGCTCCTGGGGCTCCATCGACACCGACGGCAACGCGGCGAGCCTCGACAGCTCCACCGCCGGCCTGCTCGTGGGCGCCGATGCCCCCGTGGGCGACTGGCGCCTCGGCTTCCTCGCCGGCTATAGCGGCACCTCCTTCTCGGTGGACGACCGCGCCTCCTCCGGCAGCAGCGACAACTACCATGTGGGCCTTTACGGCGGCACCGCCTGGGGCGCCCTCTCCCTGCGCACCGGCGCGGCCTATACGTGGCAGGACGTGTCCACCACCCGCACCGTGGCCTTCCCCGGCCTGTTCGACCAGCTCTCGGGTGATTACGGCGCCGGCACCGCGCAGGTGTTCGGCGAGCTGGGCTGGCGCACGAATGCCGCGGGCTTCGCCTTCGAGCCCTTCGCCAACCTCGCTTATGTGAACCTCGACACCCAGGGCCTCACCGAGACCGGCGGCATCGCGGCGCTGACCGTGGACGGCGACACCACCGGCGTCACCTTCACCACGCTGGGGCTGCGCGCCTCCGCCGCCTTCGACCTCGGCTCCATGGCCGCGACGGCGCGGGGCACGCTGGGCTGGCGGCACGCCTTCGGCGACACCACGCCGCTGTCGGTCAACGCCTTCGAGCTGTTCGATGCCTACACGGTAGCCGGCGTGCCCATCGCGGAAGATGCCGCGGTGGTGGAAGCCGGGCTCGACATCAAGCTGTCCGCGCAGGCGACTTTGGGCCTCGTCTATGCCGGCCAGTTCGCCTCGGACGCCACCGACAATGGCGGCAAGGCCAGCCTCACCTGGAAGTTCTGAAAGCCGCACTGCCCGTGCCGGTCCGGGCGCCCCGCGACGCCCCCCGGCAAGGCTCTCCCGGCCGAGACCTTGCCGGCCTCGGCCGTGCGCCAGCGCCGCGACGGGTCAGCTCCGCAGGCCGGGGGCCTCCTGGCCGGTGCGGGCCACATATTCGGTGTAGCCGCCCGCATATTGGTGGATGCCCTCGGGCGTCAGCTCCAGCACCCGGTTCGACAGCGCGGCAAGGAAATGCCGGTCGTGCGACACGAACAGCATGGTGCCCTCATAATCCGCCAGCGCGGCGATCAGCATCTCCTTGGTGGCGATGTCCAAATGGTTGGTGGGCTCGTCCAGCACCAGGAAGTTCGGCGGGTCGTAGAGCATCCGCGCCATGGCGAGGCGGGCCTTCTCGCCGCCCGACAGCACCCGGCAGCGCTTCTCGGCATCGTCCCCCGAGAAGCCGAAGCAGCCGGCCAGCGCCCTGAGCGCGCCCTGCCCCGCCTGGGGGAATGAATCCTCCAGGGTCTCGAACACGGTGCGCTCGCCCTCCAGCACCTCCATGGCGTGCTGGGCGAAATAGGCCATCTTCACGCTGCCGCCCACCGCCACCGTGCCGGCGTCCGGCTCCGTCGCCCCCGTCACCAGCTTCAGCAGGGTGGACTTGCCGGCGCCGTTGACGCCCATGACGCACCAGCGCTCGCGGCGGCGCACGTGGAAATCCAGCCCCTCATAGATGGTGCGGCTGCCATAGCTCTTGTGCACGCCCTTCAGGCTCGCCACGTCCTCGCCGGAGCGCGGCGCGGGCTGGAACTCGAACGACACGCTCTCGCGGCGGCGGGGCGGCTCCACCCGGTCGATCTTGTCCAGCTTCTTGACCCGGCTCTGCACCTGCGCGGCGTGGGAGGCGCGGGCCTTGAACCGCTCGATGAACTGGATCTCCTTGGCCAGCATGGCCTGCTGGCGCTCGAACTGGGCCTGCTGCTGCTTCTCGTTCAGCGCCCGCTGCTGGGCGTAGAATTCGTAGTCGCCCGAATAGGTGGTGAGGGCGCCGGCGTCGATCTCCACGATCTTGGTGACGATGCGGTTCATGAAGGCGCGGTCGTGGGAGGTCATCATCAGCGCGCCGTCGAAGCCCTTCAGGAACGCCTCCAGCCAGATCAGGCTCTCGATGTCGAGATGGTTGGAGGGCTCGTCCAGCAGCATCACGTCCGGGCGCATGAGCAGGATGCGGGCCAGCGCCACGCGCATCTTCCAGCCGCCCGAAAGCTTGCCCACGTCGCCGTCCATCATCTCCTGGCTGAAGCCGAGGCCGGCCAACACCTCGGCGGCGCGGCCTTCCAGCGCGTAGCCGCCCAGTTCCTCGAACCGGCCCTGCACCTCGCCGTAGCGCTCGATGATGGCGTCCATCTCGTCGGCGCGCTCGGGGTCGGCCATGGCCGTCTCCAGTTCCTTCAGCTCGGCGGCGACGACGCTCACCGGGCCGGCGCCGTCCATCACCTCGGCCAGCGCGCTGCGGCCTGCCATCTCGCCCACGTCCTGGCTGAAATAGCCGATGGTGATGCCGCGATCGACGCTCACCTGCCCCTCGTCGGGGGGCTCCTCGCCGGTGATCATGCGGAACAGCGTGGTCTTGCCGGCGCCGTTGGGGCCGACGAGGCCGATCTTCTCGCCCTTCAGCAGCGCCGCCGAGGCTTCGATGAAGACGATCTGCTTGCCGTTCTGCTTGCCGATATTGTCGAGGCGTATCATGCGCGGTGTCTCGGGGAGAAAAGGGAGCTTGTGCGCGCAAATAGGCCATCGGGCGCCCGCGGGAAAGGGCGCGGACGCCGCGCCTGCCATGCGATCGGCCCTGCCCTGGTCCGCACC
>NZ_JAIVFN010000164.1 GCF_030015065.1 Xanthobacter autotrophicus | reverse complement strand
CATTCAGGTCGCGCCGCCCTCCCCACCCTGCCCTCCCCCGCAAGCGGGAGAGGGTTCGCATTGCACCAGCGGCACGGCGGCCGGACCCGGGGCGCGCGTGGAACTCAGATCCTCACAGATCAGCCGGAAGCGACGCGCCGAGCCATTTCTGCGAGATCTTCTCCAGCGCGCCGTCCGCCCTGGCGGCGCTGATGATGGCGTTGACCTTCTCCAGCAGCCTGGGCTCGTCCTTGTTGAGGCCCACATAACAGGGGGAATTCTTGATCAGCACCTTCACCTGCGGCTTCTTCGGCGGGTTGCGGGCGAGGATGGCCGCCGCCACCACGTTGCCGGTGGCCACCACCTTCACCTGGCCGGACAGGAAGGCCGAGATGGTGGAGTTGTTGTCCTCGTAGCGCTTGATGTCGGCGGTGGGCGGGGCGACCTTGGTCAGCTCCAGGTCCTCCACCGAGCCGCGGGTGACGCCCACGGTCATGCCGGCGATGTCCTCGATCTTCTCCACCTTCACGTCGGCGGGGCCGAAGATGCCGTTGAAGAACGGGGCATAGGCCACCGAGAAGTCGATCACCTTCTCCCGGTCCGGATTTTTGCCGAGGCTGGAGATGACGAGGTCCACCTTCCTGGTCTGAAGGTAGGGGATGCGGTTGGCACTGGTCACCGGCACCAGTTCCGCTTTCACGCCAAGGCCCTTGGCGATGAGGTTGGCCACGTCGATGTCATAGCCCACGGGCTTGAGATCGGTGCCCACCGATCCGAAGGGCGGGAAGTCCTGCGGCACGGCGATCTTGATCACGCCGGCCTTCATGATGTCGTCGAGGGCATCGGCGCGCGCCGCGGTGGGCAACACCGCCGGGACCAGGGCGCCGAGAAGCGCGCCGGCGGCGAATGCCTTCCGAAGGAAATTCCTGCGATCTGCGCGCATGTTGCGCCTGCCTCCCTCACACGGCGCCACGCGCCTTTAGACCAAAGGCTGAGCAAGGGCCATGCCAGAAGGCTCCGGCAACGGGCGGACCGGGGGCGGGCGCCGGAAGGGGGCCAGGACGGCGGGTTTCGGCGCGAGCAGGCCGGTCGTGGCCGGTCGCGGCACAAAGAAAATGCCCCGCCCGATGTCTCGGACGGGGCATCTGCATAATTCCTAGGCGCCCGGCTTCCGGGCAGCGGGCTCCGCAGGAGCGGGCCTCAGTTCGCCTGCGAGGCCTTGTTCGGGCTCGCGGGGAAGGCGGCGTTCTTGACGGTGCCCTTCATCAGCTCGACGGCCAGCTTCAGCTGGGTGTCGTCCTTCGGGTCCGGCGGAACGTAGGACGGCGAGCCGGTGGCTTCGTCGTCGCCGTTCTTGAGGTGGCCCTTCAGCGAGGCCTCGCCGCGGGTGGTGTCGGCGGCGGCGCCGAGCTTCTGCTTCATCTCGTCCGGCAGGTCCTGCACCAGCACGATGTCCGGCTCGATGCCCTTGGCCTGGATGGAGCGGCCCGACGGCGTGTAGTAGCGCGCCGTGGTGAGGCGCAGCGCGCCCTGCTGGCCCAGCGGGATGATGGTCTGCACCGAGGCCTTGCCGAACGAGCGCGAGCCGAGGACGGTGGCGCGCTTGTGGTCCTGCAGGGCGCCGGCCACGATCTCCGAGGCCGAGGCCGAGCCGCCATTGACCATCACGATCACCGGCCGGCCCTTGGTGAGGTCGCCGCCGCGGGCGTTGAAGCGCTGCGTCTCCTCGGCGTTGCGGCCGCGGGTGGAGACGATCTCGCCGCGCTCCAGGAAGGCGTCGGACACCGCCACCGCCTGGTCCAGCAGACCGCCGGGATTGTTGCGCAGGTCGAGGATGTAGCCCTTGATCTTGTCCGGGCCGATCTTGGCGGTCAGGTCGTCGATGGCCTTCTTCAGGCCCTCATAGGTCTGCTCGTTGGTGAAGGAGTTGAGGCGGATATAGGCGATGTCGTCCTGCTCGATCCGCGAGCGCACGGTCTGGATCTTGATGGTGTCGCGCACCAGCTTGACCTCGATGGGCTTCTCCACCCCCTTGCGCACGATGGTCAGCGTGATCGGCGTGTTGACCGGTCCGCGCATCTTGTCCACGGCCTCGTTCAGGGTCAGGCCCTGGACCTGGTCATTGTCCAGCTTGACGATGAGGTCGCCGGAGAGCAGGCCGGCCTTGCTGGCCGGGGTGTCCTCCATGGGGGTGACCACCTTCACCAGGCCGTCTTCCATGATGACCTCGATACCGAGGCCGCCGAACTCGCCACGCGTCTGCACCTGCATGTCGCGGTGGTTCTTCGCGTCCATGTAGGAGGAATGCGGGTCAAGCGACTGGAGCATGCCGTTGATGGCCGACTCGATCAGCTTGGCGTCGTCGGGCTTCTCGACATAGTCCGAGCGCACCCGCTCGAACACGTCGCCAAACAGGTTGAGCTGCTTGTAGGTGTCCGAGGACGCAGCCTCGGCGGCGGTGCCGAGGAAGAGGGGAGCCAGCACCCGGGGCTGCACCGCTGCAACGGCCACGAGGGCGCCAGCCGCCACGCCGAAAAGAAATAGAGACGTCCGACGCATTATCCACGTACCTTCTGACTGTCCGTTGCGGCCCACCACGGGGTAGGATCAATCGAGATCCCGTCTTTTCGGAACTCGACATATAATTGGGGCTGTCCCAAGGCTGCCCCCGGCTCATTGCCAAAACGTAATCCGGCGGCCGGAACCCCTACCGGCACAGGTACCGCCGAGCCTCGCGCCGCCGTGGGTCCGGCGCTGCGCGACAGGCCGCCCATCACCCCCACCGGCTCGCCCGCCAGGACGAACTGGCCGAGGTCCACGGTGATCCGCTCCATGCCCGCCATCAGAATATGGTATCCGCCGCCCGTGTTGATGATCAAGAGTTGTCCGTAGCTGCGGAACGGACCGGCATAGACCACCCAGCCGTCCGCCGGCGCGCTCACGGGGGCCCCGGCGCGGGTGGCGATGGTCAGGCCCTTCTCGGCCCCGCCCACGCCGTCGGAGGCGCCGAAGGTCTTCACCGTCACGCCGGCAACCGGCATTGGCAGCAAGCCCTTAGCCTGGCTGAACGCAATGGCCGGCGTAATGCGCGCCGGATCCCTCAGGGCGGCGAGGTCCGGCTTGCCGGGCTCGACGGGCCGGGTCACGGCCTTGGCGGCATCGGCGGCGCGGGCGGACGGGCCGACTTCCGTCTCCAGCCTCGTCACGAGATCGTGCACGTCGGCGGTGGACTTCGCCACCGTCTCGGCCTGGCTCCTTTCCGACTGCGGTACCGGCTGCTCTTCCGCCTGGCGGCGCTGACGTTCCGTCACCAGCCCCGACAGGCGCTTGCGGTCGTCGTCCAGCTCGGACCTGAGGCGGGACAGGCTGTCGCGGGCGGCGGTCAGCTCGCCGCGCACGCGGGACAGGTCCGACAGATCGGCGGCCAGCGTCTCCGCCTCCACCCGCAATTCCGGCAGCAGCGCGCCGAGGAGGATGGCCGAGCGCACCGCGTCCAGCGCATCGTCCGGGCGCATGAGCAGGGCGGGGGGCGGCTCGCGCCCCATGCGCATGAGGGCAGCCAGCACCTGGGCGAGGACGCCGCGCCGCCTGGCAAGGGACGCCGACAAATCCGAGGCCGAGCGGTCGAGCACCCCGATCCGGCCCTCCACGTCGATGAGCTGCTGTTCCACGGCGCGGGTGCGGGTGGCGGTCTCCACCAGCAGCTGGTTGAGCCGGGCGCGGTCGCCCTTGGCGGCCTCCAGCTCCGCCCTGAGGCGCTTCTGCGCCTCCTCGGCGCCGCGCAGGTCGGATTTCAGCGCATCGGTGTCGAGGCCCGTGCGGCCCGGCGCGGGGGGTGGCAGCGGAACGGCCGGAGCGCCGCCCGGCTGCGCGCGCGCCGGCGTCGCCGCCGGCGGAAGGCCAAGCAGCATCGCGGCGAGGAGCAGGACGGCCCTTGCGGTCATGGCCCCGATCCTCGGGGAAACAGGGTTTAGGAGACGTAAAGCTTCAGCGGCGGTGCGCCGATCCGGCAGGGTTTCCCCCGCCGGATGCGATTTCACCCCTCCATGCGCTCCAGCTCGGAGATCATTCCATCAATGAGGGACAGGCCGGTCTGCCAGAAGGCCGGGTCGCGGGCATCGAGGCCGAACGGGGCGAGCAGCTCCGCATGGTGCTTGGTGCCGCCCGCCGAGAGCATCGCCAGATACCGGTCGGCGAAGCCGTCCGCCGCCTTCTCGTAGACCGCATAGAGCGAGTTCACGAGGCAGTCGCCGAAGGCATAGGCATAGACATAGAAGGGCGAGTGGATGAAATGGGGGATGTAGGTCCAGAAGGTCTCGTAGCCGGCGCCGAGATGGATGGCCGGGCCGAGGCTTTCGCCCTGCACCTTCATCCAGATCTCGCCGATCTTGTCGGCGGTCAATTCGCCCTGCCGGCGCTCGGTGTGGACGTGGCGCTCGAAGGTGTAGAAGGCGGTCTGGCGGACCACCGTATTGATCATGTCCTCCACCTTCTGGGCCAGCATGATCTTGCGGGCCTTCGGGCTTTCGGCGGCCTCCAGCAGGCGGCGGAAAGTGAGCATCTCGCCGAACACGGAGGCGGTCTCCGCCAGCGTCAGCGGGGTGGGCGCCATCAGCGCGCCCTGCCGGGCGGCCAGCACCTGGTGCACGCCGTGGCCCAGCTCATGGGCCAGCGTCATCACGTCCCGCGGCTTGCCCTGGTAGTTGAGCAGCACATAAGGGTGCGCGGAAGGGACGGTCGGGTGGGCGAAGGCGCCCGGGGACTTTCCGGGGCGCACCGGCGCGTCGATCCAGGACTTGTCGAAGAAGGTCTTCGCGATGTCGGCCATCTTCGGCGAGAAGGCGCCGTAGGCCGAAAGCACCGTGTCCCTGGCCTCGCCCCAGGCGATGTCGCGGGTCTCCACCTTGGGGAGCGGAGCGTTGCGGTCCCAGAACTCCAGCTTGTCCTTGCCGAACCAGCGGGCCTTCAGCGCGTAATAGCGATGCGACAGGCGCGGGAAGGAGACGCGGATCGCCTCCACCATGGCGTCCACCACCTCCTTCTCCACCCGGTTGGCGAGGTGGCGGGAGGAGGCGACATCCTCGAACCCGCGCCAGCGGTCGGAGATTTCCTTGTCCTTCGCCAGCGTGTTGGTGATGAGGGAGAACAGCCGCAGATTCTTTGAGAAGGTATCGGCCAGCGCCAGGCCGGCGGTCTTGCGCACCTCCTCCCTCGGGTCCTGCATCAGGTTGAGGGTGGGCTCGATGGCGAGCTCCTGCCCGTCCACGGTGAAGCGCAGGGACGAAATGGTCTCGTCGAACAGGCGGCTCCAGGCCCCGCGGGAGGGGTTGGACTTCTCGTGGAACAGCTGCTCGATCCTGTCCTCAAGCTGGTAGGGCTTGTCCTTGCGCAGGTCCTCCACCCACGGGCGGTAATAGCCGAGCGCGGGATCGGCCATGGCGGCCTCAAGGGCCGCGTCGTCCAGCCGGTTCATCTCCAGCGTGAAGAACAGCAGGTGCGTGGAGGCGTCGGTCAGGCGCTCCTGGATGTCGCCGTAGAACTTGGCGCGGGCCGGGTCGGAGGTATCGCCGGCATAGATGAGGCTGCCATAGGAGGCGATGCGGCCGAGCAGGTCGTCGATCGCCTCGTAACGCGCCACCACCGCGCCCAGCGCCGCGCCCGCATCGGGCGCCGCCAGCATGTCGGCGAGCTTGCCCTTGTAGGCCGCCTCGAACGCCTTGCACTCGGCGTCCGCTTGATCGAGATCCGCCTTCAGCTCGGGCGACTCCATGGACGGATAGAGGTCCGCGAGGTTCCATTCGGGCAGGCGCTCGGCGGCAGGCGCGGCGGTCGCGGTGGCCGGGGCGCCGAAGCAGGCGGACCGGCGGGCGACGGCGAACGCGCTCTCGAAATCGGCCGAAAGAACGGGACGGGCGTGCGGGCGCAACGATGTCTGGAACATGAATCCTCCGGAACCGGGCGACGCCGCGCGGCTCGCACCGCGGGCGCCGGTCTTCGCCGGACAGAATCGCCGCAATGGGCCGGCGCCGCAAGCCGGCCCCGCCGCGCCGGCGGGAATGCAGGTGCCGCAACGGGCCGGAAGGGGCGAAGGGGTTCTTAACCATCGCCCGCCAAGCTCGCGGTGATTCTTCCTGCCTGCCGTGTGCGATCCCCGATGACCCTGTCCCTGCTTCTGGTCGAAGACGACCCCGTCGAGGCGCGCCGCCTCTCCGGCGCCCTCACCCATCTCGGCTATGACGTGGCCCTCGCCGAGGACGGCGACGCGGCGCTGGAGCACCTTGGGGTCCGGGTCTTCGACGTGGTGCTGCTGGACCTGGTGCTGCCGGGCCTCGACGGCATGGGCGTGCTTGGCGCCATGGCCGCCCGCGGCATCGTGGCGCCGGTGGTGGTGCAGGTGACGGCCGCCGGGCTCGATGCCGCCGCCGATGCGATTCGCGCCGGGGCCCGCGATTTCGTGGTGAAGCCCGCCGGGGCGCTGCGGCTCCAGGTGGCGCTCGCCAATGCCGTGGCCCTGGGCCACGGCGCCGTGCCGGCATCGCGGCCGGAACGCGCCCTGCCGGACAATGTGGTGCCATTCGTGCCGGCGGGCGCGGCCACGCCCTTCGCCCCGCCTCCCCGGCGCGGCGCCGGAACCGCGGACGAGGCTGGCATCGCCTATGCCCGCCTCGAGGCCGCCGGCCATGCCCGCCGCCTGGAGCAGATCGAGGCGGAAGCCATCCGCTTTGCCTGCCATCTTTATGGGGGGCGCATGGCGGAAGTGGCCCGCCGCCTCGGCATCGGACGTTCCACCCTCTACCGCAAGCTCGCCGAACTGGATCCGGACACGGTAGGCCGCAACCGCGAAGCGGAACCATTGGCTCCGCAATTTGTTGCCGCCGAGTGACAAGGCAGTGAAAACCTTGACCCGCTCAAGCTTGTGAGTTGATCGCAACGCCGGAGCACGGCACCAACGGGCGGGGTTGTGGCGAGGAGAAGGCCATGTTCGGGGCCAATGGGTATGGGGCCGGTGGAGTTGGGGCTGCGCGGCGCCCGCATCGGGACGAGGGGGTGTGCGGCACGCTTGCCCGGCTGATGGCCGCGGGGCTTGTCGGCGCCTGCCTTGCCGCCTCGGCCGTCAGGCCCGCCATGGCGGAGCAGCCCGATCCGCCCGCCACCGCGCCCGTTACCACCAATGCCGGCATGGGCACGGGGGATGCCCCCCTCACCACGCCATTGCCC
>NZ_JAIVFN010000163.1 GCF_030015065.1 Xanthobacter autotrophicus | reverse complement strand
CCCCCGAAGCCGTGGTGCCCAAGCTGCCGGCCGCCCTCGCCCCCGACGCCCTGGGCAATGCCGTGCCGCTGCTCGACATCGAGGGCTGGCGCGACGACCTCTCCGGCTCGACCGCCCGCTTCGCCGACTATCAGGTGGGCGAGCGCATCGACCACGTGGACGGCATGACGGTGGAGGAGGCGGAGCACATGATCGCCACCCGCCTCTATCAAAACACCGCCAAGGTGCACTTCAACCAGTTCACCGAGGGCCAGGGCCGGTTCGGCCGCCGGCTGATCTATGGCGGCCACGTCATCTCGATCGCCCGCGCGCTCTCCTTCAACGGCCTCGCCAACGCCTTCCACGTGGCCGCCATCAATGGCGGGCGCCATGTGGCGCCCCTGTTCGCCGGCCTCACCGTCCATGCCTGGAGCGAGGTGCTCGACGCCCAGCCCCTGCCGGGCCGCGAGGACGTGGGCGCGCTGCGCCTGCGCACCATCGCCACCAAGGACCGCGCCACCGCCGATTTCCCGGCCAAGGTCGCCACCGACACCGGCGAGGACTACGACCCGAGCGTGATCCTCGACCTCGACTACTGGGTGCTGATTCCCCGCTGATCGACGGCCGCCGCCGGGCGCACCACGGCGCCCGCGCGGTTGCCTCGCAGCGGGGACGGCGGCGGCAACGGTACCGCTCCGGCCCCGGCCTGGGGGGAGCCCGCCCCACCGAAGGCGGACATGAAACGCCAGACCTCCTCGCCCGAATCGATGTCGCGGCTGCGCAGGCCGAGGAACGGCGTGGCGAGATCCGGCTTCGTGTCCACCCGCGCCGGCGGCTGGTGGCCTCCGAGGTCGATGCTGATGAGTTCCACCGCCGCCCCATCCCGGCAAGCCTCCCAGCGGCGTTGCACCGCGGTGGTTCCGTCCGTCTGATCGAGATCGGGTAGCGCGCGCTGGGTCGAAGCGCCGCACCCGTTGATGCGGGCGAACAGACGCGCGCTCTCGGGCGCCGACAGGGTCGCCCCCACCGGTGTCCAGAAGCCGGCATAGGCGATGACGGAATCCGCCGTGCCGTGGATGAACTGGATGGGGATCGGCCGGTCCGGCTTGCATTCCTCGCGGTAATTGGCCGGCGCCGTGGCCATGATGGAGGAATAGGCGGCGAACAGCTCCGCATGCTCGCAGGCCATGCGCTGCACCATGAAGCCGCCGTTGGAAATGCCGGTGAGATAGATGCGCGCCGGATCAGCGATGCCGTCTTCCGCCAGGCGGCGGGCCAGCGCCACCAGGAAGGCCACGTCGTCGCCGGGCCGCAGCATCATCTTGAGTCGCATGGCGGCCGGCCGCCCGTCGTTCCACACCCGTCCCTCGCCTTCCGGGTAGACCGCGACTAAGCCGTGGGCGGCGGCCGCCGCGTCGAGCCCGAAATAGGCGCGGAAGCTTTCCGGCGTCTGCGCCGCCCCGTGCAGGGCGACCACCACCGGTGCCGGGCCGGTCACGCCATCGGGGGTCACCACGAGATAGCGCCTGTCCTCACCGTTCACGGCGAGCCTCAAGTCACGCACCTGATCCGCCCAGGCGGGGAGAATCGTGAACATCGCACCCAGAAGCGCAAGGAAACGAGCGATCGCCGCAACCGGAAGGCGTCGCACGGACCGTCGCGATTGCCGCAGGGCAGAGGTCGAGCGAACGCCCTCCGGACGGGGCGGCGGAGCCGTGTCAGCACAGGACATGGAAGATGAAGCCATTCACAAAAAAGAGAAATCGGAGAGCGGAGCAACTCCGGAGCGCATCCTTCAGCCTTGCCTCGAAATTGCGGCAGGCGGGCGGCAGCCCTGTGGCTCTCGCGCCACAGTTTCGCCCGGACCGACCCAAACTTGACATGAATCAAACTTTTGGGGGATCGGCGGCGCGAAGTGTTGCCGTATGGTTTTTCACGATCAAGTTCGCGGGAGCGGGGCAATGAAGAAGTTCGGTCTGGGTGCCATTGTTGCAGCGGGCATTGTCGCCTCCACCGTCGGCGGCGCGGTCGCGGCTGACCTGTCGACGCCGGCCTACAAGGCCCCGGTGGTGGAAGCCCCCCTCAGCCCCTGGCAGATCCGCGTGCGCGCGCTCTACGTGATGCCGGAAAACGGCGGCTCGGTGGATGGCGTATGGGGCTCCGACCTCAGCTATTCCGACGCGGTGGTGCCTGAGCTGGACATCACCTATTACTTCACCAAGAACATCGCGGCCGAACTCATCCTCGGTGTCACGCCCCATGACATCAACGGCGAGGGCACCATCGCCAATCTCGGCCAGGTGGGCAAGGTGTGGCTGCTGCCCCCCACCCTCACCCTGCAGTATCACTTCACCGATTTCGGGCCCTTCAAGCCCTATATCGGCGCCGGCGTGAACTACACGGTGTTCTTCAATCAGGACGCGAAGAATCCCGCATTCTCCAGCGTGGACGTGCACGACGCCTGGGGCCTTGCCCTCCAGGCCGGCTTCGACTGGATGATCGACCGCCACTGGGGCATCAACTTCGACGTGAAGAAGATCTTCCTGGAGCCGAGCTTCACCCTGCAGCTCGCGGGCAGCGGCGCGTACCTCACCGGCGGCGCCGACCTGAACCCCTGGATCTTCGGTACGGGCATCACCTACCGCTTCTGATCGGGCCTTCCAGACCTGACCCAAGGACAGCGCCGGTCTTCCGGCGCTGTTTTTTTTGCGTGTGCAACAGCGCCGGGCGCAAACGCGGAACGTTGGCAATGCAGCAATCCGCGACGGAGCAGGAGCGGCATGCAACGTTCATCCAATTGCGGCGCGCAACGTATCCGGATTTAAAGCCCGCCAAGGTGCTTTGGAATCGTTGCGAAGTGACGACGATTGAGATACCTGATCGGTCGATTTTTTGGAGGAGGCCCCATGGCCGACAGCCCTCAGCGCATTGATCGCCCCCTTTCGCCCCACCTACAGATCTACCGCCCGCTATTCACGATGATGATGTCCATTGTGCATCGCATCACCGGCGTCGGGCTTTATTTCGGGACCGCGATCCTGGTCTGGTGGCTGCTCGCCGCCGCAACCTCCCCTTCGGCCTTCGAGAGCTTCCGCGCCGTGGCGGGCTCGCCCATCGGCCTCATCGTGCTGTTCGGCTACACCTGGGCCCTGCTGCACCACGCCCTCGGCGGCGTGCGCCACTTTATCTGGGACTTCATCCACGGCTTCGGCCCGAAGGAGCGCATCCTCCTCGCCAAGGCGACCCTCGCCGGCTCGGTGGCGCTGACCGTCATTCTCTGGGTCGTCGGCCTCGTGGTTAAGGGCTGAGGAGGAGCACATGAGCAACACCCCGTCCTCCGGCCACGCCCCCATGCGCACCGCGCTCGGCCGCGTGCGCGGCCTCGGCTCCGCCCGCTCGGGCACCGACCATTTCTTCAAGCAGCGCGTCACCGGGCTCGCCAACCTGGTCCTGATGATCGCCTTCATCGGCATCGTCATCTGCCTCGCCGGCGCGAGCTACGCGACGACGCGGGCCATCCTCGGCAACCCGTTCGTGGCGGTGATCATGCTGCTGACGCTGCTGTCGGTCACCACGCACATGCGCATCGGCATGCAGGTGGTGATCGAGGACTACGTCCACAGCGAGGCGCTCAAGGTGCTGCTCATCGTGGCCAACACCTTCTTCAGCATCGCCATTGCCCTCGCCGGCGCCTTCGCCGTGCTCAAGATCAGCCTGGGAGGCTGACATGGCCGACACCGCAACCAACGGGGCCGCCGCGCCCGGCATCAACGGCGCTGCCTACCCCATTGAGGACCATACCTACGACGTGCTCGTGGTGGGCGCCGGCGGCGCCGGCCTGCGCGCGGTGGTGGGCTGCTCGGAAGCCGGCCTGCGCACCGCCTGCATCACCAAGGTGTTTCCCACCCGCTCCCACACCGTGGCGGCCCAGGGCGGCGTCGCCGCCTCCCTCGCCAACATGGGCGAGGACAAGTGGGAATGGCACATGTACGACACCGTGAAGGGGTCGGACTGGCTGGGCGACCAGGACGCCATCGAATACATGGTGCGCAACGCGCCGGCCGCGGTCTACGAGCTGGAGCACTGGGGCGTGCCCTTCTCCCGCACCGAGGACGGCAAGATCTACCAGCGCCCGTTCGGCGGCATGACCACCCATTACGGCAAGGGCACCGCCCAGCGCACCTGCGCCGCGGCGGACCGCACCGGCCACGCCATGCTGCACACGCTCTACGGCGCGGCGCTGAAGCACCAGGCGGAGTTCTTCATCGAGTATTTCGCCATCGACCTCATCATGGACGAGGACGGCCGCTGTCGTGGCGTCATCGCCCTGAAGCTCGATGACGGCACCCTCCACCGCTTCCGTGCGCACCTCACCGTGCTCGCCACCGGCGGCTACGGCCGCGCCTACTTCTCCGCCACCTCCGCCCACACCTGCACCGGCGACGGCGGCGGCATGGTGCTGCGCGCCGGCCTGCCGCTGCAGGATATGGAATTCGTGCAGTTCCACCCCACCGGCATCTACGGCTCGGGCTGCCTCATCACCGAGGGCGCCCGCGGCGAGGGCGGCTACCTCACCAATTCCGAGGGCGAGCGCTTCATGGAGCGCTATGCCCCCTCGGCCAAGGACCTTGCCTCGCGCGACGTGGTCTCCCGCTCCATGACCATGGAGATCCGCGAGGGCCGCGGCGTCGGCAAGAACAAGGACCACATCTTCCTGCACCTCGATCATCTCGACCCCGCCATTCTCCACGAGCGCCTGCCCGGCATCTCGGAAAGCGCGAAGATCTTCGCCGGCGTGGACCTGACCCGCGAGCCGATCCCGGTGATCCCGACCGTGCACTACAATATGGGCGGCATCCCCACGAACTATTACGGCGAGGTGCTGGACAAGCGCGCCGGCGATCCCGACACGGTGGTGCCCGGCCTGATGGCCATCGGCGAGGCCGCCTGCGTCTCCGTCCACGGCGCCAACCGCCTCGGCTCCAATTCGCTCATCGACCTCGTGGTGTTCGGCCGCGCGGCCGGCCTGCGCGCCGCAGAATTGGTGAAGCCCGGCGAGAAGCACCGCGAACTGCCGGCCGGCAGCGCGGACCTCGCGCTCTCCCGCCTGGACGCGGCCCGGCACGCTTCCGGCGGCACCCCCACCGCCGAGCTGCGCCTCTCCATGCAGAAGGTGATGCAGAGCAACTGCGCCGTCTTCCGCACCGGCGAGGTGCTGGAGGAAGGCTGCAAGCTGATCCACGACGTTTACAAGGGCGCGAGCGACATCGGCGTCACCGACCGCTCGCTGGTGTGGAATTCCGATCTCGTCGAGACGCTGGAGTTCGAGAACCTCATCGCCCAGGCCATCGTCACCATGGAGGGCGCGAACGCCCGCCAGGAAAGCCGCGGCGGCCATGCGCGAGAGGACTTCCCCGACCGCGACGACGTGAACTGGATGAAGCACACTCTGGCTTACTTCGACACCGCATCGGGCAATGTGCGGCTCGATGACCGGCCGGTGCACACCTACACGCTGTCCAACGACATCCAGTACATCGAGCCGAAGAAGCGCGTGTACTGATCGCGTCACCGCGACCGCGCGCGGCTCGGGCCCGAATGCCCGGCGCGCGCGGCCATGGCCAGAAATCCTGCGGGCGGTTACCGCTCCAGCGTTCCAGGACGTCCCATGGTTGAGCTCACCCTTCCGAAGAACTCCCAGATCACGCCCGGCAAGGTGTGGCCGAAGCCGCAGGGCGCCAAGAAGCTGACCGAGTTCCGCATCTATCGCTGGAACCCGGACGACGCCCGCAACCCGCGGATCGACACTTATTACGTGGACCGCGAGGATTGCGGCCCCATGGTTCTCGACGGCCTGATCTGGATCAAGAACAAGATTGATCCGACCCTCACCTTCCGCCGCTCCTGCCGCGAGGGCGTGTGCGGCTCGTGCGCCATGAATATCGGCGGCACCAACACCCTCGCCTGCACCAAGGGCATGGACGAGGTGCTGGTGAAGGGCGTGGTCAATGTCTATCCGCTGCCGCACATGCCGGTGGTGAAGGACCTGGTGCCCGACCTCACCAATTTCTATGCGCAGCACGCCTCCATCGAGCCGTGGCTGCAGACCGACACCGCCGCCCCCGAGAAGGAGTGGCGCCAGTCGAAGGACGACCGCGAGAAGCTGGACGGCCTCTACGAGTGCATCCTGTGCGCCTGCTGCTCCACCTCCTGCCCGAGCTACTGGTGGAACGGCGACCGCTATCTCGGCCCGGCGGCCCTGCTCCAGGCCACACGCTGGCTGAAGGACAGCCGCGACGAGCGCACCGGCTCCCGGCTCGATTATCTGGAAGACCCCTTCCGGCTGTATCGCTGCCATACCATCATGAACTGCGCCCAGGCGTGCCCGAAGAGCCTCAACCCGGCCAAGGCCATCGCCGAGATCAAGAAGATGATGGTCGAGCGCCAGATCTGACGGCACGCGCTGCCCGGACCATGCCTTCCGAAAGGCCGCCCGCTTTTGGCGTGGCGGCCTTTTGTTTGGCCGGCCGCTGGCAAGGCGCGCGGTTCGGCGGCGGTCTGCACCGGGCTGCGGACGCGTGCTGAGCTTTTCACCACCGCGCCTTCCGTGTAAAAATATTCCGTCAACCTTGAGCCTGTCGGAGGAGGCGAGATGTCGTTCAGTCGCATTCTTGTGCCGGCGCTCCTCGGGCTCCTGCTCATCGGCAGCCTCATCGCGCGCCCGGCGGATGCCTTCGTCCTTGTCGGCAGCGCCATTCTCACGCTGAGCACCGCCAGCAGCATCATTTTCTTCGCCTTCGTGGCGATCGCTGCCCTCGTGGGGCTGGAGCGCCATTCCGGCCGCCATCTGGCACCGGCCGCGCCCGTCCACGTCCATCGCTCCCTGCGCGACGAGGTGTGAGAGAGCCTCACCGGCGGCAAGTCGCCGCCGGCCACGGGCTCTGCCGATAGAACGGCCGCAGTTCCACCACCGTGATGCGCGTCCACAGGGTGCTGGATGGCTCCGGGCACAGGCGCAGCATGGCCGAGGTTGGGTTGCCCCGCCAGCTTTCGGGAATATGCACCACCACCGAGAAGGCGCCGGCCTCATAGGACGGATCGCGCGCCCACCAGCCCGCCGGCAGGCGCTGCCTGAGATAGCTCCGCAGCGAAAGGAACGGATCGAAGGGATAGGGATCCACGTCCGGATGCACCGGCGGACGCCCCGGCAGGCCTTCGAGACTCTGCATGGGGGCCTGCTGCGCCACGGCCGCGGCGCCGGACAAGGCAGCGCCTACGAGCGCCACCAGCGCCAGCCCCGCGACCCTCCGCAGCGC
>NZ_JAIVFN010000162.1 GCF_030015065.1 Xanthobacter autotrophicus | reverse complement strand
CGCCCACCCAGTCCCAGAAGCCGAAGGTGCGCTCGGCCGGGATGCCGAAGGCCCCCACCTTGTCGAGCGCGGTGGAGACAGCGGCGAAATGGGCGCCCACGGCCTCCTCCCCCAGCGCATTCACGATGAAGGCGCGGGCGGTCGAGGCATTGCACATGGTCTCCACCGTGGTGAAGGTCTTGGAGGCCACGATGAACAAAGTGGTGGCGGGGTCGAGCCCCTTCAGCACGTCGGTGATGTGGGCGCCGTCCACGTTGGAGACGAAATGGCAGCGCGGCCCGTCGTGATAGGGGGCCAGCGCCAGCGTCACCATGGCCGGGCCGAGGTCCGAGCCGCCGATGCCGATATTCACCACGTCGGTGATGACGCCGCCCCGCGCGCCCGCGATGCGGCCCTCGCGCACGCCCGCGGCGAAATCGCCGAGGCGCGCCAGCGTCTCCACCACGCCGGGCTTCACGTCGATGCCGTCCACCTGGATGGTCTCGCTCGCCTGGTCGCGCAGGGCCGTGTGCAGCACCGCGCGGTCCTCGGTGAGGTTGATGTGGTCGCCGGCGAACATGGCATCGCGCTGCGCCTCGACCCCGCCGGCCCGGGCGAGGGCGAAAAGCTGCTTCAGGATGCCGTCCGAGATGGCGGTCTTGGAGAAGTCGAGGATGAGGTCGCCGTAGGCGACGGAAAAGCGCTCGAACCGGTCCGGTATCGCGAACAGGTCGAGGATCCGCCCCTCGCGGGTCTCCCAGGCGGTGGCGAGGGCCTTGAAGGCGGTGTCGGTCGCGAGGGTATTGGACGTCATGGGTGCGAAATCTCCGTCAGACCCTGTTGGGGAAATGGATGCAGGTTCGCATGAAGAAGGTGCGACAAGGGCAAAAGGCGCCCTTTGGCGTCATGAGCAAAGGTGGCTTCCTGCTCCACGATGACAACGCTCTCTAAACTCAAGAAAGAGAACGCGTTGTCCGATCAGCTTGCGATGCAGGCAGATCGGCGCGTTCTCTAGGGACACCAGAGTACGTCGAGAGGGACGCGGACCGCGTTCAGCACGGCGCGGATGGGCATTTCCGCCACCGCCCCGCCGGCCGCCGCCCGCTCCAGCACCGCGCGCTTGCCCGCGCCCTCGATGTGCAGCAGGAGCAGGTCGGCCGCGATGAGCGGCGGCAAGGTGAAGGTGATGCGCGGTTCACCCGCCCCGTCGGCCCGCACCGCGATGAGGGGGGCCGTGCCGGCCGGATCGACGGCGGCGGCAAGCGCATCGGCGCCGGGGAAGAAGGAGGCCGTGTGCCCGTCATCGCCCATGCCCAGCACCACGGCGGCGAACGGCGCGGGCAGGGCGGCGACCGCTGCCTCCGCGGCTGCGAGCCCCTCTTCCGGCGTGGCGGCTCCGGTGAAGAGCGGCACGAATCGCGCTGCCGCAGCCGGGCCCTTCAAGAGGTGGCGCCGCACCAGCGCGGCGTTGGACCGCTCCGAGGTTTCCGGCACCCAGCGCTCGTCCACCAGGGTCACGGCAATGCGGCTCCAGTCCAGGGGCGCACCGGAGAGGGTCTCGAAGAAGCGCGTCGGCGTGCGGCCGCCCGAGACGGCAAGGCTCGCCGCGCCGTCGCGGGCAAGGCGGGCGCGCAGCGCCTCCGCCACATGCGCCGCCAGGGCGCGGGCGAGGGCGGCGGGATCGTCATAGGCTGCGAGGGCGAATGCAGGTGTCGTCATCGGACCTTCGGGCTCGTGCAAGTCTGGTTCGTGCAAATCGGATTCGGAAAAACGCGGATTCGAGGCAACTCGGGTTCTGGCCGGCCGGGCGTGGCGGGCTCAGGCGTCGTCGGTCCAGGTTCGCCCGTCGCGCTCGATGAGGGCGATGGCGGCGGCGGGGCCCCAGGTGCCGGCGGTGTAGGGTCTGGGCGCCTCGCGGGACGTGCGCCAGGCGTCCAGGATCGGATCGATCCAGCGCCAGGCGGCCTCCACCTCGTCGCGGCGCATGAACAGGGTCTGGTTGCCGCGCACCACGTCCATGATGAGGCGCTCGTAGGCGTCGGGGTTGCGCACGCCGAACACGCTGGCGAAGCTCATGTCGAGGGGCACATGCTGGAGCCGCATGCCGCCGGGACCGGGGTCCTTGATCATCAGCCACAGCTTTACGCCCTCGTCGGGCTGGAGGCGCATGACGAGGCGGTTGGGCATGATGGGGCCTGCCTGCCCGTCGAATACCGAATGGGGGATAGGCCGGAACGCCACGACGATCTCCGATACCCGCGAGGCCAGCCTCTTGCCGGTGCGCAGGTAGAAGGGCACGCCCGACCAGCGCCAGTTGCCGATCTGCGCCTTCAGCGCCACGAAGGTCTCGGTGTCCGAGGCGCCGGAGCCCAGCTCCTCCAGATAGCCCGGCACCGCCCCGCCCGCCGAGGCCCCGGCGCGGTACTGGCCGCGCACCGTGAGCTGGCCGGCATTGGCCTCGGTGATGGGTTCGAGGGCCTTGAGCACCTTCAGCTTCTCGTCGCGCACTGCGTCGGCGTCCAGCGACACCGGCGGCTCCATGGCCACGAGGCAGAGCAATTGGAGAATGTGGTTCTGCACCATGTCGCGCAGGGCGCCGGCGGTGTCATAATAGCCGGCGCGGCCGGCGGTGCCGATGCTCTCGGCCACGGTGATCTGCACATGGTCGATGTGGGCATTGTTCCACACCGGCTCGAACAGGGCATTGGCGAAGCGCAGCGCCATCAGGTTCTGCACCGTCTCCTTGCCCAGATAGTGGTCGATGCGGAACACCGCCTCCTCGCGGAAGACCTTGCCCACGGCGGCATTCACCGTCAGCGCCGAGGCGAGGTCCTTGCCCACCGGCTTCTCGACCACGACGCGGGTCAGGTCGGTGACGAGACCATGGGAGCCGATACGCGCGCAGATGGGGTCGAACAGGTCCGGCCCCACGGCGAGATACAGCACCCGCACGCGATCTCGCCCCTTTTCGAGGAGCCGGGCGAGATCCGCCCAGCCGGCGTCGGACTGGGCGTCCACCGCCACATAGTCGAGCCGGGCGAGGAAACGGGACAGGCGGGCGGGGCGGGCTTCCTCGATGCCGTCGGAGGTCTCCACCGCTTCGCGGGCGAAGTCCTGGAACGCCGCGCGGGCCATGGGGCGCCGGGACACGCCGATGATGCGGGCCTCGTCGGGCATCTGGCCGGCGAGATCGCGCTCGAACAGGGCCGGCAGCAGCTTGCGCCGCGCCAGATCGCCGGTGGCGCCGAACACGATGATGTCGAAAGGTTCAACCTCGACCACCCGCGCAACCATCCACCTCTCCCCCGAATGCGGCGCATGGCGTTTCCCAGGCCGGCTCCGGCCGCCGCATCCGCCGACCGTGCCCCGCTTCGCAGCACAGCGCGCACTCTAGAGCGCGATCCGATCAGATTGAATCCATCTGATCGGGGAATCGCCCTCTAAATTCAAGAAAGAGAACGCGCTGTCCGATCAGCTTGCATCGCCGTCAGGGCGCACATCGCCTTGTCCGGCCCGATGGAGAGACGGCGGACCGATCGCCGCTGCGCGCGGGGCAAGGCAAGCTCGGCACAGGACGTGAGAAAGGGGATTTCAGTGAGCCGGGCGCGGGGCGGGAAGGGCCCTGACGCAGAGTCCTGGCTTTGCCCAGGGGGCACGAGGCCGATGCGGGACAGGCAGGCCGGGGAGCGCGAGACGGGGCAGCCGGACAAGCGAAATCCGCGCGTGTGGGCACGCGCGGTGGCGATGGCTCGACAGGAAAGGTGCGGGCGCCAGGCCGGTTCAAGCCGGCTGGTGCTCAGCCCGGCTTCAGCGCGTGGGGCGCGGCTTGGAGGGGATGAGACCCTCGCGCTGGGCGCGCTTGCGGGCGAGCTTGCGGGCGCGGCGGATGGCCTCGGCCTCCTCGCGGGCGCGCTTCTCGGACGGCTTCTCGTAGTGGCCACGCAGCTTCATCTCGCGGAAGATCCCCTCGCGCTGCATCTTCTTCTTGAGCGCCTTGAGGGCCTGATCAACATTGTTGTCGCGGACGAGAACTTGCACGTGTTTACCTCTTCGAGCTGTTGCGCCGAGCCCAGCAAGCCGTGATCTGGCCAACCTGATCTGAATACCCGGACCGGGGAAGCACGAGCCTTTCGCCCGACTTCAGCTCATCCGGAAGGAGTGCTCTCTTATCAGAAGCCCTGCAGCTTGTCCACACGCCCGATGCCGGGAGGAAACGCGGCGGGGCCTTGCGCCGGCTCATCTTCAGGCGGGCAGGATCATGATCCGGCCGGCCTGCCGCTGCGCCTCGCGGCAAAGTGCGTCCAGCTCCGACCGGATCTCGGAATCGGTGAAGCAGTTGGCGGCCTCGCGGATGCCTTGCATGAAGCGCAGCTCGATCTGGATCAGGCGCCAGCTGCCATAGCGGCCCGAGCGGGCCATGTGCCGCGCGAGATCGCGCAGCCACTGTGAGAAGCGTTCGTTGGCCACCGGATTCCCCCGAAACCGTATGGTATTATGGTAGCTCTCTTGAGCTTTGCAGCTATGCCCGAAGCCCGCGGTCGCGTCGCCATGGCGATTCGCCTCAGGTCTCCGAAGATCATGTGGAGAATGGTAAAATAATCACGCCGGATGACGGCGCGATGACGGCACCGCCAAGGGTTTCAGCACCCCTCGCCGGGAATGTTGGCGCACGTCTCCGGATCGCGGCCCACCCGCACCACGTGGCCCATCTTGCGGCCGGCGCGGGCCTCATCCTTGCCGTAGAGATGGACATGGGTTCCCGGCTCGGCGAGCAGGGCGTGCCAGTCATGCACGTCGGCGCCGATGAGGTTGGTCATCTGGGCCCGGCCGAGGCGGGAGACCTCTCCCAGCGGCCAGCCGGCGATGGCGCGCACATGCTGCTCGAACTGGGAGGTCACTGCGCCATCCTGGGTCCAGTGCCCGCTATTGTGCACGCGCGGGGCGATCTCGTTGACGATCACCCGCTCGGAGGCTCCGCATCCCACCACGAACAGCTCCACCGCGAACACGCCCTCATAATCGAGCGCATCGCCGATGGCGCGGGCGATGGCGCGGGCCTGGGCGGCCGCGCCGGCAGACAGGGTGGCGGGCACGGTGGAGGTGTGCAGGATGTGCTCGCGATGCACGTTCTCGGTCACGTCGAAGGCCTGGAAGGCGCCGTCCGCCCGCCGCGCCGCCACCACCGAGACCTCGCGCACGAAAGCGACGAAGCCTTCCAGGATGGCGCTCTGCCGGCCCAGCGCATGCCAGGCGGCGGTGAGGTCCTCATCCGGGCGGATCATCACCTGGCCCTTGCCGTCATAGCCGAAGCGCCGCGTCTTCAGCACCGCCGGCAGGCCGAGCGCCGCAACCCCCGCCTCGAGGCCGGCGAGGTCGTCCACGGCGGCGAAGGGGGCGGTCTCGATGCCGAGGTCGCGCACGAAGCTCTTTTCCGCCAGCCGGTCCTGGGTGATGGCGAGGGCCTTCGCCCCCGGCCTCAGGGGCACGCGGGCGGCGAGGAACTCGGCGGTGGCCAGCGGCACGTTCTCGAATTCATAGGTCACCACGTCCACGCCCGCCGCGAAGCGCTCCAGCGCCGCGAAGTCGTCATAGGGCGCGCAGACGTGGCTCTCGCTCACATGAAAGGCGGGGCTGTCCTTGTCGGGGCACAGGATGCGGGTCTTCAAGCCGAGCTCCGCCGCCGCGAGCGCGATCATGCGGCCGAGCTGGCCGCCGCCGAGAATGCCGATGACGCTTCCGGGCTTCAGCATGGCTCAGGCCGGCCGTTCCGCCACCGCCCCGGTGCGTGCCGCGCGCCAGGCCTCGAGCCGCTGGGACAAGGCCGGGTCCGCCAGCGCCAGCACGGACGCGGCCAATAGCGCCGCATTGGTCGCGCCGGCGACGCCGATGGCGAGCGTGCCCACGGGCACGCCGGCCGGCATCTGGACGATGGAATAAAGACTGTCGAGGCCGGACAGGGCTTTGGACTGCACCGGCACGCCGAAGACGGGCAAGGTGGTGAGTGCCGCCACCATGCCGGGCAGGTGGGCCGCGCCGCCCGCGCCGGCGATGATCACCTTGAAGCCGTCCGCTTTCGCGCTGCGGGCAAAGTCGTACATGCGCTCGGGCGTCCGATGGGCGGAGACGATGCGGGCCTCGTGCGGGATCTTCAGCGCTTCCAGCGTCTCGGCCGCGTGGCGCATGGTGTCCCAATCGGACTGGCTGCCCATGATGACGGCAACGTCAGCCGTGCTCATCCCTCAAGACCCCATAAAACGGAAAGCGCGGCTTTATAGGATCGCCGCAGCCGGGGCAAGGGGATTGGGGGTGTTTGCCCGCCGAAGAAGGCGGCCTCCCTCCGCCGCCTGCGGAGAGGGCTTTCACCGCCGCCCCTCAGCGCCACCTGCGGTGGAGCCAGAGCCACTGGTCGGGATATTCGCGCACCCAGCCCTCGATCACGCAGGTGACGGCCTGCATGGCGCCGATCACGTCGATCTTGCCCTCGCCGTCGCGGGGGAGGACGATTTCTTCCGTGATCTCCACCCGGAAGCGCGCGCCGGGCAGGCGGATGACGCGCATGCCGTGCACCGGGCAGTCGAACTGCCGGGCGAGGCGGGCCAGCGTCGGGTTGGTTGCGCAGGGCCGGCCGAAGAAGGTCACTTCCGGCCCGCCGGTCCAGTACTGGTCGATCAGCATGCCCAGATGCTGTCCCTCGGCCAGCATGCGCGCCATCTGGCGGCCGGCGTCTCGGCCGGCGCGGATGAGGCCCGGCATGGTGCCGGCACGCATCTCCTCGATGAGGGCGGCGGCGCGCCTGTTGTTGGGCGCGCGATAGAGCACGCCCCCCGGCACATCGAACTTGGCGCCGGCGATGGCGCACATTTCCCAATTGCCGGTATGGGCGGTGAAGAACAGGGCAGGGCGCCCATCGTCGCGCAGGCGCTGGAAGATCTCGGCGCCCACCACTTCCACGCGACCTTCACCAGGCTTTGTGGGGTCGTAGTCCCACAGGCGGTCCTGCTGGGCGAATTCGGCGGCGAGCCGGCCCATGTTGGCCCAGACCCCGCGCACCAGGGCGCCGATCTCGGCCGTGCTTTTTTCGGGATAGGCGGCGGCGAGGTTGCGCCGCGCCACCTTGCTCACGGCAAAGAAGGGGCCGAACGTGCGCGCCCAGAAGGCCATGCCCCCGGCGGAGAGCCAGAGCGGCCACAGGCGCAGCCACCAGATGGAGAAGCGCACATAGCCGCCCACCAGCATCTCCACCACCGGCTGCAGCGCCAGGCGCAGCCGGAAGAGCAGGCGGCGGACGGAGTGGGGGCTGTCTCTTATACACAGCT
>NZ_JAIVFN010000161.1 GCF_030015065.1 Xanthobacter autotrophicus | reverse complement strand
GTGTATAAGAGACAGGCGCTGGGGGCGGTGGTGGCCTTCTATTTCGGCTTCTCCTCCGCCTTCCCCCTCGCCCTGCCGTTGGGCGGCCTGATCGGCGCGGGACTTGCCACCGCATTCCTGCTGGCGCTGGCCGGACGCGGCGCGGGCACCGCCACGCTCATCCTCGCCGGCGTGGCCCTGAGCAGCCTCGCCGGCGCCCTCACCGCGCTGGCGCTGAACCTCGCCCCCAGCCCCTATGCGGCGCTGGAGGTGGTGTTCTGGCTCATGGGGTCCCTGTCCGACCGCAGCCTTGCCCATGTGGCGCTGGCCCTGCCCTTCATGGCGGCGGGCTGGGTGCTGGTGCTCGCCACCGGCCGTGCCCTCGATGCCCTGACCCTCGGCGAGGACGCCGCGGCGAGCCTCGGCTTTTCCCTGCGCCGGGCGCGCCTCACCGTCATCGGCGGCACGGCGGCGGCGGTGGGGGCGAGCGTGGCGGTGGCGGGGGCCATCGGCTTCGTGGGCCTCGTGGTGCCCCACCTGATGCGGCCGTTCGTGGGTCACCGGCCGGGGCGGCTGCTGCTCGCCAGCGGGCTCGCCGGCGCGGCGCTGACGCTGGGCGCCGACATCGCGGTGCGGCTCATCCCGACCCGGCCGGAGCTGAAGCTCGGCGTGGTCACCGCCCTCGTCGGCGCGCCCTTCTTCCTCGCCCTGCTGCGGCATTTGAGGGTGGACGGCGAATGATCGTGGAGGCGCGCGACATCAGCGTGAATCGGGGCGGCGCCCTCGTGGTGCGCGACTTTTCCCTCGCCGCGCGGCCGGGCGAGATGCTTGGCCTCATCGGCCCCAACGGCGCCGGCAAGACCAGCCTGCTGCGCGCCCTCGCCGGCCTCGATCCGCTCGCCTCCGGCACGGTGACCTATGGCGGGCGCACGCCGGACGAGATCGGTCGCCGGGCGCTGGGCCGGACCCTCGCTTACCTGCCGCAGAACGGGCGGATCCACTGGCCGCTGCCGGTGGAGGAGGTGGTGGCGCTGGGCCGGCTGCCCCACGGGGCCGCGCGGGTGGATGCCGCCGTGGAGCGCGCCATGGATGCGGTGGAGCTGGCGCACCTGCGCCACCGCTCCGCCGGCACCCTTTCCGGCGGCGAGCGTGCCCGCCTGCTGCTCGCCCGCGCGCTGGCGGTGGAAGCCCCGGTGCTCATTGCCGACGAGCCGGTGGCGGCGCTCGACCCCTACCACCAGCTCCAGGTGATGGAATTGCTGCGCGCCACCGCCCGCGCCGGCACCGCCGTGGTGGCGGTGCTGCACGACCTCACCCTCGCCGCCCGTTTCTGCGACCGCCTCGCCTTGATGAAGGACGGGGGCCTCATCGCGGAAGGATCGCCCGCCGCCGTGCTGACGGCGGAGCGCGTGGGCGGGGCCTATGGCGTCGAGGTGGAGCGTGGCGAAATCGGCGGCGAGCCCGTCATCCTGCCGTGGCGCCGCCGCGGCCGGGCGCCGGCCCGCAGGGAGCCCGAGGCATGACGGCCGATCCCTTCGACACCCTGGCCCGCAGGCCGATCGGACCGCGCTCTAGACGCCAGCGGCAAAAGCGCTAAGTTCTCGCCCGCCCGAGGATCGCCCGGTCCCCGGCGAAGGACGACCCATTTCAGGCCGAACCAAGCTTTCCGCCCGGTTTTCGGCCATCCGACAATCATTGCTGAAGGACGCCGGGATCGTGAACGACAGTCATTCTCATTCGCCGCAGCTCTCGCTGGCTAAAGACAAGATCCGGGTGTTGCTGCTGGAAGGCGTGAATGACAGCGCCGTGCAGATGATGACGGATGCGGGCTACACCAACGTCACGCGCCTGCCCAAGGCCCTCGACGGCGATGCGCTGAGGGAGGCCATCAAGGGCGTCCACATCCTGGGCATCCGCTCGCGCACCCACATCACCGCCGAGGTGCTGGAGGCCGCGGACCGGCTGATCGCCATCGGCTGCTTCAGCGTCGGCACCAACCAGGTGGATCTCGACGCGGCGCGCATCCATGGCATTCCCGTGTTCAATGCGCCGTTCTCCAACACGCGCAGCGTCGCGGAACTGGTGATCGGCGAGATCGTGATGCTGCTGCGGCGCATTC
Organism: Xanthobacter autotrophicus; assembly: GCF_030015065.1. GTDB lineage: Bacteria > Pseudomonadota > Alphaproteobacteria > Rhizobiales > Xanthobacteraceae > Xanthobacter > Xanthobacter autotrophicus_D. Next base: position 5,253 of record NZ_JAIVFN010000161.1, on the reverse strand, counting down.
CCGGGCGCTCCCAGGCCGCCCACGAGGGCCGCTGGGACAAGTCCGCGAACGACAGCCTTGAAGTGCGGGGCAAGACCCTCGGCATCGTCGGCTACGGCAATATCGGCTCGCAGCTCTCCAACCTGGCCGAGGCCATGGGCATGCGGGTCATCTACTACGACCACACCGACAAGCTGCGCCACGGCCAGGCGGAGCCGGTGGCGAGCCTCGACGATCTGCTGGCGCAGGCCGACGTGGTGAGCCTGCACGTGCCTGAGACGCCGGCGACCCACGGCATGATCGGCCGCGCCGAAATCGCGGCGATGAAACCCGGCGCCTATCTCATCAACAACAGCCGCGGCACGGTGGTGGACCTCGACGCGCTGGCCGATGCCGTGCGCGAGGGCCGCCTGCGCGGCGCCGCCGTGGACGTGTTTCCGGTGGAGCCCGGCTCGAACAACGAGCGTTTCGTCTCGCCGCTGCAGGGGCTCGACAACGTCATCCTGACGCCGCATATCGGCGGCTCCACCGAGGAGGCGCAGGAGCGCATCGGCGCCGAGGTCGCCCGCAAGCTGGTGGACTACAGCGACACCGGCTCCACCATGGGCACGGTCAACTTTCCCCAGGTGCAGCTGCCGGCGCGCCCCAAGGGAACGCGCTTCATCCAGGTTCACCGCAACCTCGCGGGCACGCTCGGGCGGCTGAACGAGGTGCTGGCGCGCCACTCGGTCAACATCGCCGCGCAATATCTGGAGACCTTCGCCGATATCGGCTACGTGGTGCTCGACGCCGATACCTTGGAGGCGGACAGCCAGCGGGTGCTCGAAGACATTCGCGCGCTCGAGGGAACGATCCGCGCCCGCCTGCTCTACGAATACAAGGCCTGACCTCGCAGGTGCCGGCCATCGAGGGGCTGCCCGAAAGGCGGCCCCTTGTTGGGACCCCCTAACTCAAGGAAAGCGCGCTCCGGGGCTCATTCGGCGGCGGTCACGGTGAAGCGGCTGCGATAGTCGCCCGGTGACAGGCCGACGATGCGGTGGAAGAGCTTGCGGAACGCCGCGGCATCCTCGTAGCCGACGGCAAAGGCGATCTGCTCGACGGACCGCTTCGTGAACTCCAGGAGTTCACGCGCCTTTCCAACCCGCAGATGCTGCGCGTATTCCGTCGGCTTCATGCCGGTCGCGGCCTTGAAGCGCCGCTGGAACGTGCGTTCCTCCATCGCAACGATCCGCGCCATGTCGCCGACGCTCACGGCCTTCGCCTCGCGGGCCTGCAGCCAGTGCTGGACCCGCAGGATCGCCTCGTCGCCATGGGTGAGGCGGGGGGAGAAGCGGGAATAGTAACGCTGCTCGCGGCCGGCGGGATCTATCAGCATGAAGCTGCCGGTATCGGCCATCACCGTCGAGCCGAGCAGTCGGTCCACCAGCCGCAGGCCGAGATCGGTCCAGGCCATGAGGCCGCCCGCGGTGACGATGTCTCCGTCCTCCACCACCATCCTGTCGGTGTCGAGGCGCACATCCGGGAACCGGCTGCGGAACGCGTCGGCGAACAGCCAGTGGGTGGTGGCGGGCCGGCCCGACAGCAGGCCGGTGGCGGCCAGGGCGAAGACGCCGCCGCAATTGGCGGCGAGGGTCGCCCCCTGCGCATGCCGGTCGAGCAGCCAGCGGGCATAAAGCGCGGCCTCGTCCGCCTCCATCGGGCCGGTCAGCCGGCCCGGCACGATCAGCACGGACGGCTCCATCGCCCGGCCCAGGTCCGGATGGGTGTCGAACGCGCGGGCCCAGCCGCCGCCGTCGTCCGGCCGCCAGTGGCTGACGCGCAGCCTCGGGCCGCCGCGCTTGTGGGAGAAGTAGCCTGCGATGTCGAGCAGGTCCGTCATGCCGTGGACCATCGCGGTCTGGCAGCCGGGATACAGCACGATGCCGACTTCGGCCTTCGGCGTCCCGATGGCGGGCGAACCCATCTGATCAGCTCCTTTGTCGGTTTTGGCCCGACCATTGTCGGTTCCGCCAATGCCGATGATCCCTCGCCCGGCGTAATCCTTCAACCACGGCACACGGACATCCCGGCAAATCGGGCAAGCGCCGAAGGAACCACGAAAGCAGCTACGCTCGCCACCAGCGACGACCCGCATCTTCCCCGCGCCTTCATCAAGGGGCCCGGCACCGCTGGAAAGCGCCCGGCGCTCCTCCCTCTCGTCCCGTTCATGGAGACTTCCCATGCCCGACACCACCTTTCTCGTCACCGGCGCCTCGGACGGCATCGGCGCCGTCTATGCCGACCGCCTCGCCCGGCGCGGCCATGATCTCGTCCTCGTCGCCCGCCGGGCCGAGAAGCTCGACGCGCTCGCCCGGTCGCTGCAGGCGGCATACGATGTCCGCGTGGAGACGATGGCGGCCGATCTCGCCGCGCCCGCCGACCTCGCCCGCGTCGAGGCGCGCCTGAAGGCTGACGCGGCGATCACGGGCCTCGTCAACAATGCCGGCATCGCCGGAGAAGGTCCGATCCTCGACGCCGATCCGGCCTATCTGTCGGGGATGATCGCGCTCAACATCCTCGCCGTGACGCGGCTCGCGGCGGCGATCGCGCCGCGGCTGGCGCAGCAGGGCGCCGGCACCATCATCAACATGAGCTCGGTGACGGCGCTGATGCCGGCCGCGTTCACGGCGGTCTATCCGGCCACCAAGGCCTTCGTGCTCGCCTTCTCGGAAGCGTTGCAGGCCGAGCTCGGCCCCAAGGGCGTGCGGGTCCAGGCCGTGCTGCCGGGCATCACCCGCACGGCCATCTGGACCAGCGAGGCGCTCGACCGGATCCCCGCCGAGATGGTGATGACCGTGGAGGAGATGGTCGACGCCGCCCTTGCCGGCCTGGATCTCGGCGAAGCGATCACCATTCCGGCGCTGCCGGACACGGCCGCGTTCGACGCCTTCGCTTCTGCCCGGGATGCGTTGCGGCCGGGCCTGTCGCTCAGCCGGCCCGCCGCACGCTATCGTGCCTGAACGGCCTGCAATAGAGGAGCTTCGCCATGATCCCCGGACTTTCCATCGACACCTTGCTGACCGTGCATGTCGCGGTCAGCCTCGCGGGCATCGCGACGGGTCTCGTCGCCATGGCCGCCCTCGCGGCCGGCCGCTGGCTGCCCCGCTGGCAGGGCGCCTTCCTGGCCAGCACCGCATTGACCAGCATCACCGGCTTCCTGTTTCCGTTCAGCGGGGTCACCCCGGCCTTTCTCTTCGGCGTGGTCTCGGTGGTCCTGCTCGCGATCGCCGTGGCCGCCCTGCCGGGCCGGGCCGGCCACCGGGGCGTCGTCATCGCCTATGTGCTGTCCGCGGCCCTGGCGCTCTACCTCAACCTGGTGGTCCTGGTGGTGCAATCCTTCCAGAAGCTCCCGGCGCTGCAGCCGCTCGCCCCGACCCAGAGCGAGCCCCCGTTCCTGATCGCGCAGCTCGTCATCCTCGTTGGAACCCTCACGATCGTCTGGTTCGCGATCCGCAGCCGCAGGATGGCATGACGCGTCGTGCGCAGGGGACGGGGCGGGCGCGCGGCCCGTCCCCGCCTTCGCCTGCCTCAGCCCGCCCTGGCGAGCCGGCGCTCGGCGATGGCCACCCACAGCGCCGCGCCGATGGGAAGGGCGTCGTCGTTGAAATTGTAGTCGGGCGAATGCAGCCCCGCGCCGCGACCGTCATTGCGCCCCTGGCCCACCCACACATAGGCGCCCGGCTTCTCCTCCAGCATGAAGGCGAAATCCTCCGCGCCCATGCTGGGCTCGATGGCCTCGTCCAGCGTGAGCATGGGGGAGAGGCCGCGTACCACGTCCTGCACGAAGCGGGCCTCGGCGGCGTCGTTGATGGTGGCGGGATAACGGCGCTGATAGTCGATGGTCGCGGTGCAGCCCATGGCCTCGGCGATGCCGTGGACGATGGCCTTCAGGCGGGTCTCGATGAGGTCGCCCACCGCGGGGGCGAACCAGCGCACCGTCCCGGTCATCCTGCAACTGCCGGGAATGACGTTCCACGCATCGCCGCCATGCACCGTGGTCACCGACACCACCGCCGAGGCCATGGGCGAGACGTTGCGCGCGGCGATGGTCTGCAGCGCCGAGCCGATCTGGAACATGCAGGCGATGGGGTCCGCCCCCTGGTGGGGCATGGCGCCATGGGCGCCGCGGCCGGTCACGGTGATGTCGAAGATGCCGAAGGCGGCCATCATGGCCCCGGTGGTGAGGCCGGCGCGGCCCAGCGGCAGGTCCGGCCAGTTGTGCATGCCGTAGACCGCATCCACCGGGAACCGCCGGAACAGGCCGTCCTCGATCATCCGGGAGGCACCGCCCTCGTTCTCCTCGGCCGGCTGGAAGATGAAGCGCACGGTGCCGTCGATGCTGTCGCTCCTCGACAGGCGGCGGGCGGCGGCGAGCAGCATGGCCATGTGGCCGTCATGGCCACAGGCGTGCATGCGGCCGGGATGCTGCGAGGCGTAGTCGAGGCCGGTGGCCTCGGTGATGGCCAGGGCGTCCATGTCCGCCCGCAGGCCGATGGTGCGGTTCGAGCTGCCGCGCGTCAGGGTCGCCACCACGCCGGTGCCGCCGAGCCCGGTCTCCACCTCCAGGCCGAAGGACTTCAGCTGCTCCGCCACGAAGGCGGAGGTCTGGCGCTCCTCGAAGGCGAGCTCGGGAATGCGATGGAGCGCGCGGCGCCAGGCGACGGCCTCGGCGATCTCCTCGTTGGTGAAGTGTGGGGGCGTGACGCTCATGGTCGGCTCCGGGACATCGGGATCTTGTCGGCTCGGGACGGCGGTGCGGCGGGTTCAGCCGGCGGGCTTCATGCGGTAGCGGAAATCGCAGCGCCTGCCGCCCGTCATGAGGGTTTCGGTGCGGGTCAGCTCCATGGCCGGATTGTAGCCGGTGCAGAACTCCCCGTCGCGATTGCAGGACAGCAGGTGGCCGATCTCGCCGAGGCCCATGTCGCGGTACATCTCGGCATAGCGGCAGCGCACCACGTCGAAGTCCAGCCGGTCCGGGGCGGCGTGCCTCACCTCGATGGAGAGGGCGTCGCCGGCGGTCCAGTTGGGCAGGATGGCCGCGAAGTCGGCGAGGTCCGGGTCGCGGCCGAGCTCGGTGCGGAACTTTTCGCCCTGGGCGATGGCGGAGCGCGACACCGCCTTGTCCAGGGTGGTGCGGGCCACCTCGACGCCATGGCTCTCGGCGAGCACGTCGTAGACGTGCCTGAGGATCTCCGCCTCGATGCGCCGCCGCTCGATGATGGGCAGGGCGGGGGG
>NZ_JAIVFN010000160.1 GCF_030015065.1 Xanthobacter autotrophicus | reverse complement strand
GGGTCGGGCGGGTCGCCGCGTTGCCCGGCATCCACACCATCCCGCCGCTCGCCGAGATCCTGCCCCGCGCGAGTTGACGATGGCGGCTGTGGCGGCCGCCCCAGATCCGAAAGGCACGGCGCGTGATCGCCCTCGACAACGTGACCCTCACCTATCCCGGCCGCACCGGCCCGGTGACGGCGCTGGCCGGCACCACGCTCCATGTGCGCAGGGGCGAGTTCGCCGCCGTGGTGGGGCCGTCCGGCTGCGGCAAGTCCACGCTGATGAAGCTGGTGACGGGCCTCATCCGCCCCACCTCCGGCACGGTGGCGGTGGAGGGCAAGCCGGTCACCGGCCCGGTGAAGCTCGCCGGCATGGCGTTCCAGAACGCCAATCTGCTGCCGTGGCGCACGGTGCTCGCCAATGTGATGCTGCCGCTGGAGATCGTTCCGCCCTACCGCCAGCGTTTCTCGCGCGACAAGGCCGCGTTCCAGGACAAGGCCATGGCGCTGCTCAACGTGGTGGGCCTTGGCGCCTTTGCAGATCGCTTTCCGTGGGAGATGTCGGGCGGCATGCAGCAGCGCGCCTCGCTGTGCCGCGCCCTTATCCACGAGCCGGCGCTCTTGATGCTGGACGAGCCGTTCGCGGCGCTGGACGCCTTCACCCGCGAGGAATTGTGGTGCGTGCTGCGCGACCTCTGGCAGAAGCTCGGCTTCACGGTGATCCTGGTGACCCACGATCTGCGCGAGGCCGGCTTCCTCGCCGACACCATCCATGTGATGAGCGCGCGCCCCGGCCGCATCGTGGAGACGCGGGCGGTGGACTTCGCTCGGCCGCGCGACCTCGACGTCTGCTACACGCCGGACTTCACCCAGCTGGTGCACGAGCTGCGCGGGCGCATTGCCGAAGCCCGGCAGGCGGCGTGACGGTGGCGCATCTTGCTTGTCTCAACGATGCGGCTCCCACGGCCTTGGCCGGGCCTGTTGCCCATGGATGCCGGCCGTCGTTTCATGGGCCTGCTCCGGCCGCAAGGGTGCCGGCAGGGACGCCGGCTCCGGCGCGCGAGCCCTGCAACGCCCTCTCCCATCCGTCCGGATGCACGGGGGCCCCATGAGCGATCTTTCCCTCTCCGCCTATTTCAGCCGTATCGGCTACACCGGCTCGCCGCGCCCGGACCTCTCCACGCTCGCCGAGCTTCAGGCGCTGCACGTACGCGCGATCCCGTTCGAGGGGCTCGACCCGCTGGTCGGGTGTCCGGTGAAGCTCGACCTTCCGGCGATCGAAGCGAAGCTGGTCGCCAGCCGGCGCGGCGGCTACTGCTTCGAGCACAGCGTGCTGTTCAAGTCCGTGCTGGAGCAGATCGGCTTTGCCGTGACCGGACTGACGGGACGGGTGCGCTGGATGTCGCCGCCGGATAGCCCGCTCAGCCCTCGCGAGCATATGCTCTTGAGCGTGGAGGTGGAGGGCGAGAAGCGGCTCGTGGACGTGGGCTTCGGCGCCTGTCTCATCGACGAGCCCCTGCGCTTCGTGACCGATGTGGAGCAGCCCACGGCACTGGGCACGTTCCGCCTGAGCGCGGCCGATGGCCTGTTCTATCTGGCGGCACGCCAGCCGGCGGGCTGGCGCACCATGTATGTGTTCGATCTGGTGCCGCAGATCCATGCCGACTACGAGCTCGGCAACTGGTACACGTCCACGAGCCCCAACGTCCCGTTCCTCCACATCCTGATCCTTGAGCGCCTGTCGGGCGACCGGCGCCACAAGATCATCGCGGACCGCTACATCATCGAGGGGCGCGACGGCGAGCGGCTGGAAGAGCACCCCATCGAGAGTGCGGACCAGCTGGAGCGCTTGCTGGACGACGTCTTCGGCATTTCCCCGCCGGTCCCGGCGGCTGACCTGCTTGCCCGCGTCGCGGGTGCGCCCCGCCCGTGAGCCGGCGCCCGGCCGCCAGACATGAAGGAGCGACGTGAGGCAAGATGAAACTCTCCGCCGAGGATATCGCCCCCGTTGCCTTCACCGTGGGTCTGTTCGTGATCTGGGAGGCGGCCTGCCGCCTGTTCCGCATCGACACCTTCATCCTGCCCGCGCCAACGGACATCTTCGCCGCCATGGGCAAATACTGGTGGCCGCTGCTGAAGAACTCCTTCGTCACCCTGTGGACCACCATGGCGGGCTTTACCATCGCCGTGGTGTTCGGCATTGCTTTAGGCATGGTGGTGGGCTGGTCGCGCACCATCTATCGCGGGCTTTATCCGGTGATGATCGGGTTCAACTCGGTGCCCAAGGTGGCGGTGGTGCCCATCCTCATCATGTGGTTCGGCATCGGCGAGATTCCGGCCATCCTCACCGCCTTCCTCATCTCCTTCTTCCCCATCGTGGTGAATGTGGCCACCGGCCTTGCCACCACCGAGCCGGAGCTGGAAGACGTGCTGCGGGCGCTTGGCGCCTCAAAGCTCGACATCATGCGCAAGGTGGGCATTCCGCGCACCGGGCCCTATCTGTTCGGGGCGCTGAAGGTGGGCATCACGCTCGCCTTCGTCGGGGCGGTGGTGTCGGAAACCATCGGCGCCAATGCGGGGGTGGGCCATCTCATGGTGCAGGCGGGCTCCAACTTCCAGATGCCGCTGGTGTTCGCGGGCCTCGTGGCGCTCGCGGTGGAGGGCATCCTCATGTACGCCATCTTCGCCGCCTTCGAGCGCCGCATGGTGGCCTGGGCGTTCCGCTCCTCCACCGGCGCGGGAGGCTGACCGGGTGGCCATCGCCTTCCTGCTGAACGGCGAGAGCGTGCGGGAGGCGACAGCCGCCCCCTCCATGACCGTGCTCGATTATCTGCGCACCCGCCGCCACCTCACCGGCACCAAGGAAGGCTGCGCGGAGGGCGATTGCGGCGCCTGCACCATCGCCATCGGCCGGGCGGAGGGGGATGGGGTGCGCTGGCAGGCGGTGAACGCCTGCATCATGCTGCTGTCGCAGCTCGACGGCGCGCTGGTGAAAACGGTGGAGGGACTGGGGCAGGGGGATGCGCTCCATCCGGTGCAGCAGGTGCTGGCCGAAAGCGACGGCACCCAATGCGGCTTCTGCACGCCGGGCATCGTCATGTCGCTTTATGTGCTCCAGCAGGAGGGCGTGGCGGACGACGCGGCCATGCACGAGGCGCTGGCGGGGAATCTGTGCCGCTGCACCGGCTATCGCCCCATCGTGGATGCCGCCCGCGCGCTCTGCGCCGCGCCGCCTGCGCTGCGCACCGCCGCGCCGGCCGTGGCCGCGCCGCCGTCAAGCACGGCCCATGGGACGGCGGGCGAACTGCATCTGTTCCCCGACAATCTGGCGGACCTCGTCGCCTTGCGCGCCACCCATTCGGAGGCGGTGCTGATCGCCGGCGCCACCGACCTCGGCCTCATTCCCTCGAAAAAGCGACGAGGCTTTCCCCTCGTCCTCTCCACCAGCCGCGTGGCCGAGCTGAAGCGTATCGTGCGCGAGCCCGGCGCCCTCATCCTCGGCGCGGCGGTGACTTATGCGGATGCGCTCGCTCCCGTTGAAGCGGCCTTCCCCGCCTTCGGCGCGCTCGTCCGGCGCATCGGCTCGCGGCAGATCCGGGCCATGGGTACCTTCGGCGGCAATCTCGGCACGGCCTCGCCGGTGGGCGACACGCTGCCGGTGCTGCTCGCCCTCGACGCCGAGGTGGAGCTGGCCGGGCCGGCGGGTTCGCGCCGCATGAAGGTGGACGATTTCCTCACCGGCTATCGCGCCACGGCGCTTGCGCCGGACGAGGTGATCGCCGCCATCCGCCTGCCCTACCTCGCGGCGGCCGAGCAGCTTTGCGTCTGGAAGCTGTCCAGGCGCTACGACCAGGACATCTCCACCGTGCTCGGCGCCTTCCGGGTGCGGATCGCGGACGGCGTGCTGGTGTCGCTCACCGCCGCATTTGGCGGCATGGCCGAGCGGGCGAAGCGCGCGCGGGCGCTGGAAACCGCCCTTACCGGCGCCCCGTGGGGCGAGCAAGCGCCCAAGGGAATCGAGGCGGCGCTCGCAGCCGATTTCGCCCCGCTCTCCGATCATCGCGCCAGCGCGACCTATCGGCGAGCGGCGGCGGCCAATCTGGTGCGGCGGCTGCATCTCGCCACCACGCGGCCGGATCTGCCTCTGGAGGTCCACGCTTTATGAGCCGCGTGGTCCACGCTCCCGCCCGGCATGAGAGCGCGAGCGCCCATGTGAGCGGGCGCGCGCTCTATCTCGATGACATGCCCGAGCCCCCCGGCCTGCTCCATGGCGCGCTGGTGCTGAGCCCGCACCCCCATGCGCGCATCGTCTCCATTGATCTCTCGGCGGCCCGCGCGCTGCCCGGCGTGGTGGCGGTGGCGGCGGGGGACGTTCCCGGCGTCAACGACATCGCCCCCATCCGCTCCGGCGAGCCGGTGCTGGCGCAGGGTGTGGTCGAATATGTGGGCCATCCGGTGGCGGCGGTGGCCGCGCCGACGCTGGACGAGGCCCGCGCCGCCGCCGCGCTGGTGAAGATCGAATACGAAACGCTGCCCGCGCTCCTCGACCTCGATGACGCCCTCGCCGCCGGCGCCCGCGTCGCGCCCGACCAATCGGTGGGCCGGGGTGACGTGGATGGGGCGCTTGCCGTCGCGCCCCATCGCATCACCGGGGAGGTGCGCTGCGGCGGGCAGGATCATTTCTATCTGGAAGGCCAGATCGCCATCGCCGTGCCGGGGGAAGACCGCGACATGCAGGTCTATTCCTCCACCCAGCATCCCACGGAGGCGCAGCACGGGGTTGCCCATGTGCTCGGCCTGCCGTTCGCCGCCGTCACCGTGGAAGTGCGGCGCATGGGTGGGGCCTTCGGCGGCAAGGAGAGTCAGGCCACCATCATCGCCGCCATCGCCGCGCTGCTGGCCCACCACGCCCGCAGGCCGGTGAAACTGCGCCTGCCCCGCGACGTGGACATGGAGGCCACCGGCAAGCGCCACCCCTTCCGCATCCGCTGGGATGCGGGCTTCGACGCGGAGGGGCGTCTCGCCGGTCTCGACCTGGAACTTGCCGCCGACTGCGGCAATGTGGCGGACCTTTCCCCGGCGGTGGTCTCGCGCGCCCTGTGCCATGCGGACAATTGCTATTTCATCCCGGCGGCGCGCTATCGCGGCGTGCTGGTGAAGACCAACACCGTCTCCAACACCGCCTTCCGTGGCTTCGGCGCACCGCAGGGGATGCTCGCCATAGAGGCGGTGATGGAGGCGGTCGCCCGCCATCTGGGCCGCCCCATCGAGGAGGTGCGGGCAGCGAATTTCTATGGTGACGCGCCGCGCAACCTCACCCCCTACGGGCAGGAGGTGGAGGACAACATCATCGCCGAGGTGGTGGCCGAGCTTGACGGCAGGGCGGACCTTGCCGCGTGGCGCCGCGACATCGCGGCCTTCAACGGGGCAAGCCCGGTGATTCGCAAGGGCCTCGCCACCATGCCCATCAAGTTCGGCGTGTCCTTCAACCTGACCTCGCTGAACCAGGCCGGGGCGCTGGTGCACGTCTATACCGACGGCTCGGTGCACCTGAACCACGGCGGCACGGAGATGGGGCAGGGCCTGTTCGTGAAGGTGGCGCAGGTGGTGGCGGACGCCTTCGGCATTTCCCTCGACCATGTGCGCGTCTCCGCCACCAGCACCGCCAAGGTGCCCAACACCTCGCCCACCGCCGCCTCGTCCGGCTCCGATCTCAACGGCATGGCGGCGTTGATTGCAGCAAAGGAGATCCGCGGCCGCATGGCGGGGGTGGTGGGCACCCGTTTCGGCGTGCCGGCGGAGGAGGTGGTGTTCGCCGACGGGCGGGTGAGCGCGGGCAACCAGAGCCTGTCTTTCGGGGAAGCGGCGAAGCTGGCGTGGCAGGAGCGGGTGCAGCTCTCCGCCGCCGGCTTCTACAAGACGCCGAAGATCCATTTTGATCTCGCCACCGCGCAGGGCCGGCCCTTTTATTATTATACCTATGGCGCGGCGGCCGCCGAGGTGGCGGTGGATACGCTCACCGGCGAAGTGCGGGTGCTGCGGGCGGAGATCGTGCAGGATTGCGGGCGTTCCCTGAACCCGGCCATCGACCTCGGGCAGGTGGAGGGCGCCTTCGTGCAGGGGCTGGGCTGGCTTACCTGCGAGGAGCTGAAATGGGACGCGGCGGGCCGCCTCGCCACCCGCGGCCCCTCCACCTACAAGATCCCCGGCTCGCGCGACGTGCCGCCCGATTTCCGCGTCCACCTGCTCGACCGGCCCAACCGGGAGGAGACGGTGCTGCGCTCCAAGGCGGTGGGCGAGCCGCCTCTGATGCTCGCCATCTCGGTCTGGCTCGCCATCCGCGACGCCATCGCCAGCCTAGGCGGTGAAGGACCCATCCGCCTCGATGCGCCGGCGACGCCGGAGCGGGTGCTGGAGGCGGTGGCCTGCCGCAGGGGCCATGCCGGCGCCGGATAACCCTCGAGCAGGAACGATTCCCGTTGCCTCCGGCGCCCCGCGTCGGATATCTCCCCCAACGCCCCGCGCCGCTGGCCGGCGAGAGGACGCGACGCAAAGGACGAAACAGATGGCGCTTTCCGATCTGCTCCCCGCCTTCCGCCTGTCCGGGATGTCCGCGCTGGTCGTGTCGGCCGTCGCGTTCGCCGCGCCCGCCGCCGCCCAGACCGCCGCTGCGCCCTCCACCGATGCCCCGCCCACCGTGACCCGCTCGGTTCATGACGACTGGACGGTGCGGTGTCAGGGCGAGGCCGACAAGCGCGCCTGCGAGGCGGTGCAGACCCTTCAGCCCACCGGAGGCTCGGGCATCCTCGCCCATATCGCCGTGCGAGCGGATAAAAGCGGCCCGGTCCGCCTCATCGTCCTGACCCCGCCCGGCGTGTGGCTGCCCTCGAACGTGGCCCTGAAGGTGGCGGGTGTCGCGGACGTGGTGCTCACCTTCAAGCGCTGCGGCCAGCATTGCGTCGCCTCCACCGAGCTGGGCAAGGACCAGCTTGCCGCGCTGAAGGCGAGCTCCGGCACCGGCGACCTCGTGTTCGAGGACGGCTCGCGGCACCCCATCATCCTGCCTTTGTCCTTCAAGGGCCTCGGCGCGGCCATGGAAGCCAGCCTCAAGGGCTGATCGTCAGGGTCCCGGCCAACTGCCCTTAGAGCGCGATCCGAGCAAATTGAATCAATTTGTTCGGTGAATCTCCCTCTAAACTCAAGAAAGAGCACGCGCCGATCAGCTTGCGATGCAAGCTGATCGGCGCGTGCTCTAGGCAGTGTGGACGGATTTGATGAGGATGAAGCTCAAGGCGAGGGCGACGATGGCAGCGAAGCCGCATTCGGTCTTCTCGCAGCGCAGGGCGACGCGCTTGAACCGCTTCAGTTTTCCGAAGCACT
>NZ_JAIVFN010000159.1 GCF_030015065.1 Xanthobacter autotrophicus | reverse complement strand
ATCTCCGGCGGCAAGGGCGGCGCCGAGGACAAGATCGCGGCCATGGAGGCGGCGGGCATCCGCGTGTCGCCGTCCCCGGCCCGCCTCGGCAAGACCCTCGTCGAGGTGCTCAAGGGCTGAGCGACTGAGGCTGGGAGCCCACCAACCGGGCGCGCACGTTTTGCCGCACCAATTCAAGAGGAAACACCCATGACCACCTGGCTGCGCTTCCGCGCCAACGGCAGCACCGGCATCGGCACGCTGGAGGGTGACGCGATCGCAATCCATGATGGATGCATGTTCTCCGGCGCCAGCCCCACGGGCGCGCGCATCCCGCTTGCCGAGGTGACGCTGGAGGCACCCTGCGCCCCCACCAAGATCGTCGCCCTGTGGAATAATTTCCACCAGCTGGCGGCCAAGCTGAACGTGGCCGAGCCGGCCGAGCCGCTCTATCTGCTCAAGGCGGTGACCTCGGTCGCCGCTCCCGGCGCCATCGTGCGCCGGCCGGCGGCCTATTCCGGCAAGACGGTGTATGAGGGGGAGCTGGGCATCGTCATCGGCAAAACCTGTTCCAACGTGTCCGAGGACGAGGCTGCCGCCCATATCTTCGGCTACACGGTGGTCAACGACATCACCGCCGCCGACATCCTCAACCGCGATCCCACCTTCCCCCAGTGGGCGCGGGCCAAGGGGCTAGACGGCTACGGGCCGTTCGGCCCCTGGATCGTCACCGAGTTCGATCCGGCGGCGGCCCATGTGCGGACCATCCTGAATGGCGCGGAGCGGCAGAATTATCCGCTGGCCGACATGATCTTCCCGCCCGCGCGCCTCGTTGCGCTGCTGTCGCAGGACATGACGCTGAACCCCGGCGACCTCATCGCCTGCGGCACCTCGCTGGGGGTGGGCACCATGAAGGAGCCGTCCAACGACATCGCCATCGAGATCGAGGGCATCGGCACGCTGCGCAACACCTTCGTGCAGTGAGTGGGGCGGGCGGCCTCCCGCCTGCCCGCGCCTGCCGTCCGCGGGCTATGTCCGGATCGCCCGCGCGCCGCCGATGAGGATGCACGCGCCGACCACCCCGGCGACGAGATAGCCCAGCCACCCGCCGAAGCTTACGCCCAGGAGGCCAAAGAGAAAGCTGGCGATGGCGGCACCGATGATGCCGAGAATGATGTTCGTGAAGAGGCCGGTGTCGCTCTTCATGACACTCGATGCGATCCATCCGGCGAAGCCGCCGATGATGATGGCGGCAATCCAGCCGATCTGTGCGTCTTGCATGATGTGCCTCGAACCGTTGGCGTCACCGTAGCGGGTGACGCTCAAGAAACGGCTGCCGGCGCAAGTGGTTCCGGCATTGCGCGCGGTCGGCGCCAAAAAAGAGGCCGTCCGGGGCATTATGCCCGGACGGCCTCTAGAGCACGCGCCGATCAGCTTGCATCGCAAGCTGATCGGGCAACGCGTTCTCTTTCTTGAACTCAGAGGGCGATTCACCGATCAGATTGATTCAATCTGATCGGATCGCGCTCTAGACCTGGACCGCTTTGCGCGGGGCAGGGCGGTGGCGGAACGGCTCCGCCTCCGCCTTACTTCTTCAGCGCCGCCTGCGCCGCCGCGAGGCGGGCGATGGGCACGCGGAAGGGCGAGCAGGACACGTAGTTGAGCCCCACCTCGTGGCAGAAGGCCACCGAGGCGGGATCGCCGCCATGCTCGCCGCAGATGCCGAGCTTGATGTCGGGACGCGACTTGCGGCCGCGCTCGACGCCGAGCTTCACCAGCTCGCCCACGCCGTCCACGTCGATGGAGACGAAGGGATCCACCTCGATGATGCCCTTCTGCACGTAGGGGCCGAGGAAGGTGCCCGCATCGTCGCGCGAGACGCCGAAGGTGGTCTGGGTGAGGTCGTTGGTGCCGAAGGAGAAGAATTCGGCGCCCTTGGCGATCTCCTCGGCCCGCAGCGCGGCGCGCGGCAGCTCGATCATGGTGCCCACCTGGAAGGTGAGCTTCTCGCCGGTCTCCTTCTCCACCGCCTCGGCGGTCTTGCGGATGACGGCGTCCACGATGTCGAACTCGGCCTTGGTGGCGATCAGCGGCACCATGATCTCCGGGACCACCGCTTCGCCGGTCTTCTTGGCGGCGAGCACGGCCGCCTCGAAGATGGCGCGGGCCTGCATCTCGGCGATCTCGGGGAAGGCGATGGCGATGCGGCAGCCGCGGAACCCGAGCATCGGGTTCACTTCGTGCAGCTCCTTGTTGCGCCGCTCGATGCGCTCCACGTCCACGCCGAGGCTCTTGGCCACTTCCTCGGTCTCCTCCGCCGTGTGGGGGAGGAACTCGTGCAGCGGCGGGTCGAGCAGGCGGATGGTGACGGGCAGGCCCTTCATGATCTCGAACAGCTCGAGGAAGTCGGCCCGCTGCATGGGCAGGAGCTTGGCCAGCGCCGCGCGGCGGCCGGCCTCGTCGTCCGAGAGGATCATCTCGCGGACGGCCAGGATGCGGCCGGCATCGAAGAACATGTGCTCGGTGCGGCACAGGCCGATGCCCTCGGCGCCGAACGAGCGGGCCATGCGGGCGTCGGCCGGGGTCTCGGCATTGGCGCGCACCTTCAGCTTGCGCACCTTGTCGGCCCAGCCCATCAGGGTGGCGAACTCGCCCGACAGCTCCGGCTGGAGCATGGGGACCTCGCCGGCGAGCACCTGACCGGTGCCGCCGTCGATGGTGATGTGGTCGCCCTTCTTGAAGGTCTGGCCGTTCACGGTCAGGGTCTGGGCGGCCGAGTCGATGCGCAGCGATCCGGCGCCGGAGACGCAGGGCTTGCCCATGCCGCGCGCCACCACGGCGGCGTGGGAGGTCATGCCGCCGCGCGCCGTGAGAATGCCCTGGGCGGCATGCATGCCGTGGATGTCCTCAGGGCTCGTCTCCACGCGCACCAGGATGACCTTGAGGCCCTTTTCCTTGGCCGCTTCCGCCTCGTCGGCGGAGAACACGATGGTGCCCGCAGCCGCGCCGGGGGAGGCCGGCAGGCCGGTGGCGATCACCTTGCGCTCGGCCTTGGGGTCGATGGCGGGGTGCAGCAGCTGGTCGAGGGCGGCGGGATCGACACGGCCGACCGCCTCCTCCTCGGTGATGAGGCCCTCGGCGGCCAGCTCCACGGCGATGCGCAGGGCGGCCTTCGCGGTGCGCTTGCCGGAGCGCGTCTGGAGCATCCAGAGCTTGCCCTTCTCCACCGTGAACTCGAGGTCCTGCATGTCGCGGTAGTGGTTTTCGAGCACGTGGGAGATGCGCTCGAACTCCTTGAAGGCCTCGGGCAGGGCCAGCTCCATGGAGGGCTTGTCCGAGCCGGCGGCCTTGCGGGCCTTCTCGGTCAGGTCCTGCGGGGTGCGGATGCCCGCCACCACGTCCTCGCCCTGGGCGTTCACCAGGAACTCGCCGTAGAGCGCGTTCTCGCCGGTGGAGGGGTTGCGGGTGAAGGCGACGCCCGTGGCCGAGGTCTCGCCCATGTTGCCGAACACCATGGACTGCACGTTCACCGCGGTGCCCCAGCTCTCGGGAATCGAGTGCAGGCGGCGGTAGGTGATGGCTCGGGCGTTCATCCAGGAGCCGAACACGGCGCCGATGGCGCCCCAGAGCTGCTCGTGCGGGTCCTGCGGGAAGGGCTTGCCGAGCTCGGCGGCGACCTTCTCCTTGTACTTGACCACGAGGGCCGCCCAGTCGTCGGCGGACAGCTCGGTGTCGAGGTTGAAGCCCTTCTGGAGCTTGTAGTGCTCCAGGATCTCCTCGAAATGGTGATGGCTGACGCCCAGCACCACGTCGGAATACATGGTGATGAAGCGGCGGTAGCTGTCATAGGCGAAGCGCCGGTCGTCGGCGAGCTTCGCGACGGCCTCGACGGTCTCGTCGTTGAGGCCGAGATTCAGCACCGTGTCCATCATGCCCGGCATGGAGGCGCGGGCGCCGGAGCGCACCGAGACCAGGAGCGGGTTGGCCGCATCGCCGAACGACTTGCCGGTGAGCTGGCCGACCTGGGCGAGGGCGGCTTCCACGTCGCCCTTCAGCTCGGCGGGGTAGGTCTCGCCGTGTGCGTAATAATAGGTGCACACCTCGGTGGGGATGGTGAACCCGGGAGGGACTGGCAGGCCGAGATTGGACATCTCGGCGAGGTTTGCGCCCTTGCCGCCGAGCAGGTTCTTCATGTCGGCTTTGCCCTCGGCCTTCCCGTCGCCGAAGGTGTAGACCCATTTCGTCATATGGCTGATCCCTGTAGCTGGGATGTGCGGAATGGGCAGATGCTTAGCGTGCAGCGCACAAAGCATCAACAGGGGCCATCGCCGCAGCCCCCGCTTGCCCCTTGTGATGCCTCAGTGGCCGGCAAGCCCGGTCAGGCCCACGATGATCAGGTAGACCGCCACCAGAACGTTGAGAAGGCGCGGAAAGGCAAGGATGAGCACGCCGGCCGCCAGGGCGACCCAAGGCTGAATGATGACGAGGTTGAAAGACATTGTGAGATTTCCTCAGGCTGCGTGATTTATATTTGTCCCGTGTGAATGCGAGAACGTGCGCCCATTGGCCTGCCGCAGGCCGATCGGCGCATCGGTCGCCAGAGAATGAGCGGTTTGCGGGGGGCGCGGTCCAGCGGCCTGCAAAGCGGGGAATCGCCCTTCATCTTCATGCAGGAAGGGTGTGTCCGCGTCCAAAAAACCTGCCGGGATGAACAGTGCCGCCATGGATGTGCCGGCACGCAGGCGCATCAACCCGGCGGAACTCACGCTGCCGTTACGGCGGGCGCCATTGCGCAGGCGCGGTAACTGACGAAAGCTGAAGGTATTCAGCTTTGCCATCGCCTCAGGCCCCGGTCCTGCGCCGCGCGTTGACGGGACCCCATGTGAGGCTCCGATTCCGAGAGAGGCGCCATGGATGCCTTTGCCCGCCCCCGGTTGGACTGCCTCAATCTTGCTGCGACGCACAATCTGCGGCCAAAGTCACTCTGGCGCGCAATCCTTGCCGCCCTCGCGGCCCTGGTCCTCGCTCCGGGCCTTGCCGCGGCGCAGCCGGAGAAGTGCCCCCGCATGGTGGCCGATCGCGCGCCCGTGCGGCTTGCGGCGCTGGAGGGCGGCGGGCTGCGGCTCGCGGAAGCCGCGGGTCTCGTCCGGCTGACCTTTCTGGGCCATGCGAGCTTTCTCATCGAAAGTCCTGCCGGCGTGACCATCGTCACCGACTACAACGACTATATCCGGCCGCCGCTGGTGCCGCGCGTGGTCACCATGAACCATGCCCACGACACCCATTACACCGAGGTGCCCGAGGCCGGGATCGAGTACGTGTTGCGCGGCTGGAGCCCGGAGGGCGGCGCGGCGCGGCATGAACTGACCCTCGAGGATGTGTGGATCCGCAACGTGCCCACCAACATCCGGCGGGGGCCGGGCACCGAGTATGACGGCAATTCCATCTTCGTGTTCGAGGTGGCGGGCCTGTGCATCGCCCATCTCGGCCACCTGCACCACCTGCTTACGCCGGATCATCTGGAGGCGTTGGGGCGCATCGACGTGGTTCTGGCGCCCGTGGACGGCTCCTACACCCTCGACATCGAGGGGATGGTGGAGACGCTGAAGGCGATCAATGCGCCGCTCGTCATCCCCATGCACTATTTCAGCCAATGGGGGCTGGAGCGCTTCCTGTCACGGCTCGGCAGGGACTGGTGGGTGGAGCGCTCCGACGCGCCGAGCGTCATGCTGGGGCGGCAGATGCTGCCCAAGGTGCCGACTTTGCTGGTGCTGCCGGGGCGGTAGGGAGGCGCGCCGAAGCCCGCGCCCCCTGTGATTTCCGTCCCTAAACTCAAGACAAGAGAACGTGTTACCCGATCAGCTTGAATCAATCTGATCGGATCGCGTCCTAATGCTTGTTGTTGGAAAGCTTGTCGGACCAAGCCAGCAGCAGGCTCGAGGCCACGAATACGACATGGATGATGACGAGCCACATGAGCGTGCTCTCGCTCATGTGGCCCTTGTCGAGATTCATGAAGGCCTTGAGCAGCTGGATCGCGGAAATGGCGACGATGGAGGCGAGCAGCTTCTGCTTGAGGCCGGTGAAATCCACCCGCGTCATCCATTCCGGCCAGTCGGGGTGGCCTTCGGGATCAATCTTGGACACGAAATTCTCGTAGCCCGAGAAGATGACGATCAGCACCAGGTTGCCGGTGAGCGTCAGGTCCACCAAGGCGAGAATGCCGAGGATGGTGTCGCTTTCCGTTGCCGCCATGGCGTGCGTCACGAAATGCACCACCTCGCTGCCGAACTTGAACAGCAGCACCAGCAGGGACACGACGAGGCCGAGATAGAACGGCGCCATGATCCAGCGGCTGCGGAACAGCACCGACTCGATCGCACGTTCCAGCATCCTCTGCCCCTCCGTTCCGCCCGCCAGCTGCCTGCCGCAACGTGATGCGCCGCAGCGAAGGCGCAAAGGGGTGCCACGGTCGGGGCCGAAGGGCAAGCGGGCAAAGCTTCGCAGGGGAAGCCTCGCCCGCCCGGATCGTCGCTCGCCGGTATGCCGGCCCCGCGCGAGGCCTTACTCCTTCACCGCGCCGGTCATGGAGGAGACGTAATAGTCCACGAAGAAGGAGTAGAGGATCACCACCGGCAGGGAGCCGATGAGCGCGCCGGCCATCAGCGAGCCCCACTCATACACGTCCGAGCGCACCAGCTCGGTGAGCACGCCCACCGGCACGGTCTTGTTCTCGGACGACTGGATGAAGGTGAGCGCGTAGATGAACTCGTTCCACGACAGGGTGAAGGAGAAGATACCCGCCGAGATGAGGCCCGGCACCGAGAGCGGCAGCAGCACCTTGATGAGGATCTGCCAGCGCGAGGCCCCGTCCACCAGCGCGCATTCCTCCAGCTCGAACGGGATGGAGCGGAAATAGCCCATCAGCAGCCAGGTGGAGAACGGCACGAGGAAGGTCGGGTAGGTGAGGATGAGGGCGAGCTTGGTGTCGTAGATGCCCATCCCGAACACCATGATGGCGAGCGGGATGAACAGGATGGACGGCGGTACCAGATAGGCGAGGAAGATGCCGAGACCCACCCAGCGCGAGCCCTTGAAGCGCAGCCGCTCGATGGCATAGGCCGCGAACACCGAGGTCACCAGAGAGATGAAGGTGGCTGCCACCGAGATGTAGATCGTGTTCCACAGCCAGTGCGGATACGAGGTCTCGAACAGCAGGTACTTGATGTGCTCCAGCGTCGGCTCCACCACCCACAGGGGCGAGTAGTTGTTGTAGTCGGTGAGCTGGAAGTTCGGTTTGATCGCCGTGATCGCCATCCAGTAGAATGGAAACAGCAGCACGAACACGAACAGCAGCAGCGGCAGGATGACCGTGACGATCTGCCGGGGCAGGCTGTTGAGATAGCTCATGCCCGTGGAATGGTCGGTCATCTGGTCGGAAGCGTGGGTCATGGCGTTGTCCTCGGAGCGCGGGTGCTCTTCTTCCTCTCCCGTCCGAAGCCGGATGTTTCCGGCTTCGGTTTCAAGGGTCCGAACTCGGCAGCAGCCGCGTTCGGACGGGGGAGGGCCTGGCTCTTATACACATCTCCGCGCCCACGAGACTGCAG
>NZ_JAIVFN010000158.1 GCF_030015065.1 Xanthobacter autotrophicus | reverse complement strand
GGAGCGGGCATGGCGAACCGGAATAGCACGGCGGAGGAGATGATGAAGGAGCCGCATCTGTCCGACCAGTCGGTCTTCGACCGCGCGCTGGACGACCTCCTTGCCCTCGACCCGCGGCTCGTCCCGCTGGTGGCGGTGGCGGGGCGCCCGGCCCTGCGCCGGCGCCCGCCGGGCTTTGCCGGGCTGGCGGCGGTGGTGGTGGCGCAGCAGCTTTCGGTAGCCTCGGCCCGCGCCATCTACGGCCGGCTGGAAGCCGCCCTCGGCGGCGCTCCCGGCGTGGAGGCCATGCTGGCTGCGACCCCCGAGGCACTGCGCGCCGCCGGCCTCTCCGCGCCCAAGATCCGCACCCTCACCGGCATCGCCCGCGCGCTGGCGGACGGGGCGGTGGACCTCGACGCCGTGGCCCGCATGGATGCGGACACCGCCGCGCAGACCCTCACCCGCCTGCCCGGCATCGGGCTGTGGACCGCCGACATCTATCTCCTGTTCTGCCTCGGCCGGGCGGATGCCTTTCCCCATGGCGACCTCGCCCTGCAGGTGGCGCTGGGCGAGGCCTTCGGCCTGCCGGGACGGGCCACGCCCCAGGGCCTGCGGGCGGTGGCGGAGGATTGGCGGCCGCTGCGCGGCGTGGCGGCGCATCTGCTGTGGGCGTATTATGGCGCGCGGCGGGCCCGGCAGGGCGCGCCGGCCTGACCGTTTCCCGACGCCCTCCTCATTGGTAATGCCATGTCTTTTCCCAGCGGCTCCTTTCCCCTCGACGGCGTTTCCCTCGACGATCCCATCCTGGACGGCCCGCGCCTGCGCCCGCGCAACGGCGGCGCGCCGGACGCGCTGGTGGTGCTGCTGCACGGCTACGGCGCCGACGGCCGCGACCTCATCGACATCGGCAATGCCTGGGCCGACCTGTTGCCGGGCGCCATGTTCGTCTCACCCCACGCGCCCGACCCGTGCGAGGGGGCGCCGGTGGGACGCCAGTGGTTTCCGCTCACCTTCCGCGATCCCCATGAGCTGACCCGCGGGGCGGAGGGCGCCGCCCCCATCCTGCGCGACTTCCTCGCCGAGGAACTGGTGAAATACGACCTGCCGCCCGAGCGCCTCGCCCTCGTGGGCTTCAGCCAGGGGGCGATGATGGCGCTGAAGCTCGCCACCACGGCGCAGGTGGCCCCGGCGGCGGTGGTGGCCTATTCGGGCATGTGGGTGGAGGCCACCTCCGGGCGTGATGACATAGTGCTGCCCGCCCGCCCGCCGGTCCTGCTGGTGCACGGCAGCGAGGACGAGGTGATTCCCGCCGCGGCCCTGTTCGCCTCGGCGCGGGGGCTGGCTGCGGCGGGCGTGCCCGTGGAATGGCACCTGAGCCAGGGCCTCGGCCACGGCATCGACGATGAGGGGCTGTTCCACGGCGGTCGCTTCCTCGCCGAGTTCCTCGGCAAGGGCTCCGGCTGAGCGCCGCCGTGGGCCAACTGGCGTGGCGGGGCGCCGGGCCTTATCCAACAGCATCCGGGCGTGGTTTGGCCGCGGCTTCACAAGGATGACACGGAGCATATAGAGTATCGCCCGCGCATCGGGATCGTCAGCGGCGATTCGGGTGCGAAGACGAGGAGTTCGGTCCTTGACCACTGCTTTGTCACCAGGTGCCTGGCCAGCGCTCGTGCTCAACGCGGACTATCGCCCGTTGAGCTATTACCCGCTGTCGGTCTGGAGCTGGCAGGACGCGATCAAGGCGGTCTTCCTCGATCGCGTGAACATCGTTGAATATTACGACAAGGCGGTGCGAAGTCCCGGGTTCGAGATCCGGCTGCCGAGCGTGGTGTCGCTCCGCACCTTCGTGAAGCCCACGCGGCAGCCGGCCTTCACCCGCTTCAACGTCTTTCTGCGCGACCGCTTCTCCTGCCAGTATTGCGGCTCCCGCGACGACCTCACATTCGATCACCTCATCCCGCGGTCCCGCGGCGGGCAGACCACCTGGGAAAACGTGGTCGCCGCCTGCTCCCCCTGCAACCTGCGCAAGGGCAGCCATATGCCGGGCGACGTGGGCATGTGGCCGGCGCAGATGCCGTTCCAGCCTTCCGTGCACGACCTGCACCAGAACGGCCGCCACTTCCCACCCAACTACCTGCACCAAAGCTGGATGGACTATCTCTACTGGGATACCGAGCTGGATCCTTGAGAGATGTATGTCTGCGGCGTCAGGCTTTGCGACCGGTTGTCGCGCCGGCGAAAGACACAACCGCCAGTCCCGCCGCGATCAGCGCATTCCATCCCGCCATCGAGATCCCGAACAGCCGCCATGCCGCCTCGTCGCAGCGCGGCACCCGCGCACCCTTGAGGGCCGAGAGCACGTTCCCGGTCGTCACCGGCGCGCCGGTGCAGGCGGTGGGGCCGGGCCAGAACTGCCATTCCACGCCGGCGTGGTAGATGGCGAGGCCCATATTGCCCACCATGGCGAGGCCGAGGACGACCAGCAGCGCCCGCGCCAGTCCTTCGCGGCCCGAGCGCGCGGCGGCGAATGCGAGCAGGCCTAAGGGGATCGCGGCGTAGTAGGGCAGGCGCTGGTCGAGGCAGAGCGGGCAGGGGGCAAGGCCCGCCACCAGCTGGAAATACCACGCACAGGCCAGGGCGAAGGCCGATCCGGCCACCAGCAGCAGGGCTGCCTTTTGGTCAAGACGCTGGAGCAAGGTCACGCTTCCCGAGGCCACCGGGCCCGTGGGGAGCGCGATAGACCGCCCGCGCCCGCCTGTCCATGACGCCGTCCGCAGATGCCGCGCAAGTGAGCGGGCTCCGCGCGCCGGCCCCGATCCGGCGCATGGCAAGCACAACCCGGAGGTGGCCCGCCACCTTGGAACATTTCTTACTCAGGGTCGCCCGTATGGCGCTGCGGTGCAATATGGAGTATAAATTTGCTAGTCGTCTTCGGAGGCATTCGCATTGCGTTTCTCCTTCAGGCGCATATTTTGGTCATAGCTACGAAGATTGCAGCCGAAATGAACGAGATGACCCGCTCCCGCTCCACCTTCGGTGCCCCGTTCGCGCAGGCCGATGCGCAGGATGAGCCGGTTCTTCCCGTCGCTCAGCTCCGGGACATCAACACCACCCGGCGCACCGGGTGTCCGTTCCATGACGTGCGCGAGATGCTCAAGGAGGTGGGGCTGCGCCCGACCCGCCAGCGTCTCGCCCTCGGCTGGCTGCTGTTCGCCAAGGGCGACCGGCACGTGACGGCGGAAATCCTGCACGAGGAAGCCATCAAGGCGCGCTTCCCGGTGTCGCTGGCCACGGTCTACAACACGCTGCACCAGTTCACGGAATCGAGCCTCCTGCGCGAGGTCGCGGTGGACGGCTCCAAGACCTATTTCGACACCAATTCCTCCGACCACCACCATTTCTTCCTCGAAGGCCAGAACGACCTGGTGGACATCCCGGCGCGGGACGTGAAAGTCGAACTGATCCCCGAGCCGCCCGAGGGCTATGAGGTGGCGCGGGTGGACGTGGTGGTGCGGCTGCGCCGCAAGGGCGCCAATCGCGGCTGAGTCGCCACCGGCCGCGTGGGCCATCGGCCGCCGATGGCGGATCAGGCCAGGATCGGACATTCAGACATCGGACATCGCGTGCCCCGGCTGTGCCGGGGCATTTTTGTTTCGGGGCTCCGCACTCCTGCAGTGCGGGATAAGCGGGGTCGCGAATCGGTCGTGCCGGTTCCTGGATTGGGTGGCGCTTCACCGGGCGGAGCGCGGATCTGTAAAACGTTCTACCGCCCCTGCCGCAGGGCGTTGAGCACGGCGATGGAGGCGTAGCCGTCCGCAGGCGTGATGCCCGCTTTCTGCTGGAAGGCCCGCACTGCCCGCATGGTATCGGCGCCCACGCGCCCGTCGGAACCGCCGGTATCGAACCCGGCCGCGGTGAGGCGCTGCTGCACTTCCTGCACTTCCGCCAGGGTCAGCGCCCGCTCGCCCCCCGGCCAGGACGCCACGAACGGCCCGTCGCCCATGATGCGGTCGCCCAGATGCACCACGGCCAGGGCATAGTTGGACGAGGGATTGTAGGAGCGCACCGCATAGAAATTGTGGAGCAGCAGCAGCGCCGGCCCGCCGGGCCCGCCCGGCAGCCACAGGCGCGCCGGCTCGTCATAGCCGGTGAGCGACTGGCCCTCCACCGTCACCACCCCCAGTTCGCCCCATTGGGCGAGGGGCCGGCGGGTCTTGTTGTCGGCGAGATCGGCGTTGAAGCCGGCCGGCAGCTTCGCCTCGAAGCCCCAGGGCTCGCCCCGGCGATACTTGCCGCGCTTCACCAGATAGTTGGCGGTGCCGGCCAGCGCGTCATCCGGCTTGCCGAAGGGCGAGATGCGCCCGTCGCCGTCGAAGTCCACGCCCATGTTGAGCCAGACCTCGGGCATCCACTGGGTGTGGCCCATGGCCCCCGCCCACGATCCCGTCATCTCCTGCGGCGTGCCCCATCCGCGCTCCACGATGACGAGGGCGTTGAGCAGCTCCGCCTCCCAGTATTTGCGTCGCCGCGCATCGCCCCAGGCCAGGGCGGCGAGGGAAGGGAAGACGGGCTTCATGTGCTTGGGATTGTCGAGCACGTCGCCGAAGGCGCTTTCCATGCCCCAATAGCCGAGCATCACCCGGCGATCGACGCCGAACGCCTTCTCGATGCGCTCGAACAGGCCGGCATATTGCTGCGCCCGCTGCTTGCCGGTGGCGATGCGCCAGTCCGAGACGCGGCGGTTGAGATACTGCCAGCTCTGCTCGGTGAACTCGGCCTGGTTGCGATCCTGCGCATAGACGCCGGTGTCGGGCTTGAGGCCGTTGAAAACGCGGTTGTAGGTGGCGTCCGAGACCCCCCGCGCGCGGGCCCGGGCGCGGAAGGTCTCCACCCAGCGCGGAAAGGGCTGCGCCGCCTGTTGGGCCAAAGCCGGGGCGGCGGTCAGAAGTCCGGCGCCGGCCAGGGAGCCAGCGAGGCCGAGGGTGAAGGCGCGTCGGTTGAGGGCGAGGGTCATGCGGTCTCCCGGTGGGCGCGGCGACGGTTTGCGGGCGGCTGTCCCGGATCAGCTGGCGGGGGCCAGCGGCGCCACGACCTGTGCCAGAACCTGCGGCTGGGCCACCGGGCGGCCGACGATGGCGGCGACGCGCGCCGCCTCCAGCGGTCGCAGGGTCGAGAGCACGCGGACGGGCGGCGCCTCCCGCACCGGCGCGCCGGGGTCGGTGCCGATGAGCTGGGTCACCCGCCGGGCGATGGCCGGGGCGGGGTCGATGAAGGTGACGGGCCACGGCGCGAGGCGCGTGAACCGGTCGAGCAGGAGCGGATAATGGGTGCAGGCGAGCACCACCGTGTCGGTGCGGCGGCCCCCGGACGACACGAAGCAGGGCGCGATCTCGGCCGCGATGTCGGCGTCGTCCACGCGGTCGCCGGCGATGGCCGCCTCGGCGAGGCCCGCCAGCCGGTCGCTGGGCACCAGCGCCACGTCGCAGCCGGAGGCGAATTCGTGCACCAGGGCGGCGGTATAATCGCGCCGCACCGTGCCGGGTGTGGCGAGCACGCTGACGCGCTTCGTGCGCGAGGCGAGGCAGGCGGGCTTGATGGCCGGTACCGTGCCGACGAAGGGCAGGGTGGGGTGTCCCGCCCGCAGCGAGGGTAGGGCAAGGGTGGAGATGGTGTTGCAGGCAATGACCACGAGGTCGGGCTTCACCTCGCCGATCAGCTGGCCGACCACGTGGTCCACACGGCGGATCACCGTCTCGTCGTCGAGGGCGCCATAGGGGAAGGCGGCATCGTCGGCGGCATAGACGAAATGCGCGTCGGGCCGCACCCGGGCGATCTCGCGGAACACGGACAGGCCGCCGACACCCGAATCGAACACCAGGATGGTGGGCGCGCGATCCGCCAGCTCCGGAGCCGGCATGCGGGGAAGCGGAGCAAGGGAGGTCACGTCGGGGCTCTCGGCGGCAGGTGAGACGATTGGCAAATGCTTATCCTCAACGGCGCGGGCGAGATTGTGACGCCGCGCACGTAAAGGAAGGATGAGCGGCCCGCCGAAACCTCGGGATGCGCCACCGCACGGGTTTGGCAGGCTCCATGTTCGCGCGGCGGCTACCCGCCGGCCCGCCTTTCTGCTAGAGCGCTCGCCTGCCCAATATGACGAGCATCCGCATATGATCCCGCGTTACAGCCGGCCGGAAATGGCCGCCATCTGGTCCCCGGAAGCCCGCTTCCGCATCTGGTTCGAGATCGAGGCCCATGCCGCCGACGCCATGGCGGACCTCGGCATCGTGCCGAGGGAGGCCGCGGCCAAGATCTGGGAGCTGGGCGGCAAGGCCGAGTTCGACGTGGACCGCATCGACGCCATCGAGCGCGAGGTGAAGCACGACGTCATCGCCTTCCTCACCCACCTCGCCGAGTTCGTGGGCCCCGAGGCGCGCTTCGTGCACCAGGGCATGACCTCGTCCGACGTGCTGGACACCTGCCTCGCGGTGCAGCTGTCCCGCGCCTGCGACCTGCTCATCGCCGACGTGGATGCGCTGCTGAAGGTGCTGGAGCGCCGGGCGTTCGAGTTCAAGCTGACCCCCACGGTGGGCCGCTCCCACGGCATCCATGCCGAGCCCACCACTTTCGGCGTGAAGCTCGCCATCGCGGCGGCTGAGTTCCAGCGCTCCCGCGCCCGGCTCGTGGCCGCCCGCGCCGAGGTCGCCACCTGCGCCATCTCCGGTGCGGTGGGCACGTTCGCCCATGTGGATCCGCGCGTGGAAGCCCATGTGGCGGCAAAGCTGGGGCTGAGCGTGGAGACCGTCTCCACCCAGGTGATCCCGCGCGACCGGCACGCCATGTTCTTCGCGGTGCTGGGCGTGGTGGCGTCTTCCGTGGAGCGGCTCGCCACTGAGGTGCGCCATCTCCAGCGCACCGAGGTGCTGGAGGCGGAGGAGTATTTCTCCCCCGAGCAGAAGGGCTCCTCGGCCATGCCCCACAAGCGCAACCCGGTGCTCACGGAGAATCTCACCGGCCTTGCCCGCATGGTGCGCGCCTATGCCCTGCCGGCCATGGAGAACGTGGCCCTGTGGCACGAGCGGGACATCTCCCACTCCTCCGTGGAGCGCATGATCGGCCCCGACGCCACGGTGACGCTGGACTTCGCCCTGGCGCGCCTCACCGGCGTGATGGACAAGCTGGTGGTCCACACCGAGAACATGCAGAAGAACATGGACAAGCTGGGGGGCCTCATCCACTCCCAGCGGGTGCTGCTGGCGCTGACCCAGAAGGGCGCGAGCCGCGAGGACAGCTATCGCCTGGTCCAGCGCAACGCCATGCGGGTCTGGCGCGGGGAGGGCGACTTCCGCACCTTCCTCCTCGCCGACGCGGACGTGCGCAAATATCTCTCGGAAGACGACATCAACGAGAAGTTCGATCTCGGCTACCACCTGAAGAATGTGGATACCATCTTCACCCGGGTGTTCGGCCGGGCCTGAGGCGGGGCTGTGCGGGGTGCCAAGCGAAGGGACCGGACGGTGTTCCGGTCCTTTTCATTTTCCGGGCCTGTTTGCTGTCGTGGTCGACCGGAAGCCGCTGGGAACCCTCTCCCGCTTGCGGGGGAGGGCAGGGTGGGGGCAACGGTGTTTTCATTCGGATGCCGCCGCTGCCTCTTGGCACGGCTCTGCCCCCTCCCCAACCC
>NZ_JAIVFN010000157.1 GCF_030015065.1 Xanthobacter autotrophicus | reverse complement strand
GCCCTCGGCGGCAGAACGCCGGAGGAGGTCCATACGGCCTGCGACGGCATCGACATGGCGGCGTAACGCACACCAGAACCAAGCTTAGCAAAGCCGCCAATCTGTCCGCCAAACCGGGACCACCTCAAAGCGCATGATTGCCCGCGGCGTCATCAAGCCCGAGCAGGTGGTGACCATCTACAAGTCGCAGACCTTCCCCACCACCGGCTACGGCTATGTCTACAACCTGAAGCCGGAGCTGGCGGCAAAGGTGAAAGAGGCGTTCTTCAGCTTCAACTGGGAGGGCACCGGCCTGCAGAACGAGTTCAAGTCCGCCGAGCCGCCGCAGGAGAAGTTCATCCCCATCACGTTCAAGGAGACCTGGGCGGTGGTGCGCCAGATCGACGACGCCATGGGCGTGAGCTACGCCTGCAAGTAAGCTCCGGCGAGAGAAAGACTGCGGGATGCTGACCATCGCCGGCCTGTCCAAGCGCTACGCCAAGGGGGACAAGGCCCTCGACGATGTCTCGCTCGGCATCCCCGCCGGCCAGGTGGTGGGGTTGATCGGCCCCTCCGGTGCCGGCAAGTCCACCCTCATCCGCTGCGTCAACCGGCTGGTGGAGCCCACGTCCGGCTCCATCCGCCTCGGCGATACCGAGATCACCCGCCTCGGCGGCGCCGGCCTGCGGCGGGCGCGGCGGCGCATGGGCATGATCTTCCAGGAATATGCCCTGGTGGAACGCCTCACCGTCATGGAGAACGTGCTCTCCGGGCGGCTCGGCTATGTGGGCTTCTGGCGCGCCTTCCTGCGCCGGTTTCCCCAGGCCGACATGGACCGGGCCTTCGCCGTGCTGGAGCGTGTCGGCCTTCTCGACCATGTGGACAAGCGCGCCGACGAGCTCTCCGGCGGCCAGCGCCAGCGCGTCGGCATCGCCCGCGCCCTCGTGCAGGAGCCGGACATCCTGCTGGTGGACGAGCCCACCGCCAGCCTCGATCCCAAGACCTCGCGCCAGATCATGCGCCTCATCGTCGAGGTGTGCGCCGAGCGGCAGCTGGCGGCCATCGTCAACATCCACGACGTGGCGCTGGCGCAGATGTTCGTCCAGCGCATCATCGGCCTGAAAGCCGGGCGCGTGGTGTTCGACGGGTCCCCGGAGGCCCTCGACACCGCCGCCCTCACCGCCATCTATGGCGAAGAGGACTGGTCGCGCACGATCCGCGAGGTGGAGGACGATGCGGCAGAGGAGGCCGCCGCGCAGGATGCTGTCCGCGTCCTGCGGGCGCAGGCGACGCCCGCCGCCGCGAGGGCGCTGTGAGCGCGGCCCACGCCCCGGCGCGCCGCTGGCGCCCGCCGCCGCTCATTGCCAATCCTTATCTGCGCTATGCGCTGCTCGTTGGCGCGGCGCTCTATCTGGCGCTGGCCCTCGGCAGCGTGGAGGTCAATTGGGCCCGCCTCTCGGACGGCTGGGCGCGCGGCCTGCGCTTCGTCTCCGGCTTCCTGGAGCCGAATTTCTCGAGGCGCTGGGACGACATCGTCCAGGGCATGATCGAGAGCCTGACCATGACGGTGACCTCCACCGTGATGGGCATCGCCATCTCGGTGCCCATCGGCATCGGTGCCGCCCGCAACGTTGTGCCGCGCCCCGTCTATTACGTCTGCCGGTCCATCATAGCGGTGTCGCGCTCCCTGCAGGAGATCATCGTCGCCATTCTGCTGGTGGCCATGGTGGGCTTCGGCCCGTTCGCCGGCTTCCTCACCTTGTCGTTCGCCACCATCGGCTTTCTCTCCAAGCTGCTGGCCGAGGACATCGAGGACATCGACCCAGCTCCCGTGGAGGCGATCCGCGCCACCGGTGCGCCGTGGCCGTCGCTGATCGCCTTTGGCGTGCTGCCCCAGGTGGCCCCGCGCCTGCTGGGGCTGTCGCTCTACCGGCTCGACATCAATTTCCGCGAATCCGCCGTGGTGGGGATCGTGGGCGCCGGCGGCATCGGCGCCACGCTGAACACCGCCATCGACCGCTACGAATTCGACAGCGCCGCCGCCATCCTCATCCTCATCATCGCCATCGTCATGGCGAGCGAATATGTCTCCGGCCTGATCCGCGGGCGGGTGAAATAATGCCCGTCACAGCCCTTCCCGAAGGCCTCAGGTCCTGGCAGCGCCGCACCCCGCGCGGGCAGATCGCCGTGTGGTTCGGCTGGCTTCTCGCCGTGGCCTTCACCGTGTTCTGCTGGCGGGTGATGACGCAGGGCACCATCTGGGCCTTCGTGTGGGATGCCCCCACCCAGGCCGCCGACATCGGCGCGCGCATGGTGCCGCCGCGCTGGTCCTATTTTCCCGCGCTGCTCAAGCCGCTTTGGGACACGCTGAACATCGCAACCCTCGGCACGCTCGCCGCCATCGTGCTGTCGGTGCCGGTGGCCTTCCTCGCGGCGCGCAACACCACGCCCAGCGTAGCCTTCGTGCGACCCTTGGCGCTGTTCGTCATCGTGGCCTCGCGCTCCATCAATTCCATCATCTGGGCGCTGCTGCTGGTGGCGATCCTGGGGCCCGGCGTGCTGGCCGGCATCGTCGCCATCGCGCTGAGGTCCATCGGCTTCATCGGCAAGCTCCTGTACGAGGCCATTGAGGAGATCGACGAAGGCCAGGTGGAGGCGATCCGCGCCACCGGCGCCTCGGGCGCCCAGACGCTTGCCTACGGGATCGTGCCGCAGATCATGCCCGCCTTTGCCGGCATCAGCGTGTTCCGCTGGGACATCAACATCCGCGAATCCACCGTCCTCGGCCTGGTGGGCGCGGGCGGCATCGGGCTCAACCTGGAAAGCTCGCTCAATACGCTGGCGTGGCCGCAGGTGACGCTGATCCTGATGGTGATCCTCGCCACGGTGGTGGTGAGCGAATGGGTGTCCGCCAAGGTCCGCCACGCCATCATCTGATCTTCGGAGCCTGAACGATGACCGAGCCAGCCCCTGTCACCATCTGGCACAATCCGGCCTGCGGCACCTCGCGCAACACCCTCGCCATGATCCGCAATGCCGGCATCGAGCCGAAGATCGTCGAATATCTCAGGACCCCGCCCGCGCGGGGGGAGGTCGCCGCCGCCATCGCCGCGGCGGGCCTCACGGTGCGCGCCGCAACCCGGCAGAAGGGCACACCCTATGCCGAACTCGGTCTTGACGATCCCGCTATCACCGACGACGCGCTCCTCGACGCCATGATGGTCCATCCCATCCTCATCAACCGGCCCTTCGTGTTCACGCCGCTCGGCGTGCGGCTGTGCCGGCCGTCGGAACGGGTGCTGGACATTCTACCCGCGCCGCAGACGGGGCCGTTCGCGAAGGAGGATGGCGAGGTCGTGATCAATGCCGAGGGCCGGCGCGTTTGCTGAAGGGAGCGCTTTCAAACATACGTTGAGGGTTGACGCATCAATGGTCAATGCATAGCCTTCCCGCATGTCTCGAACCGCTCCATCCGCCCCCCCGGCCACTCCGCCTTCGCCCGCATCGGTGCCGCGGCCAGGGCCCGATTTCCTCAGCCGGGCCTATTGGAACGGCACCATCAAGATGAGCCTGTCCAAGTTCTTCATCCTGTGCGTGCTGCACCAGCGGCCCATGCACGGATACGACGTGGCACGGGCGGTGGAGGCCACCACCAACGGCTGTTGCTCCCCCACCGAGGGCACCATCTATCCGGTGCTGCGGGAGTTCGAGGAGGGCGGCTACGTCAGCGCGGCAAGCGAGGTGGTCTCGGGCCGCGAGCGCAAGGTCTACACCCTCACCGACAAGGGCCGCGCCGCCTTCAAGGTGGCGGTGGAGGCCTGGATGGACGTGACTCGCTGTCTGGTCGACGCTGAGAAGATGATCGCCGGCGCGCCGGGCGGGGACGGGAGCCCCGGGGGATGCTGCACCTGAGCGCTCTTCATTTGCCCTCAAGCATTGCTCATCAATGGATCGACCATCGGAGTCTGCCGTCATGACCGGATCGCTACCCGTCGCAATCATCGGAGCCGGCCCGGTGGGGCTTGCCGCCGCGGCGCATCTTCTGGCCCGCGGCCTGACGCCCCTCGTCTTCGAGCGCGGAGCCGGCGCCGGCACGTCGCTCAAGGCATGGGGCCATGTGCGGGTGTTCTCGCCCTGGGGCTACAACATCGACGAGGCCGCCCGCACGTTGCTGGAGGCAACCGGCTGGAGCGCGCCCAACCCCAAGGCCCTGCCGCTCGGCGGGGAGATCGTGCGCCGCTATCTTGAGCCGTTGGCGGCTCATCCCGCCCTCGCGCCGCACCTGCGGTTCGGGGCGCAGGTGACCGCCATCGCCCGTCACGGCCTCGACAAGATGTCATCGGAGGGGCGTGCGAACACGCCGTTCGAGATCCGCTGGCGCGACGCGGATAGGGCCGAGCAGCGCGCGCTCGCCCGTGCCGTCATCGACGCCTCCGGCACCTGGACCCAGCCCAACCCCATGGGCGCGGACGGCCTGCCGGTGCCCGGTGAGGAAGAGGCAGCAGCGCATATCGCCTACGGCATTCCCGACGTGGCGGGCGCCGAACGCGAGACCTATGCCGGCCGGCACGTGCTGGTGGTGGGCTCCGGCCATTCGGCCATCAATGTGGTGCTCGACCTTCTCCGCCTGCAGGAGACGGAGCCGGCCACCCGCGTCACCTGGGCGCTTCGGCGCAACCGCATCGAGAAGCTGCTGGGCGGCGGCCTCAACGATGCGCTGCCCGCCCGCGGAGCCCTCAGCCTTGCGGCGACGCAGGCCATCGCCGCCGGTCGGCTCGATGTCCTCGCGCCGTTCGCGGCGGAGCGGATTGTCAGTGGCGCGGCGGGGCTGGACGTGTCCGGCCGTCTCGGCGCGAAACCCTGGACCGGGACCGTGGACCGGATCGTGGTGGCCACTGGCTTTCGCCCCGACCTTGCCTTGCTGCGCGAGGTGCGCATCGCCCTCGACCCCGCCGTCGAGGCGCCGCCAGCCCTCGCGCCGCTGATCGACCCGAACCTGCATTCGTGCGGCACGGTCCCGCCCCACGGCGCGGTGGAACTCGCCCACCCCGAGCCTGGCTTCTACATCGTTGGCTCCAAGTCCTACGGCCGCGCGCCCACCTTCCTTATGGCGACGGGCTACGAGCAGGTCCGCTCCATCGCGGCGGAGATCGCAGGCGACCACGAAGCGGCGCGGCGCGTCCATCTGGTGTTGCCGGAGACCGGGGTGTGTAGCGCCGCGCCGCTGACGGCAGGGGCGTCCGGCTGCTGTGGAGGGCCTGCGCCTCGGGACGCCGATGCCTGCTGCGCGGACGATGCCCAGGCCAAGGCGGAAGGCGAGGACGGCTGCGGCTGCGATATCGCCCCGACGCAGGCCGAAGCGCGCCCCTGCTGCGGTACGGCCGCGTGACCAGCGGCCTGAGCGGCGAGCTCGCGCAACAGGCGCCGGCGCGCCCGCTCTCGGGGCGCAGCCTGTTCATCACCGGCCTCGGCATCGGCCAGATCTGTTCCTGGGGATCGCTCTATTACAGCTTTCCCCTGATGGCCGAGGCCATGGAGCGCGATCTCGGCTGGTCGAAACCGGATCTGTTCGGCGCCGCGACGCTCGGCCTCGCCCTCGGGGGCATTGCGGCCTTCCCCGTGGGCGCCGCCATCGACAAAGGCCACGGCAGGTGGGTGATGGCGGCGGGAGCGGGCCTCGCCGGCCTCTGCCTCCTGGCCTGGTCGCAGGTGCAGCAGCTCTGGCTGTTCTATGGCCTGATGGCCGCCATCGGCATCCTCCAGGCGGCAACCCTTTATGAGCCGGCGTTCGCGGTCGTGGCGCGCAGGACCGGAGCGGCCGGCGCCCGGGCCGGCATCACAGCGCTCACCTTGTGGGGCGGTTTCGCCTCCACGGTCTTCATTCCGCTGATCCAGATCCTGCTGGATATGGTGGGCTGGCGCGGCGCGCTGGTGGTGCTTGGCGCCGTGAACCTCGTGGTTTGCGCGCCGCTTTATGCGGCGGTGATCCGGCCTGCGGCCGACCATGCCGCATCGCCGGCCCATGCTCTTGCGCTGTCAGGAGCCGTCACCTTGTGGCAGGTCATGGGGCGTGTCGCCCGCCGGCCAACCTTCTGGGCCCTCGCGGTTGCGTTCACCGCCTATGCCGCCACCTTCTCGGCCTTCACCTTCCACCTCTACCCCCTGCTGCTGGAGCGCGGCTTCACGCCGGGGAGCGTGGTGCTGGCCATGGCCATCATCGGCCCAACCCAGGTTGCGGGGCGGATCGCCATCTCGGTGTTCGCGCCGCGCGCTCCGGTGCGGCTCATCGGCAGTTGTGCGGTCCTGGCCTTTCCGGTTGCCATTCTCGCCTTGGCGTGGCTGCCACCCAGCTTTGCCCTGGTGGCGGCAATCGTGGCGCTCTACGGCAGCGCCAACGGCATCATGACCATCGTGCGCGGGCTCGCCGTGCCGGAAATGCTGACCCGGCAGGCCTATGGCGCTGTGAACGGCGCGCTGGCGGCGCCCGCGATGCTCGCGCGGGCTTTGGCACCAGCCGGTGCCGCACTCCTCTGGGCGCAATCCCAGTCCTACGGCCCCGTCCTATCCGCCATGGTCGCGGGAGGCGTCCTGCTGGCGGCAGCCTTCTGGACCGCCGCGCTGCTATCGCGCCGCGACGATGATCGCGTCCCTTGAGTTGGCATCACCATCCCTGATTTGAATGCATTGAGTTTTCCCGCCCTTGATGAAGCCTATTTCGACATTCCCGATGCCACGAAGTTTCGTCCGACCACGGGCGTGACCCACCGCCGCGGATCCTGCTGCTTTACGGGTCGCTGCGGGAACGCTCCTACAGCCGGCTTCTCGCGGAAGAGGCTGCGCGCCTTCTGACCCACATGAGAGCCGAAACCCGCATCTTCGATCCCGCCGGTCTGCCCCAGCCCGACGGCTGTGCAGCCGACCACCCCAAGGTGCAGGAATTGCGCACCCTCCCGACGTGGTCAGAAGGTCAGATGTGGTGCAGTCCGGAACGGCACGGCACCACACCTCCATCTTCAAGAGCCAGATCGACTGGATCTGGATCCCTCTCGAAATCGGCTCGGTGCGCCCGACCCAGGGCAAGACGCTGGCTGTGATGCAGGTCTCCGGCGGATCGCAGTCCTTCAACGCTGTGAACGCCCTGCGGGTGCTCGGCCGCTGGATGCGCATGGTGACCATTCCCAACCAGTCGTCGGCGGCGAAGGCCTTCCAGGAGTTCGACGAAGCAGGCCGAATGAAGCGCTCATCGTATTACGACCGGATGGTGGACGTCATGGAGGAACTGATGAAGTTCACGCTGCTTCTGCGAGGACGGACGGATTATTTCACAAGCCGATACAGCGAGCGTCGGGCCGAGGGGAAATGACCATTGAAACCTCGAAGGATCTTGCTGTGATCGCTACAAGCGGAACCGCGGATGACTGAGTCGGTCCCGCGCCGCGCGAGAGTTAAAGTGCTTCTTCGATCTCCATGACGGGTTGCGGCTGGGAGAGAGGCTCCCGGCGCCCGTCATGGAGACGAGCCATGACCCAGGTGGAAATTCTATCCCTACTTTGGCGGATTAACGGATTGATAACGCTGCTGTGTTGAGGTTTGCGCGCGGATTGGAGCGCAGGCCATGGCGATCTGGGATGAGGCGCTGGGGGGTGTTTCTGGAGCCGTTCGTCGCCCTGCTGGGGCACAAGAAGCGGCGACAGATGTGTCGGATAAGGGCTACATGCTGCTCGAAATCCACTCTTTCGACCCGGCCTGATCCCGCC
>NZ_JAIVFN010000156.1 GCF_030015065.1 Xanthobacter autotrophicus | reverse complement strand
GGCGTCAAGTGGGCCCACGCCGGGGGTGAAACGCCCCACAGCGCCACATGTTATGCGTTTTTGGACGTGAGGACGAAATTGTAATCAATTTTTTATGCTGATAAGCTTTTTTGAATGAGTGATGCCTTTCGTGAAAACAGCGATGCCCTGATCGGTCATGCGTGGCTGCGCACGCATTTCGGGTTACGCGTTCCGCCTCCTTTCACGGAGAGCTACGCCGTGGCGGGCGCCCGGCGCAGGGAAGTATCAGGCCGCCGCATTATTGAATTCTATCCCCGGTCCTACGCGACGGGCGACGATCCGGTCGCAAACCTGCGCTTTGCCTTGCGCTACGAGCCTGCGGATCTGCGCATCCTCGTCGGCGCCCTTGCAGCCATGCCGCCGGAAACAATCGAGAACTGGGTTCGTGCCGAGCCCACGGGCGCCTATGCCCGGCGGGCCTGGTTTTTCTACGAGCACTTTCTCGGCCGGCAGCTCGATCTGCCCGACGTCACCACGGGCAACTACGTCTTCGCGCTCGATGAGAAAAAGCATATCACTGGCGAGCGGCGGAATTCGCAGCGGCACCGCGTGGCCGACAATTTGCTCGGGACACCGGCATGTTGTCCGACGGTGCGCCGGACCCAACGCCTGCTGGAGCGGATGGCCCTCCATGTGGACGCGGAAGCGCGGACATTGGTGGAGAGCTACGACCCTGCCTTGCTCGCCCGCGCGGTCACCTATCTCTATACTAAGGAGACCCGCTCCTCCTTCGCTATCGAGGGCGAAAACCCAAGTCCCCAGCGCGCGGAGCGTTTCATCGCGGCGCTGCGCCGGGCGGCGGGCTTCGACACCGGCAGCAAAGCGGCGATTGTCGACTTGCAGAACGCCATTGTCGACCCAAGGTATGCGGCCCGCGACTGGCGCGACTTCCAGAACTTCGTCGGCTCGACGACCGTGGACTTCCGGGAGGATGTCCACTTCATCTGCCCGCGTCCGCAGGACGTGCCAGCGCTCATGGAAGGCTGGATGGATCTGGCGCGGCGCCTCATGGCGGGGGGCGTTGACCCGGTCGTGGCGGCTGCTGTCACCGCGTTTGCCTTCGTCTTCATTCATCCGTTCGAGGATGGCAACGGGCGCATCCACCGCTTCATGATCCACCATGTGCTGAGCCGGACGGGCTTCAGCCCCGGCGGTGTGATCTTTCCGGTATCCGCGGCGATCATCCGGGACCAGCGGGGCTATGATGAGGTGCTGGAGAGCTTCTCGCAGCCCCTGCTCGCTTTGACCGACTGGGCATGGACCGCGGAGCGGGAGATCGTCGTCCACAACGACACCGCACCCTTCTTTCGCTTTTTCGATGCGACATCGGTTGTTGAATACCTCTATGATCGGGTCGTAGACACGGTTCAGATCGACCTGAAGGAAGAACTCGGCTTCCTTGAGGTCTTCGACCGTGCGTTCGAGTCGGTTCGCGACATCGTCGACATGCCGGACCGTCGCGCATCCCTTCTGATCCGGCTCATGCTCCAGAACGGTGGCCGGTTGTCATTGGCAAAGAGGGCTCAGTTCACGGAACTGACGGACGAGGAGATCGCTGCCATGGAAATTGCTGTGCAGAAGGCGAAGGCTGGCGTGCCCGAGGACTGAGGAACGTCGCGTTCCGTTCAGGATTGATTAGGTCTGTTCAAAGTCACTTATCGTTCCGCCTTTGTGGCGCGTTTCGATTATGAAAGCCCTCCGTTGAGGGTCTCACCCCGCCACCCCTTCCACCCGCCCGGCCTTCACCCGCACTCCCACGAACGCCGCCACAAACACCGCCGTCATCAAGAGCACGATGGTGGGGGCCGGCGCCGAATCGAGGAAGAAGGAGAGGTAGACGCCGCAAAGCGCGCAGCCCACCGCCACCAGCACCGCCACCACCAGCATCCAGCCGAAGCGCCGGGTGACGAGGAAGGCGATGGCCCCCGGCGCGATCAGAAGCGACACGGCGAGGATGATGCCCACGGCTTTGAGCGCCGCGACGATGGTCAGCGAGAGCATCACCAGCAGCCCGTAATG
Organism: Xanthobacter autotrophicus; assembly: GCF_030015065.1. Lineage (GTDB taxonomy): Bacteria > Pseudomonadota > Alphaproteobacteria > Rhizobiales > Xanthobacteraceae > Xanthobacter > Xanthobacter autotrophicus_D. The sequence continues at coordinate 5,747 of NZ_JAIVFN010000156.1, read as the reverse complement.
CAGCAGCCCCACCCGCAGGCCCACCGCCTTCGCCTGCGCCGGATCGAACGCGTTCAGCAGCAAATCGCGCCATTTGGCCAGCAGCGCGAGGGTGACGAGGCCGCAGATGGCCGCGCTTTCGGCGATGTCGCCCCAGTTCACGCCCAGCATGTCGCCGAACAGGATGTGGTCGAGATGCACGTCCGACTGGATCTTGGTGTAGAGCACCAGCCCCAGCCCGAACATGCCGGAGAAGACCACGCCCATCACCGTGTCTTCCTTGATGCGGCTGTTGGCCTTGAGATACCCGGTGCCCAGCGCGCACACCATGCCGGCCACGAAGGCGCCGAAGGCCAGAGGCAGGCCGGCCATATAGGCCAGCACCACGCCGGGCAGCACGGCGTGGGAGACGGCGTCCCCCATCAGCGACCAGCCCTTCAGCACCAAAAAGCAGGAGAGCAGCGCCATGGGCACCGCCACCAGCGCCGAGATCACCAGCGCGCTCTGCATGAAATCGAATTGGAAGGGCAGCGCCAGCGTCGCGAGGAGCCCGCTCATGAGGAGGCTCCCGCGCCTTCGCGCAGGGCGGCCGCCGCCTGCCGCCGCGCCGCCAAAAGCCCGTGCTTGGGCGCGAACACGAAGGCGGTGAGAAAGATCAGCGTCTGGAGCACCACGATGATGCCCCCCGTCGCCCCGTCGAGGAAATAGGAGAGATAGGCGCCGACGAAGCTCGTGCCCGCGCCGATCAGAACCGACAGGGCGATGAGGCGGGGGAAGCGGTCGGTCAAAAGATAGGCGGTGGCCCCCGGCGTCACCACCATGGCGATGACGAGGAAGGCCCCCACCGTCTGCAGCGCCGCCACCGTGCAGGCCGACAGCAGCGTGAAGAACATGATCTTCAGGAAGGTGGGGTTGAGGCCGATGGAGCGGGCGTGGCTCTCGTCGAAGAAGGTGACCATCAGGTCCTTCCAGAACACCAGAAGAAGCGCCAGCGAGACGAAGCCGATGAGCGCCAGTTGTAGGGTGTCGGCGGGCGAGATGGCGAGGATGTTGCCGAGCACGATGGTCTGCACGTTCACCGAGGTGGGCGAGAGCGAAACCATGAACAGGCCGAGCCCGAAGAAGGACGTGAAGATGAGGCCGATGACGGCGTCTTCCTTCAGCTTGGTGCGCTCCTGCAGAAACAGCATGGCGCCGGCGGCCAGCGCGCCGGAGAAGAAGGCGCCCAGGGAGAAGGGCAGGCCCAGCATGTAGGCCCCCGCCACCCCCGGCACGATGGCGTGGGACAGCGCATCGCCGATGAGCGACCAGCCCTTCAGCATGAGGAAGGCGGACAGGAAGGCGCACACCGCCCCCACCAGCGCGCTCACCCACATGGCGTTGACCATGTAGGAGTAGCCGAAGGGTTCGAGGAGGAGGGCCATCACCCGATCCCCTCGGAGGAGCCGGCGGTGCCGCTGGCGGCGGGGCGGTCCTTGTACAGCACGAGGGGGCGCTCGTCGTCGGTCAGGACGCCCACCGTGCCAGGGGTGGCGGCGTGGCTCTCGTCCAGCACGAAATGGCGCAGCACGCCGCCGAAGGCCTTCTCCAGATTGGCCTGGGTGAAGATTTCGGAGGTGAGGCCATAGGCCAGCACCGTGCCCTTGATGAGCACCGTGCGGTCGCAGAATTCCGGCACCGAGCCGAGATTGTGGGTGGAGACCAGCATCACCCGGCCCTCGTCGCGCAGGGCCTTCAGCAGGGCGATGATGGCGTCCTCGGTCTTCACGTCCACGCCGGTGAAGGGCTCGTCGAGCAGGATCACGCGGGCGTCCTGCGCCAGCGCCCGGGCGAGGAACACGCGCTTCCTCTGCCCGCCGGACAGTTCGCCGATCTGGCGCTTGCGGAACTCCAGCATGTTGACGCGGGTGAGCGCCGCCGTCACCGCCTCATGGTCGGCGCGGCGGGGCATGCGCAGCAGGTTCATGTGGCCGTAGCGGCCCATCATCACCACGTCCTCCACCAGCACCGGGAAGCTCCAGTCCACCTCCTCGGACTGGGGCACATAGGCTACCACGTTGCGCTTCAGAGCCTCGGCGACGCTCATGCCGAGGATGGTCACGGAGCCCTTCGCCGCCGAGAGGAAGCCCATGATGGTCTTGAACAAAGTGGACTTGCCGGAGCCGTTCACCCCCACCAGCGCGGTGATGGTGCCGGTGGGGATCTTGAAGCTGGCATCGCGCAGGGCGGTATGGCCGTTGCGATAGGTGACGGTGACGTGGGAAACGTCGAGGCCGGCGCCGGCGGCTCCGGTCTCGGCGGTGAGGGGGGCGAGGGGGGCATTCATCGCGGCGCCCCCCCGGTGAGGCCCGCCGCGATGGTGGCGGAGGTGACGCGCAGCAAATCGAGATAGGTGGGCACCGGGCCTTGGGCGTCGCTCAGCGAATCCACATAGAGCACGCCGCCATAGCGGGCGCCCGTCTCCCGCGCCACCTGCTTGGCCGGCTCGGCCGAGATGGTGCTCTCGGAGAAGATGACGGGGATCTTGTCCGCCTTCATGCGGTCCACCACCCGGCGCACCTGCTGGGGCGTGCCCTGCTGGTCGGCGTTGATGGGCCACAGATAGAGCGGCTTCAGGTCGAAATCCCGCGCCAGATAGCTGAAGGCGCCCTCGCTGGTGACGAGCCAGCGCTGGTCCTGCGGCACCTTCGAGAGCTCGGCGCGGATGGGGGCGATGGTGGCGGTGATCTTCGCCTTGTAGGCCTCGGCATTGGCGGTGTAGGCGGCGGCGTTGGCCGGGTCGTATTTCACCAGCGCATCGCGGATGTTGTCCACGTAGACGAGGGCCGCGGCGGGGGACATCCAGGCATGGGGGTTGGGCTTGCCGCTGTAGGGGCCCTCGGTGATGCCCATGGGCGCCACGCCGTCGGAGACCACCGCGCTCGGCACGCCCTTCAGGCGGCTGAAGAACTTCTCGAACCACAGTTCGAGGTTGAGGCCGTTCCACAGGATCAGGTTCGCGCCCTGGGCCTTGATGAGGTCGCCGGGGGTGGGCTGGTAATTGTGGATCTCGGCGCCGGGCTTGGTGATGGAATCCACCTGCGCGGCATCGCCGGCCACGTTCTTCGCCATGTCGGCGATGACGGTGAAGGTGGTGATCACCTTCAGCTTGTCCGCGGCCCGCGCCGGGCCGGCGGACGACAGGGACGCCGCCACGAGGACGGCGAGAGACAGAAGACCGGCCGCTGAAAATGCACGGCCGCAAATGCCGCTCAGGGAACGAGCCAACGAACGGGCCGGGATGACGGCCGAAAAACAGTCAGGGCAGCGCATGAAGCCGCGCTCCAATGAAATCATCGCACCAATTTGCGATCCATTTGCAAAGGTAAGCCGCTCCAGATGCAATTGCAACTTATTCGCATTTAAGCTGACCTACCCTTTTCCGTTTTGCTCCGGCGCGGCGCTCTCCGCAAGGGCGGCAACCGTCCCGGCGGCGGATTCCGGGGCCGAAGGGGGCGGCTGCGTTGCCGCAGGGGCCGCGCCGTCGGCCGGCACCATGGCGGGGGAGGGCGTCGCGCCCGATATCGTCTCGCCTGTCGCGGTCGCCGGGTGGGGTGCGGCCGGAAGCGTCACCACGCTCACCTCGATTTCTGAAACCGGCGCTACCGGGGACGCCCCCGCCGCGATGTCGGGGGCAACGATCCCCGCGGCCTCCACGGCGGCGGCGAGGTCGGCGGCGCTGCGGTCCAGCACGTGGGCGAGCATGCCGCGCGCCACCTCGCGCTCGCCCATGATGATGAAGTTGGCGCCGCCCTGGCGCAGGTGCTCCACCTCCGCGTCCGAATGGGCGCGGGCGATGATCTCGATGCCGGGATTGAGCTGGCGGGCCTTGCGCAGCACGCCGCTGGCCTCGAAGCCGTCGGGAATGGCGAGGATGAGCCGCTTCGCCCCGGCGACGTTGGCGGCGGCGATGGCGGCGGGGGAGGCGGCGTTGGCGTCCACCACCTCGAGGCCCAGGCGCTTCAGCTCCTCGACCCGGCCCTCCTGGTCCTCCACCACGAGGAAGGGCAGGCCGGCGGCCTTCAGCCCGTCCGCCACCAGATGGCCGACCCGGCCATAGCCCACCAGCACCGTGTGGGCCTGCTGGGTGGTCACCGGCAGGGTGGGCGCCGGCGGCGGCGCCTTCCTGGCCGGGGCGGCGTCGGCCTCGGGCGGGGCGGCGGAAGCGGGAACGGCGGTCTTCGCCCGGTAGCGGTCCAACGCCAGGAAGAAGAAGGGATTGGCGAGGATGGAGACGATGGCCGCCGCGAGGATGAGGTCGCGGCCTTCCTCCGGCAGCAGGTTCAGGTCCACGCCCAGTGCCACCAGGATGAAGGAGAACTCGCCGATCTGCGCCAGCGAGGCGGAGATGGTGAGCGCCGTGACGTTGCCGTAGCCGAACGCCCGCACCAGCAGGAAGGCGGCCAGCGACTTGCCGATGAGCACGATCAGCACGGTGATGACGAGCGCCATCGGGCTCTTGATGACGATGGACGGGTCCACCAGCATGCCCACGGAGACGAAGAACAGCACGGCGAAGGCGTCGCGCAGGGGCAGCGTCTCTTCCGCCGCGCGGTGGGAGAGGGGGGATTCGCTCAGCACCATGCCGGCGAAGAAGGCGCCCAGCGCGAACGACACGCCGAACAGCTTGGCCGAGCCGAAGGCGACGCCCAGCGCGATGGCCAGCACCGCGAGGCGGAACAATTCGCGCGAGCCGATATGCGCCACCCAGTGCATGATGCCGGGAATGACGCGCCGGCCCACCACCAGCATCAGCACCACGAAGCCCGCCACCTTGGCGAGCGTGATGCCCAGCGTCACCCACACATCTTCCCCGCCCAGCCATTCGGTGGTGGGGGTGGTCACCACCCGCCCGCCCAGCGCACCCGAGAGGGCGGGCAGCAGCACCAGCGCCAGCACCATGGCGAGGTCTTCCACGATGAGCCAGCCCACCGCGATGCGGCCCTGCTCGCTTTCCACCATGCGCCGCTCCTGGAGCGCCCGCAGCAGCACCACGGTGCTCGCCACCGACAAAGCGAGGCCGAACACGATGCCGGTGCCCAGCCCCCAGCCCAGCCCGTAGGCGAGGCCGATGCCCATGAGGGTAGCGACGCCGATCTGGAGCACCGCGCCGGGAATGGCGATGGCCTTCACCGACAACAGGTCGCTCAGCGAGAAATGCAGGCCGACGCCGAACATCAGCAGGATGACGCCGATCTCGGCCAGTTCCAGCGCCATGTGCTGGTCGGCGACGAAGCCGGGGGTGAAGGGCCCCACCATGACGCCGGCGAGGAGATAGCCCACCAGCGGCGACAGCTTGAAGCGCTGGGCGACGGCGCCGAAGACGAAGGCGAGGACGAAGGCCCCGACGAGTGTCGCAATCAGCGGCGTTTCGTGGGGCAAGGGTTGTCCTCCGTCGGGCAAAGGGGCGTCTCGCGCCGAACGCGCGCTCCAGCCCGGATTTGGGATGAGGGCAGCTCAGGCGAACGCCGCTGCCAGCCGCGTCAGTATTCTGGCGGAACACGGCACTGTCATGGCACAGATGCCCATAGGGCAGGTTTTCAGTTTGGGGCGTGGGAAGGCGTGTCCCGGCCGGCTGCAACGAAGCGCGCCGGGCGAAGTCGCACCGGCCTGGGGCATCCTTCCGAGCGGGCTCCCGAGGGAGAGCGCCCGCCCCCTCCCTGCCCTCCCCCGCAAGCGGGAGAGGGTTCCCCGCGGGAGGATGGAGATGGGGCTCTCCCGCCCAGCAC